>NZ_JBYIRL010000013.1:0-198817 GCF_057708125.1 Actinacidiphila sp. bgisy145
CCTGCGTGCGGGCGCGGCCGGCGGGGCTTGACGGCGGGGTCGGACGGTCGGGTCAGACGGCGCGGCGGGCGCGGGGGGAGGGGCGGGCCGGCGGGCTGACGGCGTCGTTGAGGGCGGTGAGGCCGGTGACGAGGGCCTGGCGGGCCTCGGGGGACATCAGGCCCATCGCCCGGCCGAGGGCCTGCTCGCGGCGGTGCCGGATCGTCCGGAGGTGGGCGGCGCCGGCCTCGGTGAGCTCGAGCTCGACCTCGCGGCGGTCCTGCGCGCCCGCGGCCCGGCGCAGGAACCCGGCCGCCTGGAGGCGGTCGCACAGCCGGGTGACGGAGGGAGCCGCGGCCGACAGCGCACGGCCGAGGCCGGTGAGGTTGATCCCGGGCTCGCGCTCGACGACGTACAGCACCCGGGCCTGGGCGGCCGACAGCGGCGCGGTGCTGTAGTCGCGGCGGCCCCGCTCCCACGCGATCTCCAGGAGCTCCAGCACCTCGCCGAGCTCGCCGACAGCAGGGGACGCGAGCCGGCGCACAGCGGCCGAGGCCTCGTCCATGTGACACTCCCCAGTGAGCCGTTTCGGGCTCTTTCCTTCTGTTCGCTCCAGCAGTCGCCTGGACGACGATATGTCAACGAAAGTGGGACCGATAGCGTTGGACAGACCCGGGACGGTCGAAGGCCGCCTGCGTGAGGCGCAGCCCCACGAGATCTTCGAGGTGATCCGCGCCACGATCGAGCGCCGCCACCGCGCGCACACGGTGGAACTGCTGATGGCGGACTACGCGGTGACCAGGCTCCAGCCGGTGGACGCGCTGCCGCACACCCGTGCACCGCTGTCGGTCCACGACACCGCGCCGGGCCGCGCGTTCGGCGCCCAGGAGCCGTACGCGGTGCCCGACGCCCCGGCCGCCGCGGTGGCGGTGCACCTTCCGGTCAGCGTACGCGGCGACCGGCTGGGCGTGCTGAGCGTCACACTGCCGGACCCCGACGGCGCGGGCCCGACCGCACAGACCGTCGGCGAACTCCAGGCGTGCGCGGACGCGCTCGCGCACGAACTGGTCGTCGCCGGGCGGGACACCGACCTGTTCCTCCAGGCACGCCGGGCCGAACGGCTCACCCTGGCCGCGGAGATGCAGTGGCAGCTGCTGCCCGGCCGCGCGTGCGCCCGGCCCGAGTACACCCTCGGCGCCCAGCTCGAACCGGCCTACGCCATCTTCGGCGACAGCTTCGACTGGTCCTCCTCGGCCGACCACCTGCACGTCACCGTGAACAACGGCATGGGCGAGGGCATACAGGCCGCGCTGCTGACCAACCTCGCGGTCAGCGCGCTGCGCAACGCCCGCCGCGCCGGGCTGTCCCTCAGCGACCAGGCGTACCTGGCCGACCAGGCCGTCTACGGGCAGCACCAGGGGGACCAGTACCTGGCGGCGCTGCTGCTGCGCTTCGACCTGCCGACCGGGAACGTGGAGGTCATCGACGCCGGCTCGCCCCGGATATGGCGGGTGCGCGAGGGCGCCGTCGACCTGGTCGAGCTGGAGCCCCAGATGCCGCTGGGGATGTTCGAGGACACCGTCTACGAGCCGCAGTCGTTCACCGTCCTGCCCGGCGACCGCCTGCTGTTCATCAGCGACGGCGTCTACGACGCGCTCTCCCCGGGCGGCGAGAAGTACAGCCTGCGGGCGCTGGTGCGGTCGATCAACGAGACACGGCTGCTGCCCGCCTCGCAGGTGCCGCGGGCCATCCTCCAGAACCTGCTGGGCCACCGCGGTCCGGGGCCGGCGGCCGACGACGCCCTGGTGATGTGCCTGGACTGGACCGGCCGCCCCGACGGGGGAGCGGGGGCCTGACGTTCGGCCGCCTGCGGCGCCGCGCGTACCGTTTCCGCGTCGCCGCAGGTGGCAACCGCCCCAGGTCCGGGCGGCTTTCCGCACGGGCGGCGGGTGGGGGGCGGGTTGTCATCGCGTACGGGGTGAGCGATAGTTGCCGCACGGCAAATGAATTCGCCTCCTACGGAAAGTTGGTGCGGCTCGCCGCGTGCGAGCCGGCGTTCATGACCTCTGTCGAGGGAACTCCCGCCGCAAGGCCCGGGCCCGGCGCCACCGCCGGTCTGTGGGCACTGGCCCCCTACCCCGTCCTCGTGGCCGACCCGGCCGGCACCGTGCTGCGGGCCAACCCCGCCGCCCGGCTGCTGCTGAGCGGAGCGGAGCCCGGCGCGAACATGGCCGACGCCGTGCCGGCCTGGCTGTCCCGGGCCCACGCCGAGGCGGCCCCGCACGTCCGGGTGCCCGGCGACGCTGACCGGCCGGGCGCGCCCCTCGCACCGGCCGCCGGCCCGATCGGGGAGCGGCGCTTCGAGGCGTACCCGACCCCGGGCGAGGCCGGCGAGGTCGTCTGGTGGATGGTCGACGGCACCGAGCGGCGGCGCGCCGAACAGGCCCTCGCCGCCGAGCGGGAGCGCACCGGCTTCCTCGTCGAGGCGTCCAACGTCCTGCTCGCCTCGCTGAACCCCGACCGCTGCATGGCGGCCACGGTCACGCTGGCCGCCGAGCACCTCGCGGACGCGGCCGTCGTCGTCGCGCCCCCCTCCCGCGGCAAGCTGCTGACCGTCTCCGCCGTGGCGGGCCAGGACGCCGTACGCCGCCAGGTGGCGGCCGACCCCGCCGTCCTGCCCGGGCTCAGCGAGGCGCTCCAGGGCTTCCCGCCGTTGCCCTCGCGGTGGATCGACGGCGCCCTGCTGCCCGACTGGCTGCTGCCCGAGGGCTGCGGCGGCCCCATCGGGTCGATCGTCGTCACCCCCCTGCCCGGCCACGGGGTGTCCGCCGGGGCGCTGGTGCTGCTGCGCGCCGGCCGCCCCGCCCGGTTCAGCGAGAGCGAGGAGGACTTCGCGCGGCTGTTCGCCGCCCGGGCCGGCGCCGCACTGTCCGCCGCCCGCCTCTACAGCGAGCAGAGCGCGATCACCCGCACGCTCATGCGCGAACTGCTGCCGCCCACGCTCCAGCGCGTCAACGGCGTGGAGTTCGCCGGCGGCTACCGCGCCGCGGAGAGCCACGAGCGGGTCGGCGGCGACTTCTACGACGTCCACCCCGGACCCGGCACCGACGACGCCTCGCTGGTGGTGCTCGGCGACGTGTGCGGCAAGGGCCTGGACGCGGCCGTACTGACCGGCAAGATCCGCAGCACCCTCCAGGCGCTGTCCCCGCTGGGCGACGACCACCGGCGGATACTCGAACTCCTCAACGGCTCCCTGCTCAACTCCCACCACACCCGCTTCGCCACCATGGTGCTCGGCTCGGTGCGCCGGCACGACAACGAGGTGCGGCTGCGGCTCACTTCGGCCGGCCACCCCGCCCCGCTGGTGGTGCGCCTGGACGGCAGCGTCGAGGAGGTGCCCACCCGCGGCACCCTGATCGGCGCCCTGCCGGCCATCGAGGCGCACTCCGCGCAGGTCGTCCTCCAGCCCGGCGAGACCTGCCTGCTGCACACCGACGGGTTCACCGAGGCGCGCGGCGGCCCGCTCGGCAGCGAGATGTTCGGCGAGGAGCGGCTGAAGCGGGCGCTGTCGGAGTGCGCCGACCTGCCCGCGGAGGCGATCGTGGAGCGCATCCAGATGCTGGCGTTCCAGTGGCTGCACGACGGCAGCCACGACGACATGGCCCTGGTCGCCATCGGCGCGCCCCGCACCACCCATCTCAGTGCGGTGGACGGGCACACCCGGGGCAGGTACACGGTATGACCGTAGAAGCCGCCGAGCAGGACCCCGCCGGGCAGGGACCCGGCAAGCAGGGGCCCGGCAAGCAGGGAGCCGCTGAGCAGGGAGCCGCTGGGCAGGCGCGCCCCGCTGAGCAGGCGCGCCCCGCGCCCGACCCGTTCCGCGCGGTGCGCGACCCGCTGTGGACCGCGGTGGTCGACCGGGACGAGCACCGGGCCGCCGCCCTCGTCCTGGGCGCGCTCCAGGAGGGCGCGGACGCCGAGGCGATCCTGCTGGACCTGCTGGCCCCGCTCCAGACGAAGGTCGGCGCCGAATGGGCCGCCAACCGCCTGAGCGTCGCCCAGGAACACGCCGCGAGCGCCATCACCGAACGCGTCATCGCCGCCCTCGCCCACCACCCGGCCGCGCGCGCCACGCCCCGCCGCGGCCGGGTCACCGTGGCGTGCGTGGACCACGAGTGGCACGCCCTGCCCGCCCGCCTCCTCGCGGAGGTCCTCACCCTGCGGGGCTGGCAGGTCGACTTCCTCGGCGCCCAGGTGCCCACCCCGCACCTGATCGCCCACCTCCACGCCGGCGCTCCGGACGCGGTCGCGCTGTCCTCCTCGCTCCCGACCCGGCTGCCCACCGCCCACGCGGCGATCACCAGCTGCCAGGCGATCGGCCTGCCGGTCATCGTCGGCGGCGCCGCCTTCGGCCCGGACGGCCGCAACGCCCGCCTGCTCGGGGCGAACGCCTGGGCCCCCGACGCGCGCTCCGCCGCCAGGCAGCTCGCCGACGGCATCCCCGCGCCCGACCTGGCCGCCGGACGGCAGCCGATCGACGACCTGCCGCACCTCGCCGACCAGGAGTACACGCTCGTCGCCCGCGCCCAGCCGACCCTGGTCAGGGAGGTGCTGGCCCAACTGGAGTCCCACCTGCCGGCCATGGCCTCCTACACCGCGCAGCAGCGCGAGCGCACCGCCGAGGACCTCGCGCACATCGTCGAGTTCCTCACCGCGGCCCTGTACTGCGACGACGACGAGCTGTTCGCCGGCTTCATCACCTGGACCGCGGACGTCCTCACCGCGCGGAACGTGCCGGCGCGGTCCCTGCGGCCGGCCCTTACCGTCCTAGCCGCCGAACTGCGGGACTTCCCGCGGTCCGTGCGGCTGCTCGACGGCGCCCGCCGCGCCCTGGACGCCATGGCCGCACCGACCGGACCACCCCCCGGAGCACCAGCGTGACCCTGCCGCACCTCCCCTTCGCCGTCACCGTCGAGGCCGGCCCGCGCGCCGTCCACCTGCGGATCTGCGGCGACCTCGACGACGACAGCGCCGAGGTGCTGGTGCACCGCGCCGCCCACTGCGTCAGCACCCACCCGGACCTGCGCGACCTGCACCTGGACTGCGCCCAACTGCGGTTCTGCGACTCGTCGGGGCTCTCGGCGCTGCTGATGGTCCACCGTACGGCCGGCGCCGCGGGAGTCGGCCTCCACCTGGACCACGTGCCCCCGCTCCTGGAGCGGTTGTTGGCCATCACCGGGGTCCGCGGCCTGTTCCGCACCGGGGGCGAGGACGCGGCGCGGCAGCCGGATCGGTGAACGGGCCGCTCAGTGAGGGCTGTTGCCGACGCCGTGGGTGAGGACCGGTAGGGCGGTCGCGGTGGCCGGCGGGCGGTGGCTCCTGCGGTAGGCGAGCGGGGACAGGCCCAGCCGGGCGTGGAAGTGCCGGCGCAGCACGGTCGGGTCGACGAAGCCGGTGGCCGTGGCGATCCGCGCGACCGTCAACTCGCTGCTCTCCAGCAGGTGGCGGGCATGGTCCAGGCGGCTGCGCACCAGCCACTGCAGCGGGCTCGTGCCGACCTCGGCGCGGAAGCGCCGGGTGAAGGTGCGTTCGCTCATGTGGGCGTGGCGGGCCAGGTCCTGGAGGGTGAGCGGCTCCGCGAGGTGGTCCATGGCCCAGCGGCGCGTGGCCGACGTGGAGCGGTCCGCCTCCTTCGGCACCGGGCGCTCGATGAACTGTGCCTGGCCGCCCTCCCGCCAGGGCGCCACCACGCACCGCCGGGCCGCCGCGTTGGCCACGGCCGTGCCGTGGTCCCGGCGGACGAGGTGGAGGAACAGGTCGATGCCGGCCGCGCCGCCGGCGCCGGTCAGCACGCGCCCGTTGTCCACGAAGAGGATGTCCGGGTCGACCGCCACCTCCGGGAACAGCCGGGCGAGCCGGTCGCACAGGGTCCAGTGGGTGGTGGCGCGCAGGCCGTCCAGCAGCCCGGCGGCCGCGAGCAGGAACGCCGACGTGCACAGGCTGACGATGCGGGTCCCGGGGGCGATCCGGGCCAGGGCCGCGGCCACGTCGGCGGGCAACTCGCCGGTGGCGAGCAGGTGTTCGCCCGGTTCCTGGGTGGCGATCACCACGGTGCCGGCGCGTTCGAGCAGCGACTCGTCCTCGTCGGGCAGGACGCGGAAGCCCTCGCTCGTACGGACCGGTGCGCCGCCGAGCGAGCAGGTCAGCACCGAGTACAGGCGCTCACCGGCCGGGTCCAGGGCTTCGTTGAGGACGCGGGCGGCGATCCCCAGGTCCATCGGCATGACGTGGTCCAGTGCGAGGACGGCGACGAGGTGCGGCATGGCCGGAATAGTACGACAGGTGGCTCCCCGGCCACTGACCGCTCCGGGGCGGACCCCGCGAACCTTGAGGCACGCCGAGGCCAGAGGCCCGGCGGGTGGACCCGGGCCTGGGATAAGGACCCGGGTCCGTACCTGTGACCTGCGAGAGAACGACGAGGGGCGCGAGAGACATGAGCGGCAAGAACAAGGGTGTGGCGGAGCAGACGATGCGGGCGGTGACCGTCGACCGGTTCGGCGGCCCGGAGGTGCTGGCCGTCGGCCGGGTCGCGCGCCCCGAGCCGCTGCCGACCGAGGTGCTGGTGCGGGTGCACGCCGCCGGGATCAACCCGGTGGACTGGAAGACGCGCGCGGGCCAGGGCATGGCCGGGTTGCAGAAGTTCCCGCTGATCCTCGGCTGGGACGTCTCCGGCGTCGTCGAGGCCGTCGGCTTCGGCGTCACCACGCTCGCACCGGGCGACGAGGTGTACGGCATGCCGTGGTTCCCGCGCCCGGCCGGCGCCTACGCGGAGTACGTCACCGCGCCCTCGCGCCAGTTCGCCCGCAAGCCCGCCTCCCTCAGCCACGTCGAGGCCGCGGCGCTGCCGCTGGCGGTGCTCACCGCCTGGCACGCCCTGGTGGACACCGCCCGCGTCACCGCCGGGCAGCGGGTCCTGGTGCACGCGGCGGCGGGCGGGGTGGGGCACCTGGCGGTGCAGATCGCCCGGCACCTCGGTGCGGAGGTGGTCGCCACCGCCCGCGCGCCGCGGCACACCTGGCTGAAGGAACTGGGCGCGGACGAGGCGATCGACTACACCGCCGGTCCCTTCGAGCAGGCCACCGCGCCCGTCGACGTCGTCATCGACCTGGTCGGCGGCACCGACGCCACCGACGTCCGCTCGGTCGCGGTGACCAGGCCCGGCGGCCTCGTCGTCTCCATCCCCGGCGGTGTCTCCCCCGCGCTCGCGGCCGCGGCCGCCAGCGCGGGGGTCCGCACCAGCCCGCTCCTCGTCGAACCCGACGCCCCCGCCCTCACCGCTGTCGCCGCCCTCGTCGAGTCCGGCGCGCTCCGCGTCGAGGTCGAGCGCACCTTCCCCCTCGACCAGGCCGCCGAGGCCCACCGCCTCGGCGAAGCCAACCGCACCCGCGGCAAACTCGTCCTCGACCTCGCGTAGCCCGCGCCGGGCGGGCTCCTTCGTGTCGAAGCTCAGGAGGAGAAGTAGCTGCCGCCGCGCGGTGTGACCCGCCGGCCGCGGACGAAGTCCTCGCGGACGCGCACCGCGAGCAAGGCCACACCGTCCGGCGGCACACCGTTCGCGGCCGGCTCCGTCCCTGCCTGTGCGTGGCCGAGGTGAAAGGCGACGACGGGCGCCGTACGGTCGGCAGTTGCGTAGCCGAGGGTCTTCGGGCGGTCCGGGTCGGGGGACCCGAACGTGATCGACGGAGGCCCGAACGCGGCGATGATCTCGTCCAGCGAGCGGTCGTGCTTCGACCAGGCGACCGCACGGTCGACGAGCACGGCGTGCTCGGCACGCGTCAGTGTGCGGTCGAGCCGGAGCCGGCCCAGACGGTGGGCGTCCTCGCCGAACTGCGATGCGGCGACGTGGATGTCCGCGTCGGGAAAGACCAGCCGCCCCGTCGTCGACGGAGCCGGCCGGCGGTTGCTGTCGGGAAGCCACACGTGGTCCCCGTCCTGCGGAGCGAGCTCCGCGAGCCTGTCGAGGAGACCCGCCACCGTCGCAAGGCCCCCGAACTCCTCCGGCCTGCGCACCGCCTCGTTGAGCTGTTCCCGCAGACGCCTCCGCGCCGCGGCGTCGGTCCGGGAACGTCGCCACCGCACTGCCCGCCCGCGCCGCGCTCGCCGGCTTCGTCGGCGCGGACCCGCTCGGGCGGGCCCTCGCGGAGGGCTGAACGGTGAAATAGCGGCGCCCGTCATACATGACGCCGGGGTGCGCGAGATTGTATTTCGCTGTCATTGTCGGGCCGGTTTTCCGCTCGGAAAAGGTACCGGTGCCGTGTTATCGTCGGCGCATCACTGTTTCTGTCATCGGATGGAGTCATGTGAATGCCGGGTGAAATACTGGTCACCGGTGCCGCCGGATTCATCGGGCGGCACTGCGCGCTTCTGTGTGCCGCCTCCGGATATCAGGTGACCGCTCTCGACATCAAGCCGGCGCCGCAGGACGTGGCGCTCGTTTGCCGGGTCCTGCGGGCCGACCTGGCACAACCGGACGTGCTCGAGGAGGTGCGCGCCGGCCGCTTCGCCGCCGTGATCAACCAGGGCGGCATCAGCAGCACGACCGAAAGCGACCGCGACCTGCTGCGGCGGACCAACACCGACGGCCCGCTCGCCCTCGCCGACGCCTGCGCGGCCTCCGGCACCCGCTTCGTCTACGCGTCCTCGCACAGCGTCTACGGCACCTTCGAAAAAGGGACCCTGATCGCCGAGGACGCCGGCCCCGGGCAGTGCTCCGGTCCGCTCAACCGCTACGCCGCCTCCAAGCTCGCCCTCGACCGGGAGATGGCCCGCCGCCCCGCCGGCCCGACCTGGGTCGGGCTGCGCTACACGAACGTGTTCGGCCCCTTCGAGGAACACAAGAAGGCGATGGCCTCGATCATCTCGCAGATCCTGCGCCGAGCCGCGCAAGGGGAACGGATACCGGTGTTCGCCGACACCCTTCAGGCGAGCCGCGACTACGTGCCGGTGCGGGAGGTGGCCGGGGTCTGCCTGCGGCTGGTCGACGCGGAGGTGCCCTCGGGGATCTACAACCTGGGCTCCGGCCTGCCGGTGAGCTTCGCGACCCTGCTCGAGTGGTGCGCCGAGTTCACCGGATCACCCCTCGACGTCCGGCTGGTCGCCAACCCGCTCTCCGCCCGCTACCAGTACTGGACCGGCGCGGACATGACGAAGCTGCGCGCGGCCCTGCCCGGCGCGGGCCGCCTCGACATCGGCGGGGTCCGCGCCCGCGCCCGGGAGCTGTTCGACGTCTTCGAAGCCGGCAAGCCTTGACCGCGCTGCTCGCCTTCGACCTCATGAGCACCCTGCTCACCGATCCTTTCGAGCAGGCCCACGAGGCGTCCACCGGGCTGCCGATGGCACGGCTCCTCGCTATCGGCATGAAGCCGCTCTACCACAGCCTGGAGCGCGGCGAGATCACCGAGGCGGAATACTGGCGCCGATTGCGCGCGCTCGGGACGGAACCGGATTCCCGAATGTTCCACCGGGTCCACGAAGCGGGCTGCCGGTGGATTCCCGGAATGCGCGACCTCGTGGCGCATTACGCCGGAAAGCACCGCACGGTGATCGCGACGAACTGCCCGGAATGGGCCGAGTCGCTCCGCCGCAGGTTCCTGTCCGGAATCGCGGTGGAATGGTTTCCCTCCTATCGGCACGGCGTGCGCAAACCGTCCGCGGAATACTTCACGGAACTGTGCGCCGCGGCCGGTGCGACGCCGGACCGACTGGTGCTCGTCGACGACAAGGCGCGCAACGTCGACGCGGTACGCGGGCTCGGCGGCCGCGCCATCGCCTTCCGGTCCGCGGCCGAGACAGCGGCCGGCCTCGCGAACTTCCTGGCTGGACCCCGGGACGCGCCCGCCGACCCACCGCCCGGCGGGACCGGGCCCGGCGACAGCGGAACGGAGCTGCCATGACATGGGACCGCCCCTTGCTCGCCGACCGGGCGAAGCACCTGCTGGCCGCCGCCTGCGGCCAGGCGGGCAGCGGCGTGCTGCTGCCCGCGCTGTACTGCGCCGAGGTGGCCGAGGACATCGAGGCGGCCGGCGTCCCGGTGCGGGTCTACGACCTGGGCGCCGACCTCGCGCCGGTACGCCTTCCCACGGACGACCGGTTCCGGACGCTGGTGTGGCACCAGCCCTTCGGGCGCTGGCTGCCCCCGCCGCCGAGGGACGACCTGACCGTCATCCAGGACGCCTGCTTCGGCCTGCGGACGGCACTGGGCATGGCCGCGCCCCCCGCCGGGCCGCTCGTCGTGTTCAGCCCGCGCAAGGAGTTCCTGTGGCCCGAGGGCGGTCTGGCGGTCGGCGGCGGCGCGGCGCGGCTGCGGGGCGCGGTCGGTGCCGACGCCTCGGTGGGCGCCCGCTGGGACCGCCTCGACCGCGCGGCCGAGGTCGCGCGGGGACTCGCCGCGGACCGCGCCGCCCGGACCGCGCTCGGCCCCCTGCTGCCGCCGCGCACCGTCGCGTCGGAGGTCCTGACGCTGCTCCCGCTGCTGTCCGCCACCCGGGACGCGACCATCGACCGGCTCCGGGCGAAAGGGGTCGGCGCGTGGTGCTGGCAGCGGCCGATGCCGGGATGCACCGCCGACGCCACCCCGGGCGCGCGGTGGCTGTGGGAACGGCTGGTCTTCGTGCCGACCCCCGCGCCCGGTTCGCCGGTTTACCCGCTGCTGGCCGCGCAGGACTTCGAGCCGTGGCCGGCGTAGTGCCGACACCGGAGCAGTGCCGACATCGACGGAGTACCGCGGCCGGCGTAGTGCCGGGAAAGGCCCCGGGCCGGGACCGGCCCGGGGCCCGACCGCGCTTCAGTCCCTGGTGTAGACGTCGAACCGGTCGAACAGCTCGCCCCCGTCCCCGCGGCTCAGCGAGGCCGGATTGGTCCACTCGTACCGGACGGACAGCGCGGTGGTCCGCTTGCGGTGGAAGTCGGTGAACCCGTCCTTCTCCCGCTGGCTCTCCTTGAACCAGCGGCTGAACGCGCACTGCCGGCACAGCTCGTAGTCCTCGTTGCGCTCACGGAACCGCTGCGCGGCCGGCGACGCCCAGACCTCCTCCAGGGTCTGCGTGTTGAGGTCGCCGAGCACCACGTCGCCGTCGTAGTCGTGGCAGCACGGCACCACCCGGCCGTCCCAGAGGACGACCACCGAGCTCTGCGGGAGGGTGCAGGGCGCGGTGTAGCCGGGACTGTCGTGGCCGCCGAGGTCCTCGACCTTGTCGTCCTCGAAGTCCCACCGGCCCAGCCGCACCACGATGCCCCGGTCGACGCCGACTTCCTCGCAGTAGGACAGGAACCCGTCGATCTCCGACTGGTTGGCCCGCATCGCGATCATCTGGAGGGTGATCCACGTGTCGTAGCCGCCTTCGTCACGTGCCTCGACGATGCGCCGGACGTGCTTGTCGGCCTTGTCGAGCCGCGCCGCGTGCCCGCGGATGCTGCGGTAGGTGCGGGCGTCCAGCGAGTCCAGGGAGAGCACCATGTTGGCCAGGCCGGCGTCGAGCAGCCGCCGGCTCAGCCGCGGCGTGAGGCTGGGCGGATTGCAGGACAGCCCGGTCTTCACCCCGTGGGCGCGCGCCACCCGCACCGCGGTGTCGATCTCAGGGTGCAGCAGGGACTCACCGAAGTGGTGCAGCGCCGTGTACTGCTGGTACGGCGCGATCTGCTCGATGATCCGCTCGAACAGCGGGATCTCCATGCTGCCCAGTTCGCGCGTCATCGAGCTCGTCCGCGGGCACATCTGGCAGGTGTACGGGCAGCGGTTGGTCAGCTCGATCTGGTCGATCAGGGGGCGCTCGCGGACCTGGGCCAGGGAACCCGCCAGCCACGTGTCGGCTGCCTCGCGGTCGGGGAAGACGATCTCGGCCGGGGCGAGGGCGGCCAGCAGCTCGCCGGGCATCGGCAGACCGGGGTCGGCGAAGACGGCGCCGAGCGTGTCCAGCGCCCCGGCGGGGACCGTCACCTGCCGGCCGGTCACGGTGTTCGACAGCGCGGTCTCGCGGTCGGTGGTCTCGTAGTGCCAGAAAGGCGTGACGTACATTCTTCTTCTCTCTCCGTTGCTGCCCGAACCCGGCGGGCAGATCGCCGACATGGCAGGAGCGCCCCGCTCGTGGGGTCCGTCAGGGCTTCGCCCGTTCGAGGCGGACGTTGTGGCTGACGCCCTCGGCGTAGTCGGCCTTGTACGGGTAGTCGCCGCGCATGAGGTCGAAGCAGGTCACGCCCGCTGCGACGAAGTCGCGGATCATGCCGGCCACCAGCTGGTAGCCCGGGGACAGCCGCCGGTACTCCTGGTCGAAGGCGGTCCGGTACGCCCAGTAGCGGTCCTGGTGCAGGAAGCCGTAGTACATCGCCAACGGCACCGATTCCAGCCGCAGTTCGCTGAGCACGACACCGCAGTCCCCGCGCTGCGCCGCGGCGGCGAAGGTCCGGTCGACCGGCCCGCCGTCGAACGGCGCGACGACGTCGGGCCGGTCCCGCCACTGCGCGGCGTGCATCGCGAAGAACACCGGCAACCGCTCCCGCAGGTCCGCCGGATCACGCCAGTGGATCAGCTCGACCCGGCCGCGCCGCGCGAGCAGCCGCGCCTTGCGCACGGTCTCCTTGCGCCCGAGCACCGCGGCGACCCGCTCGGCGTCGGTCAGGTCGAACGCCACCACCGGGCTGGCCGGGCTGCTGCGGGCACCGGCCAGCAGCGCCGCGCGGTGCAGGAGGTCCCCCTCGGCCACGTCCTGGAGGTCCAGGGCCGCGCCTTCGATCCGCTGGAGTTCGGCCAGCGCCGCGGCCAGCGCGGCCGCGGCACCCTCCGGTTCCGGCTCGCCTTCCGGCCACCAGGCGCGGTGGTAGTCCGCCCAGGGCCAGCACAGCGGCCGCAGCACCTTGCCCGCCGGTTCGCTGTGCACCTGGAGTCCGGCGTACACCGGTCGCCCGGCCGCGGTCGCGGCCCGCAGGAGCAGCGGGGCGGCGCCCTCGGCGGCGGCCGCCTCGGCGATCCAGGCGCGGCACCAGCCGGCGCTCTGGAAGGGCGTCGGCGCACCGGCGCCCGGGAGTTGGGCCACCACCGCGTCGCCGCGGCTGACCCGCAGGGGCGTCGCGACCGTCACGTCGCACGCTCCACGGCCTGCCAGAACTCCTCGACGCCGGCCGGCAGCGGCTCGCCGATCGCGGCCCTGGCCCGAGGCGACAGCCGCGCCAGGACCTCCGGCCGCACCGATCGCGCGTAGTCCATCTGCGTACGCAGCCAGGGCCGCACCATCTCGATCTTGATCAGGCGGCGTACGGCGGCCGACCGGTTCTCCCCGGCGCAGTGCCAGATCCGGGCGTCGAACAGCAGCAGGTCCCCGCGCCGCAGCCGGGGCTGGATCGCCAGCCCGGCGAGCTCCTCGGGGCCGGGGTCGCGGACCACCGACCGGTGGCTGCCCGGGATGAGCCAGGTGGCGCCGTTCTCCGGTCCGCTCTCGTCGACGGCGACCAGGCTGTTCAGCCCGGGCGGGGAGTCGGCGGGGAAGGCCGTGCCGGCGAGGGCGTCCAGGTCCGTGTGGAAGTCCCACGGGAACCGCCCCTCTCCCGGCTGGAGTACCAGTCCGTCGAAGGAGTGCAGCCGGTAGGACGGGCCGAGCAGTTCGGCCGCCATCGCGTGCAGCGGCTCGGTGTCGAGCAGCCGCTCGAACTCCGGTCCCCGGTCGGCCAGGTTGCGCAGCGCGCCCCACTGGTGGATCTTCAGCAGCCGGTCCTTGCCCCAGGTGGCCTCGTCGTCCGCCAGCAGGGCGTCCATGCGGTCCGCCAGCGCGTCGACCTCGGTGACCGGGAAGGCGCCCGGGACGACGGTGAAGCCGGCCGTTCGCAGCTCGTCGAGGTGGTCGGTCATATCTGCTCCCAGATCTCGGCCACGACGTCGTCGGAGGCGTCGCCGCGCCACCACAGGCGCGCGTCCAGCATCAGCGTCTCGCTGGGGGCGAGGGTGATCCGCTCCGCCGGCGCGGTGCGCGAAGGCTCGGCCGATCCCTGGCTGCCCAGCACGAACTCGATCTCGACCGGCCGCGCTCCGGTCGCCCGCAGCACGAGCAGCCGGTCGGCCTCACCCACCGGCGCCCCGGGGGCCACGCCCTGCGCGCGGCTCCACCGGTCCGCCGGCAGCGGCACGTCGTCCCGGTGGCGCCACCGCGGTTCCAGCTCGGTGGGCTCGCCGGTGCCGACCACCGACCAGCCCCGGATGCGGACCTTGTTCAGCATGCCGACTCCTTTCGCGCCTTCCCGACCACCGTGCGGAAGTTCGCGGCGGCCGCGTCGATGCGTTCCTCGTCCGAAGTGATGTCGATCCCGACGGCCGTTCCCAGATAGGAGTCGACCACCCCGACGCTCAGCGCGACCGTGCGGGCGAGCCTGTCGTCGGTGCGCGGGAGGTCACCGCGCCGGTAGGCCGGTCGTGCCGCCGCCGGGTGCGGCAGGTCCGGGCCGGCGGCGCCGCCGCCGGTCAACTGCGGCATGTTGGCGTAGTTGTGCTTGCCCGACCGGTCGAGCGTGATGGTGCCCAGCAGCCGGGCGACCTCTGCGGCGAGGCCGGCCGACTCGAAGGTGTAGGCCAGCGCCGTCGCGCACTCGCCGTCCAGGTCGTGCACGACCCGCTCGGTGGCGCCGGGAACCTCGCCTATCGCCGCGCTGAGCGCCTTCTTGTTGGCGCGCAGCGTCGCCAGGATGTCCGGCAGCTTGCGCACCTGGGCCAGGGCCACGGCGCCGGTGAGTTCGTGCATCCGCAGGTTGAGCCCGAACAGCGCGGGGCCGTCGGTCACGCCCGTCCGCAGCGGCGCGGCGCCGTGGTCGTGCAGGGCGAACACGGTCTCGTACAGCGCCCGGTCCGCGGTGGTGAGGATGCCGCCGTCGCCGGCGGTGAACGTCTTGAAGACGTTGAGGCTGAACGCGCCGAACGTGCCGACGGTACCGAGGTGCCGCCCCCGGAACGTCCCGCCGCCGGCCTGCGCGCAGTCCTCCACCAGGAGCAGGTCGTGGGCGCGGGCGATCTCCGCCAGGGAGTCGAGGTCGCACGGTGCGCCGAGCATGTGCACCGCGAGGACCGCCCGGGTCCGCGGGGTGATCCTCTCGGCGACGTCCACCGGGTCGAGCAGGAGGCTGTCGTCGATCTCGGCGAGCACCGGGGTGGCGCCGGTGTAGGCGATCGCCGCGATCGAGGCGATGAACGTGTAGGCCGGGACGATCACTTCGTCGCCCGGGCCGATCCCGGCCGCGAGCAGCCCGGTGTAGAGCGCGCTGGTGCAGCTGTTCAGGCCCAGGCAGTGCGGCGAACCGGTCAGGTCCGCGAACTCGCGCTCGAACTGGTACACCTTGGACGGCGTGGGGTCGCCGTCGAAGCGGTACCGGCTGAGCTCGCGGCTGGTGAGGACGTCCAGCACCTCGGCCTGTTCCTCCAGGCCGATCATGGACAAACCGGGTCCTGGCATCAGTGACCTCCCATGAGGATGGATTGCGGAGCGGACAACGGGGGGACGGGCGGGGAAGGGTCGGCGGGGCGCCCGCGCAGGCCGGCGACCTCGGCACGGAGCCAGCCGGCGGCCTGGGCGAGAGCGGCCGTGCGGTGCTCCGGCCGGACGTGCGGTTCCAGCGTCAGCGGACCCGGGTAGCGGTCGGCGGCCAGCCGCGCGAGCAGCCCGGGCCAGTTGACCGCCCCGGAGCCGAGCGCGGTGGTCACGTACGCGCGGTCGTAGTCGTGGTAGCGGACGGACGGCCCGTCCTGCGCGGGCACGGCCGGGTCGGCGCGCCTGATGTCCTTGACGTGGAGGTACTCGACGTCGTCGGCGAGGACCTCGTACGCGTACGGGAAGGGCTCGACGCCCGCGCAGTAGAAGTTCGCCGCGTCGAAGTTGAGCCGCAGCCGCGCGCTGCCGATCCGGCGCACGGCCTCCCGCAGGGCGTGCGGGCGCCGGGTGAGGTCGCCGCCGTAGCGGTCGCGGCCGAACGCGTCGAACTCGTTCTCCAGCACCACGGTCACCCCGAGGGACTCCGCGCGCCGCAGCACCGGTTCGAGGTTGCGCGCGAGCACCTCCCCGGAGCGCCGGTCGTCCCGGTAGCCGGGCGCGCCGAAGTACGTGTTGACCACGGGCGCGCCGAGCCGGTCGGCCAGTTCGAGCGCCTCGATCAGCCGGGACCGGCTGCCCGGCACGTCGGAGGTCTCCCCGATCTCGACGCCGGCCGACACCGCGGCGACCTGCCCGGGCCAGGCGGCCAGCCGGGCCAGGGCAACGCCGCCGGCGTCCGCACGGAGGTTCTCCGGGTACCACAGCTCGATCGCGGCGACCCCGACCTCGTCCGCGGTGCGCAGCAGTGTGTCGATCGGCTCGTCGCGGAACTCCGTCCCGCTGATCGCGATGCGCGGATCGAACTCCCCGCGGCCGGTCATGGCGCCGCCGGGGATTGCGCCGCCGCGTCCGGGTCCTGGACCCGGGGGAGCGGTCCGGAGGGTGCGGCGACGCTCTCGACCAGCGTCCGGACCACCTGATCGGTCGTCTCGGGTGTGATGGCGCCCGGCCAGCTGGTCAGCTCGAACACCAGGTGGCTGCCCATGTCGACGACGTGCAGGTCGAGCGGGGCGCTGGCGTCCTTGGCCGCCGGGATCGACCGCAGCCGCACCGGGCCGGACGGGAAGTCCAGCACCGGCTGCCACAGTCTCACCTCGAGGAACAGCCACGGCTTCCACTTCGGGCCGAACCGCAAGCCGTCGGCTCCCAGCACCAGCGCCGGCGGCGTCATCTGCCGGGACACGGCCTGGAGCAGGCAGCTCTGGAGGGCCGCGGCCGCCTGCTCGGGCGTGCCGCGCTCGGTCAGGTCGACCGACAGCCACAGCTCGCGCGAGGTCGAGGCGACCAGCGTCGAGGTGCCCACCAGGTCCCGGTTGATCGAGTGCACGACCACCGGCACCCGGTCGGCGCCCAGGCCGGCCCGGACCGCGTGGAGGAGGTGGCCGCCCAGCAGCGAGGACAGGCTCAGGCCCTCGGCCGCCGCGCGCTCCAGCAGCAGGCGGCGCGGCTCGGCGCCGACCTCGAACCGGCGGGTGGTCAACCGGTCCGGCGCGCTGCCCGGTACCTCGCCCTGGCCCGGCGTCCGCCAGGACGGCTCGAGCAGTTCGCGCCAGAACTCCGCGGCCTCCTTGCCCTTGTCGGCCAGCAGCCGGTTCTCCGTCGCGCACCACTGGGACAGGGTCAACTGCGGCTCGGCGGCGGGCTCGGGCTGCCCGCCCGCGCACAACTCGCCGATCTCCAGCAGCAGCATCCGCAGCGACCACGCGTCGGCGACGTTGTGGTCGACGACCATGAAGAGCAGTTCCAGCTCCGTGCCGCGGATCAGGGTGACCGCGGCCATGGGGGTCCGGGTGCGGTCGAAGAGGTGCTCCCTGCGCGCCAGGACGATCCGGTTCAGCTCGTGGTCGTCGGCGCCGGGCGCGTCCACCACCTCCAGCGGGATGGGGGCCGGCGGATCGAGCCGTGCGAGCACCTCGTCGCCGCGCCGGTGCAGGGAGACCCGCAGCGCCTCGTGCCGCTCGACCAGGGTGTCCAGCGCCGTACGGAGGACGCCGGGGTCGATCGTCCCGGCCGGCAGCTCGACGGCTCCCCAGACCGGTGCCGGGGTGCGCTCCCAGTCCGGGCCCATACGGCGGGCCAGGTAGGTGGTCATGGCGGGCGCCGGGAAGTACGCGCCCGGCAGGGCCGGCGGGGGCATCCGCTCCACCGGGACGTGGGCCGACCCGGCCAGGAAGGAGACCAGGCCGTTGACGTTCGGGTACTCGAAGACCGCGGACAGCGGTACGTCGAAGCCCAGCCGCTGCTGGAGCCGCGCCACGATCGCGGCGACCGCCATCGAGTCGAGGCCGGCCGCGAAGAAGTCCGCCTGGTCGCCGATCTCGTCCAGGCCCGCCTGGTCGGTCACCTCGGCCATCGCCGCGCGGACCGCGGCCCTGATCGTCTCAGGGGTCATGGAGGGTTCGGTGTGTTGGGAGTTCACCATGCGTGCGTCCTTTCTTTCGTCATGTCCCGGTTCGCCGGCCGGCGGCCGTACATCGTCACGAAGCCCGGTCCGCCGGCGGCCACGTCGTGCGCGACCGACCGGGCGTCGACCTTTCCGCTGGGCAGCCGCGGCAGTTGGGGGCAGCCGAGGACCACGTCCGGCATCTCCGCGCCGAGCGCGGTGCGCAGCGCGCCGATCACCGCGTCGCGGTCGGTGTCCGGCGCGCTCTCCAGCGCCAGCACCAGTTCGCCCTCGGCCTGCCAGTCGGCCTGGAAGCAGCAGGCCGCCCCGACGGTCGGGTCGCGCAGCGCCGCCGCCGTGATCGCGGCCGTGTCGACCGCGGCCCCCCGCCGCTTCACCACCGAGTCGAGCCGGCCGGTCACCAGCAGCGCGCCGTCCGCGAGCAGCCGGCCGCGGTCCTGGGTGTCGAACACGGTCATGCCGTCCGCGCGCCGCAGCGCCGCTGCCGCCGGCCCGATCCGCTCCGGTCGCAGATAGCCGTAGGAGCCGTGCGGTGTGCGGATGCCGATCCGAAACGTTCCCGGCACCGCGGCCGCTTCCGCCGGGACCGGCAGCCGGTGCAGCACGGTGCCGGGCAGGGGGCGGCCCACCGGCAGCGGCCCGTCGGGCAGTTCGCCCGCCTGATCGGTGACGGGGTACCAGAACTTCGCCAGGGTCGTCTCGCTGGGCCCGTACAGGTTGCCGATCCGGGAGGCGGGGGCGGCCTGCCGCCACTGCCGCACATGGCGCGCGAACAGCGGCTCCCCGGCGAAGACCGACCAGCGCAGATCGGGAAGCACGGTGCCGTCCGCGGCCGCCAGCCAGCGGGCGCTGATGCTCGGCACGAGGTGCACCAGGTCGATGCGCTCGTCGCGCAGCCAGCCGAGCACCGCCCGCGGATTGCTGCGGACCCGGGCGCCCGCCATGTGGACGCGGCCCCCGCAGACCAGGGGGAGCAGCACCTCGCGCAGGACCACGTCGAACGAGGGGGAGGTCAGCGACGCCGCACGGTGCCCGGGCGCCAGGCCCAACTCGGCGGCCTCCCAGTCGAGGAAGGCGGCCAGGCCCGCGGCGTTGCCGACGATGCCCTTGGGCGTGCCCTGGCTGCCCGAGGTGAAGACCAGGTAGCCGGCGCCCTCGGGAAGGACCGCCGGGTGCGGATCACCCGGCGACACCACCTCCGGTGCGCTCTCCTCGATCACGGCCGCCGGGCGGACGATCTCCAGCAGCGCCCGCACCCTGGCCCTGGGCAGGTAGGCGTCGACCAGGAACGGCACCAGCCCGGCCGCCCGCACACCCAGGAACGCCGAGGGCAGGCCGACGCCGCCGCGTGTGGTGACGGCCACCGCCGAGCCGGCCGGAAAACGGTCGCGCAGCGCGTCGGCGACGTTGCCGACCGCCTGCCACAGTTCGGCGTAGGTCAGTTCCTCCCGGGCCTTCCCGGTTCCCGCGCCTCCTGCGACGACCGCCGTCCGGTCGGCATACGTCCGGGCCGCCAACTCGACCCTGTCCAGGACCGGGCACCGCATTGTCCACACCGCCTTCGGCATCAGTGATCCATCGGATTCGCAAAGGGGAGAGCGCGGCAGGGCCGTCGCGTCGTGAGGCCGCATCAGATCGGGAAGTCCCTGCCGGTGCGCCGGGCCCGCGCCGCCTGCACCCGGTAGGCCAGGGCGGCCAGGACGGCCCAGACCGCGCCGACCGCCGCTTCGCGAACGGTGTCGGGCCACCAGGGCCGGCCGTCGGCGAACGCGCGGACCGCGGCGACTCCGTGGGTCATCGGCAGCCCCGCGCCGACCGTGCCCAGGACCGGCACCCGCGTCGTCGCGGTGACCAGGCTGCCCGCCGCGAGCATCAGGTACGTCAGGGTGTTGCCGAGCAGCACGTTGCTGTTGAACCGGGTGCCGAGCGAGGCCACCGCCAGGCCGGCCGCCGCGCTGCTGAGGATCATCAACAGGTAGAGGGGGCACGCCTCCAGCAGCGTCGGCGTCATCGCACCCAGGCCCGACACCGGGCCGACGACGACCACGCACAGCAGGTAGACCGCCGTGGCATCCGCCAGCCACGGCACGCTCCGGGCCGCGTACAGGCCGGCGATCGACACGTTGGCCATCCGCACCCGGTGGTACGTCCCCGACCGCTGGTCGAGCATGGGCACGTCGGACAGGCCGATGACCGTGGACAGGGTGACGCTCAGCGCCACCGAGCCCGGGAAGGCGTAGGCCGCGCCGGTACCGCTGACCCGGCCGACGAGCACCCAGAACAGGCACTGCAGCACCGCCCTGGGCCAGGCCGCGGTCAGCGAGATGCGCGGCGGCACTGCCGCGACGTGCTCGGTCCACGCCAGCCGTGCGGCGGTCGTGTAGTCCACCACGGTTACTCCAGATCCAGGGTGCCGAGGACACGGGCCCGCCGGGACACGTAAGTGAAGACACGGTGGCCCAGCAGCGCGTAGCCGGCGCTGAGCAGGACCGTCAGGCCCAGGAAGCGCAGGTCCGGGGTCCGCTGGGTGCAGGAGGTGAGGAACTCCATCGCCCAGCGGAAGCTGATGAGCCAGGACAGCGCGCCCAGCGGCCGCGGGATCAGGCGGAGCGGGATCAGCAGGCCGCCGAGCAGGAACACCGGGTACATCAGCGCGCCCGAGATCTGGGAGCCGTACCGGCTCACCAGGAACACGCAGGCCAGCAGCATGCCGAGGGCGGTGCCGGAGCACACCACCACGAGCAGGCCGACGAGCAGCCACCCCACATCGCCGAACGCGATCGGCTGGCGCAGGGCGGCGAGTGTCGCGGCGACCGTGGCCAGGATCGACCCCACGGACAGCACGCTCGAGCCCAGCGACTTGCCCACCAGCACGACCAGCGCCGACCGCACGCCGAACAGGCCGGCCGACAGCACGCCTTCGGCGCGTTCCAGGCTCAGGATGCCCGCGCCGTTCCAGACCGTGGAGGTCCAGAACGCCATCAGCAGGATGCCGGACACCACCCGCCCGGCCGCCACCGGGTCGGTGGTCGAGTTGAGGTTCACCACCAGGAGCACCGCCGGTTGGACGAAGCCGAGGACCAGGGTGAACTTCCACTCCGCGGCGTAGATCAGGATCTGGTGGCGGGCGGCGACCGCGAGCGCCTCGCCCGTCCCGGAGCCGGGCATCACGCCCGCCGTCCCGGCGCCGAGGCCGCGGCCGGTGCCGCCGTGCGCCCGCTCAGGCTGGTGAACGCCTCCTCCAGGCGGGTGTCCTCCACCCGCACCTCGTGCACCGTCACATCACCGAGCAGCCGCCCGATCTCCGTGAAGACGCCCGCCTCCCACGCCTGCGGACGCAGCCCGATCTCCCAGCCGCCGCCCTCCTGACGCACCAGCACCTCCGGCAGGTGCGGCCCGGTCAGATCCGGCAGTGGGCCTTCGCCCCGCACCACGATGGTGGCGACGTACCCGGCCAGGCGGGTGAACTCCTCCAGCTCGCTCTGGTGCTGCACCGCCCCGTCCCGCAGCAGCACGACGCGCTGCGCGAGGCGCTCGACGTCGAGCAGGTAGTGGCTGGTGAGGAGGATCGCCACGCCCTCGTCGCGCAGGGACAGCACGGTCTCGCGCAGGCTCTGCGCCTCGAACGCGTCCAGGCCGACCGTCGGCTCGTCGAGCATCAGCACCGACGGGCGGCCCAGCAGGCCGATCGCCAGGTGCAACCGCTGGCGCATGCCCTTGGAGTACGTCTCGACCCGCCGGCCGGCCACATCGGTCAGGTGCACCTGCTCCAGCACCTGCGCGATGCGCTCGCGCAGCCCGCGGCCGCCGAGTTCGCGCAGCATCCCGAAGTACCGCAGGTTGTCCCGCGCGCTCAGCCGCCCGTACAGCCCGCGGTCCCCGCCGAAGGAGACACCGAGCGCGCCGCGGGCCCGGCGGGCCTGCGTGACCACGTCGAAGCCCTGCACCCGGGCGGTTCCCCGATCCGGCACCAGCACCGTGGACAGGATCTTCAGCAGCGTGGTCTTGCCCGCGCCGTTGCCGCCGAGCAGCGCCACGATCTCCCCGGGCGCCACCTCGAACGTCACGTCGCGCAGGACCGCCACCTCGGCACCGGGGCGGCCGAACGACCGGCCGATCCCGTGCACTTCGATCGCCGGCGTCATGGCGTGCCGTCCTCGTCCGCCACCACGCGCAGCTCCTGCTCGATCCTGCGGAACTCGGCGTGGTCGGCCTCGACCCGGTGGATGTCCCGGTCGGCCAGCAGGGCCCAGCCCCGGTCCATGGTGGACATCAGGCCGGTGGTCGGCGCCACCGGATCACCGTCGCGCAGGGACAGTTGGAAGTGCCGGCAGCTGCGCAGCTGCCGCACCCGGCCGAGGGCGGCCGTGTTGCCGACGGTGCCGGCCCGGCGGAAGATCAGGTACACCCCGCGGACCCGGCGGCGCAGCCGGTAGTCGCCCTCGTCGGGGGCGGCGCCGGTGAGGCTGTGCACGTACCGCGAGAGGGCGCTTCCCCCGGTGGCCAGCTCGGACGCACCGGCCAGGCCGGCCCCGGCCAGGCGCGCGCCCGACTCCATCAGCACCGGGCCGTCGGCGGTGAGCAGGACCTCGGTGTGGCAGGGGCCGAAGCGGACGCCCAGCGCGTCCAGGACGCGGCGCACGTACGCGATCAGCCCGGGGTTCTCCGGCGCGTCCTCGGGCCTGAAGTCGGTGCTCTCGTACACCGCGAAACTGGGGCCGACCGGGACCTTGTTGTACCGGCAGACACTGGTGACGGCGTGGCGGCCGTTGCGGGTGAAGGTGTCCACCACGTACTCGGTGCCGTACATCCGCCGCTGGATCAGGACGGTCTCGTTGACCGCGCCCAGCAGGTTGACCGCGCCCAGCAGGCCGCGCACCGCCGCCTCGAGGTCGCCGCCCTCGGGCACCAGGGTGAGCCCGTCCGACAGCGAGCTGCGGGCCGGTTTGACCACCAGCGCGCCGGTGTCGGTGGACAGGCCGCCGGCCGCCGCCGCCTCGACGCAGCCGCGCCAGTCGTCGACCGCGACCGTGGGGATGGTCGGGACCCCCGCGGCGCGCAGCGTCCGCATCATGACCGCCTTGTCGCGGCGGGCCTGCGAGCGCTCCGGATCGTTGGCGAACTCCGGGGTGAGCCGGGCCGCGAGCGCGTCGGCGAACTCGACCCCGCACTCCGCCCCGGGGAACACCGCGACCGGGCGCATCCGGCGGACACGGTCGAGGACCTCGTCGAAGCCGATGGCGGCCTCGGTCGTCCCGGCGTGGTCGGCGGCCTGGAAGGTGCGCGTGTACGACGGGTCGGGGCGCGGCGACGTGAGCACCGCGTGGGTGTCGAAGCCCGCACGGCGCAGGGTGCGGCCGAGCGCGACACCGGAGGAGTAGGGGTCGACCAGGACGACGGTCCCGGCGCCCGCCGGTTCAGTTGGCACCGGACGCCTCACGAATCCCGGCATGCAGCGCGCTGAGGTTCGGCACGGCGAACATCTCCAGCATGTCGACCTGCACTCCCCAGCGTTCGTCGACCTCGACCGCCAGCTGCGCCGCGCCGATCGAGTCACCGCCGGCTTCGAAGAAGTTGGCGTCCCCCGACAGCTCGGGCACGCCGAGGATGTCGGCACACAGCCTGGTGAACTCTTCCAAGGTCGGCCCGTTTACCGCCATGATCAATCTCCTCATCTCGACGTCCGTCGAATCCCTCACCGCTCGCTCGGCCGGCAGCCCTCATGACGCCGCCGCGGTGTCCTCCTCGACCAGCACCAGCCGCAGCTCCGATGTGTAGCCGCGGCCCTGCCGGTCGGTCAGCCAGCACTGGTCCGGCTCCGGCAGCATCTCCACGACGGTGACGTCCCCTTCGCCGGGTTCACGCATGAGCCGGCGCACCGTCCGGGCCAGGACCTCCACGAACGCGGGGGCGTCGAAGTCGACGAAGAACGGCTTCGTCTCCAACGGCGACTTCACGAACACGAAGCGCGGCAGTCCCAGCCGGCGGGCCCAGCCGCGGGCCGCCACGAAGCGCTCCCGCTCGTCGCCGCACATCGCGAACGCCGCCTTGCGGGCCGGCACCGTCCAGCTCTGCCGGGCCACCACCATCGAGTCCACGACGATCCGGGGCCGCCGCGCACCGGGCAGCAGGCCGAACACCTGGGACACCGGCTCCTTGAGCTGCTCGGCGAACAGGTCCATCACGTCGAACCGGTGGCCGTCGGGCAGCACCACGACGAGCTCGCCGTCCTCTTCGTGGACCTGTGCGTCGCTCGCCGCGACGAGGACGCCGTCGGCCGGCGTCGGGTGCTTCGGGTTGAGCAGGAGCCGGTAGTCCGCGGGGCGTACCAGCGCCGGATGCGAGCGCGGTGTCAGCCGCGGCCGGGCGTCCTTGGGCAGCGCCATGAGCAGGCGCGGCTCCGGGAAGTCGGCGCTGAGCATGTCCTGCAGGGCGGCCATGTCCGGGTGCTGGCGCGCGGTCGCCTGGTAGTCGAGGGTGTTGAGGGCCACGTGCATCTCGCCCAGTACCAGGAAGGGCTCCCCGGGCGCCGCACCGCCGATCATCATGAGGTCGGGACAGCACACCCGCGCCTCGCTCCAGCCCGGCCGGGGCGCGGCGAACTCGGCCGCGACGCCGCGGGCGAGCTGCGCGGTGGTGCGGTGCAGCACCCGCTGCCCGGGCTCCGGAGCCAGCACCCGGCGCCAGCGCGCGTCGAACTCCTCCCGGGCGGTGGCCAGCGCCCCGGGGAGGGCCGAGGCCAGCAGCGGCAGGCAGGCCAGCCACAGCGCCATCGCGTCCGGGGTGTCGATGCCCCTGGCCAGCAGCTTCCGGTACGCGGCGCGGACGTGCGGCAGGAACAGCTCCCGCACCCGCCAGGTCAGCCAGCGCGCGCTGTCGGCCAACGGCCCCAGCGGTGCGAGCGCGTCGACGAACGGACCGCCGAGGTCGACCGCGACATCGCGCCGGCTCTCCGGGTAGGCGACCGTGCGGCCGCTGTATGCCTTTCCGTGCCGCCGCGTGGCGTCCACCCCGGACAGTTCGACGAAGGTCTTGTCGAGTGCGCCCAGTGCCCGGTCCAGGCGGTCGGGGTCGGCCCAGTCCTCGGCGACCTGCCGCTTGGCCGCAACCAGCCTGCCGACCGCGGACCGCAGCGCCCCGCCGATCACCGGATCGGTGATCCGCTGCGCCAGCGCGGCCAGTTCGTCGTCGGTGTGCAGCGGCCCGGCCAGGTTGAGGTCCCAGGTCAGCCAGCGCCGGTCGGCCAGTTCCGCGAGCAGCGCCATGACCTGCTCCGGGCCGTCCAGCCGGTGTTCGCGCGCCACCTCGGCCGCCAGCAGCCACGCCGGCATCCGGCCGTCCGCCCGGGCCAGGACGGCCGCGGTGACCGGATCGGCCGGCTGCACCCGGCCGGAGGAGAACCGTACGCCGTCGGCGGCCGGCCGCAGCGAGGGCACGCGCCGCACGGGCAGCCACGGCCGCAGGTCGAACCGCTCGGCGAAGTGCGCCGCCACGGCGTCCACCGCCCAGCCCTCCATGTGCACGTCCACACCGGAGAGCAGGCCGCTGCCCGGGCGGACCGCCACGGCGGCCGGGCGGGCGGGGTCCAGCCCGGCCCAGGCGATCGGGCCGAAGAACCCGATCGTCTCGTTCTTCGTGCAGTACCGCTGCACGTAGGTGACGAGCGTGGCCTCCCGGGCCCGGCGTTTGGCGTCCCGCCCCCGGCCCTCGTTGATGTGCGCGAGCAGCGGATCGATGCCGGTGGCGAGCACAGCGCGGTTCTGCCAGGTCACCGCGAGCCGCAGCCACGACGAGCCGGCCAGCTCCGCCATGGACCGGTCGGCCCTGCGCCGGTACTCCCGCCACGCCGGGTCGAAGGAAGCGAGGTCGATCCGCCGGCTCAGGGAGACGTCGGGCACCGCGTCGGCCGCGCGGCAGACGGCAGGGTCGGCGAGGGCGAGGGCGGCCGACGCCGGGTAGCCGGCGCTGCGCACCATCGCCTGCGGCCAGATCCGGCGGCGGCTGCCGGGAAGCAGCAGGGAGTCGGACGTCGCGCCCGCGCGCCCGTCGACCGCGTGGTTCGCACTGAGAGTCTGCATGTCTTTCGGTCCCTCCGGTGTGACGCGGTGTGCTCAGGCGCTGAGCACACCGATCAGCGCGTCCCTGGTCTGCGGTGCCGCGAAGAAGTCCGCCCGGCCGACCTCGACCGTCTCGTGCTTCGCCGGGCAGTCCGGGTCGCAAGGGTGGTCCCGGGCCACCAGGTGCAGTTCCTCCGGGCCGGCCGGCCGCCGGTCCGGATCGCAGGTCGCGGTGACATGGGCGAGCCAGTCGGCCTGCATGGCGGCGAGGCGGTCGGCCACCGGCCCGAGGTTGAGCGGCGCTCCGGCGTACGACCGCGCCATGGCCCGCTCCATGTCGGGCAGCCAGCCGGCGATGACCTCGCGCACGGTGTCGGCGTCGGCGAGGTAGCGCTCCGCCTCCTCGGGGGGCAGCGGGACCCGGGCCAGCGTGCGCCGCAACAGGCCGGCCACCCCGGCCGCCGGTGTCGGCTCCGGGTTCAGCGCCACGAGCGTGGGACGCCGGCGGCAGTGCGCGGCCAGGTGCCGGCCGACGGCGGCGGCACCGCAGTAGGACACGACGGCGCCGACGTCCTCTTCCGCGACCCGCTCGGACAACTGCCGGGCGTACTCGTCGATCCCGGTCCGTCGCGGCCGGAACTCGTCGAGCAGGTACCGGGTGGTGAAGCCCTGGCTCTCCAGGTCCATCGCGCGGATGCGTCCGGCGGTGCCGCTTCCCGGGAACTCCAGGACGACGGTGATCGGGGCCGCGCCGTCCGCGCCGTCCGCGCCGTGCCGGGGAGGCCGGGGGCTCACGCCGGCACCTCGCAGCAGTCTGCGTCCGGGTCGAAGAGCGGCCCGTAGGTGATCTGGAGCCGGACGTAGTGCTGGGACGCGTTGTTGAAGTTGTCGGTGAACCCGGAGGCCACGAACCGCTCGTACTCGGCGTGGTAGAGCTCGTACGCCTGGCGGGTCAGCGGAATCCCCAGGTCTATGCCGACGGCCTTCGCGCTGTAGAAGGCCTCGTAGCACTTGTAGCACTCACCGCACCACGCGCCGTTCGTCAGCCGGTCGCAGGTGCCGAGGATCGGGATGTCCCGCTCGTGCAGCCAGGTGATCATCTCCTCCTTGTGCAGGCCGCCGGCGACGGTACGCACCGGGTGCGCCGGCTGGTACCGGGACCACCAGTCGGCGAAACGCGGGTGCCGCTCGAAGTAGCCGCGCATGAACTCGCTGTGCCCGAGCAGCAGGTCGTTGCGCTCCATGCCGAGATAGACCGGCCCGTACCCGAGCGCGGACGCGATGGCGGCGCACAGGAAGTGGATCTGGCCGATCTTGCGGTCCGGCCCGTCGAACAGGTCGTAGTCGTGGATGCTCAGCAGGGTCGGCTCGATGCCCTGCGCGGCCAGCACCTCCCGGGTGTAGGTCGACTCCACGCCGCCGGAGAACCAGAGCGCCGGGCCCTTGTCCGCCGCCGGATAGCGGGGGACCCGCGCCCCGCCGCGCACCTCGATCGGGCGGCCGCACCGCAGGAACCGCGCGTACTCCCCCCAGCTCTCCACGTCCTCGTCCGCCACGCGGATCGACTCCGCGTCGCCGAAGACGTCCTGGCGCACGGCCAGATCGAAGGCGAGACGGTCCTGCGCCTCGGCCGACAGCGTCGTCTGACGGATACTCACTTCGTGTCCTCCTCGGCGGACTTGAGGTCATCGGGCAGCAGGTCCAGCAGCAGCGCGTCACGCCGCCCGTCCGGGCCCGGCAGGTAGGAGCGCAGCCTTCCGACGTGGCGGAAGCCGGCCTTCTCGTAGCACCGCAGGGCGCGGGTGTTGGCGGCGTCGGCCAGCACGGCCACCCGGGCGTGGCCGGCCGCGAAGACGGCGGCGGCGAACGCGGCCAGCGCGGCGGACCCCAGCCCGCGGCCCCGGTCCTCCGGCGCGGCGACCACGACGTCCGGACGCACCGTGTCCGTGCGGGAGTCGACCTCGTACTCGATGAAGCCGACCGTCCTGCCGTCCTTCGTGAAGGGCAGGCAGCGCTCGTGCTGGAACCGGGCCAGGTGCTCGGGTTCCGCGGGCAGGTCCCACCACCTGCGCACCTCGGCGTCGCGGAACGCCCGCTCGAACAGGGCCAGATCCTCGGGCACCGCCCGGCGCAGTCCGATGCCGCCGGCGCCGGCCGCCTGGTCGGCGAACAGTGCCGCGCCGGGCCGCACCGGGGCCGGCGCGCACGCCGCGATCAGTTCCTCCAGGCTGTCGAGGATCGAGGCGGCGTCCTCCGGCTTCGGGTCGGGGAAGTGCCGGCAGGTGGGCGCGTCGAGAGCGCGGGCGTCCAGGAACGGCTGCTGCCCGAGTACGACCAGCGGGCGCCCGGTGTCCAGGGCCAGCGCGATCTCGCCCAGCGTCCCGTACCGGCCCTCGAAGGCGATCACCCCGTCCCCGGCCCAGTTCAGGATGTTGCTGCGGGCCAGGTCCATCGACGTGGGCAGCGCCCAGGTGGTGCAGTCGGTGGCGTCGTCCAACCGGTTCCACTTGAGCAGCCCCAGGGTCTGCCCGCCCGCCGCCACGCAGGCACGTTGCGCGCTCTCCGCGATACCGCCGTCCCCGCCGGTGACCATGCCGTACCCGCGGCGCCCGATCTCCCCGCCGATGGCGTCGGCGAGTTCCAGCGCGCTGGAACCAGCGTTGCCCGCTCGGCCGCCCAGGACCGCGATCGCCCGATTCCTCATACTGCTGCCGCTCCTTCGCCGCGATGGTCGGGTGTGCTCGCGCCGGCCGGCGCCAGGCGGCCGGCCGCGGCCAGCACCTCGGCCGCGGCGACCCCGTCACGGCAGGTCTCGAAGCACACGTCGTAGTAGTTGGTGCAGGTGCCGTTCGCGCCCATGAACGCGCACGCGCGCGCCCGCCCGCTCTGCACGGCCCGGAACCGGCCCGGAAGCGCGAGCGGGGACCAGATCCGGGCGTCGGTGGCGAGGTACAGCGCGACCACCGGACAGCCGAGCGCCGCGGCCAGGTGCACCGCCAGCGAGTCGTTGGTCAGCAGCCGCTCCAGGCCGCCGATCCAGTCCCGCAGCTCCGTGGTGCTGTCCACCAGGCGCAGCGTGACCCGGCCGGGATGGCGGGCGGCCAGCTCCCGCGCGATCTCCCGCTCCGACTCGTCCGGCCCCGAGCAGACCTCGACCGGGCCGAGTTCGCCGATCAGTTCCGACCAGCGGGACGCGGGCCAGCGCTTGGGCCGGGTGCTCGCGCCCACGCAGATGCCGGTCGACCCCGGCCGCGGCGCCCGGTACCCGGCAAGCCACGCCGCGTCGGCCCCGTCGGTTTCGACCCCGTGCCGGCGCAGGCACGCCGCCGCCTGGCTCCCGATCGGCAGGAGCTTCTCCGGCTCGGTGATCTCGTGCATGTCCCAGCACTCGATGCCGAGTCCGGCGGC
Source organism: Actinacidiphila sp. bgisy145 (assembly GCF_057708125.1). Classification (NCBI taxonomy): domain Bacteria; kingdom Bacillati; phylum Actinomycetota; class Actinomycetes; order Kitasatosporales; family Streptomycetaceae; genus Actinacidiphila; species Actinacidiphila sp. bgisy145. The sequence continues at coordinate 29,469 of NZ_JBYIRL010000013.1, forward strand.
CCGTTCGCGGAAGTCGAGGTAGTCGCCGTCGCGCTGCCACTCCTCGTGGCGCAGGTTGACGATGAGCGTGACGTCGTGCTGCCGGCAGAACTCCACGATGGCCGGCTGGTCGGCGGGGCGGAACCGCCGCCAGAGCGTGGGCAGGACGGCGGTCGGACCGCGCAGGCCGGCCGCTTCGCGCACCCAGTCCGCCTCCAGCATCGCGTTGGGCGGCGACCAGTACCGCAGGCCGGGCAGCGTCCGTTCCAGCTCCGCCAGCAGCGGGGCGAGGATGATGCCGTTGCCGAGGCCGCCGTTGAGGAACAGCAGCGCGTTGCGCCGGCCGGTCGCGGCGGCGCTCATCGGCGCGCCCCGGTGAGTTCGCCGGCCAGCCGCGCGGCAAGGGCGAGGACGGTCAGGGCGGGATTCGCCGCGCCGGTGCGCGGGAACGTCGCCGGCCCGCACACGTACAGCCCCGGCACCGCCCGCACCTGGGCGCGCTCGTCCACCACCGCGCCGCCCAGCGGCAGCGTGCCGGCCTCGTGCTGCTCCCAGCCGAGCGGGAAGCTGTACGTCACCGGCTGTCCGGGCACCTGCATGCTGTCCCCGGCGGTGATCCGGCCGGCGAGGTCGGCCGAGCCGAACCCGTCCTCGAACACGAGGGGGGCCGCGGTCGTGTTCGCCTGCCCGCCCAGGAGCTGGTGCATCCGCCGCAGTTCCCGCCGCTGGTCGCCGGCCAACCGCCGGTCCGCCTCGCCTACATGGCCGGCCGCGAACGTCGGCCAGGGCAGCTCCGGCCCGGGCTCGCACCACACCCGGCCGGACGGATCGCGGGTCTGCTCGCCCATGAGGTAGCAGTCCACGACGGTGAGGCCGTGGTCGTTGGTGTAGACGCGCAGGAACAGGTTGGAGCGCGAACCGGCCGGGCCGGGCGCCATGAACAGGCCGCCGGCCTCGGCGAACGGCCGGAGCTGCTCCGGCACGGCCGCCGGGGCGAAGGCCGTCACGAACCCCTGCGCCAGCTTGTCCACCAGGCCCGGCAGCGAGGCGGTCCCGGTGGCGCCGTCAGGTGGCAGCGCCTGCAACACCAGCCGGCTGTTCTCCACGGTGCCCGCGGCCAGGACGACGCGTCCGGCCCCGATCACCGTCCGCTCCCCGTCGTGCTCGACGAGCACCCCGCGGGCGGTACCGTCCGGCCCGGTCACCACCGCGACCACCTGGAGGTCGCAGCGCACGGACACCGCGCCGGGCCGCGCCGGGTCGTGCAGGTCCTCCAGCGGCGACCAGGCCCGCCAGCGCGGGGAGCCCTCCTCGGCGAGCACCGCCCGGGGCACCTCGGTGAACCGGCGGCCGCCGAGTTCGAACCCGCGCCCGGCGCAGAGCGGGCCGCCCGCCCACTTCTCCAGGTCGGCGACGACCGAGTCGTAGAGCGGCGGTTCGCCGTTCCGCGGCATCGTCAGATCGGCCACGACCTCGGCCGGCCAGCTGCCGTCCGCCAGCGCCCACGGCTCGATCGGAAGCGCGACGCCACCCCAGTACAGCGCCCGCCCGCCGAGCCGGCCGCGCAGACCCGAAATTCCGTCGAACCCCGTCGCGGTGGGGTGATAGGGCCGCCGGAAGTAGGGATCGGACGCGGGGTCGAGCCATATCCGGTCGGCCTTTTCCCGGTCGTGCTCCCACCGGAGGTGACCGTGTCCGGCGTCCGGCCCGGCCTCGACGACGAGAATGCTGCCCGAATGAGTCGCGGCCATCCGGCGGGCCAGATAAAGCCCCGCGAGTCCGCCGCCGACCACAAGCACGTCGGCTGACGGCGGATGAATTCCGTTCGGTGTCCCACAAGGAGTCGTCATCACGTCCCGCCAAACTGACAAGAGAATCGGCCGGTTGCGCCGATACGGCCTCGCGCCGTCCAGTTGGAACCGTACGACATGCCGAAAGGCGGTTCATTGAACTTGCGCGCCAGGTTCCGGATCGTCCGCCGGGCCGGTTGTCCGCCGTTCGGCGACCGCTCCCCGGAGCCGGACGGAATTTCCGGGCCACGAATGGAAAAGCAGCGCCAACTTTGGTCGATCCGGGCCGGAATGTCCGGGTTCCCGGCGTCGGAGAATTTGTTCTGGCTATACATTCCGTATTGGACTGGCGAAGCATCACCGTCGACCAGGATCTCCGCGCCCGGAAGGGGCGGCATCGATCAGGTCGTAGCTGGCAAAACCACGAAGCGAGCGGCGCGACTCCCGGTACCCCTGAGGGATACGGGCCGATGTCGCGTGTCATCGAGGGAGAAACCATGGCTGCCCATTCGGCGTCCGCGGACCACAGCCACAGCCATCTCACAGGTCTGGCGCAGGCGCTGGCCGGTCTCGATGTGGACCGGATCACGCGCTGGGGCGCTGAACTCGCGGACCGCCTCAGTACCGGGCGAACGCTGCTGGCCGCCGGCAACGGCGGCTCGGCGGCCGAGGCACAGCATCTGACCGCGGAACTCGTCGGGCGTTACCAGCGCGAACGGCGGGCGGTCGCCGCGGTCGCCCTGCACGCCGACTCCTCCACCGTGACCGCGGTGGCCAACGACTACGGATACGACCGGGTGTTCGCGCGCCAGATCGAGGCGCACGCCCGGCCCGGCGACATCGTGCTGCTGCTGTCGACATCGGGCCGCAGCACCAACCTGCTCCACGCCGTGGAGGCGGCCCGTGCGGCCGGAGCCACCACCTGGGCCCTCACCGGGCCCGGGCCGAATCCGCTGGCCGAACTCGCCGACGACGCACTGGCGATCGAGGCGGACACCTCCGCCAACGTCCAGGAGTGCCAGCTCGTGGTGGTGCACCTGCTCGCGTCGGCGGTCGACGAGCGGCTGCTCGAAGCGTCGGCGCCGGTGTCGGAGCCGGGTACGGAGCCGGCGCCGGTGCCGGCCGCGCCGGCCCCCGCGGAGAGCCCGGTCGCGGTTCCGGTCGCGGTTCCGACCGCGGCTCCGGCCGCGATTCCGGCCGCCGTCCCGGCCGAGCGGAGCGGGACCCCGAGGCGGCCGAGGATCGTGGTGGTCGGGGACACCCTGCTCGACCGGGACAGCACCGGCTCGGTCAGCCGGCTCTCCCCGGAAGCACCCGTCCCGGTCCTCGCCGGGCTCGACACGGTCCACCGGCCCGGCGGCGCGGGGCTGGCCGCGGTGCTCGCCGCGACGGACCGCCACGACGTGACCCTGGTGACCGCGCTGTCGAAGGACGCCCCCGGCGCCCTGCTGCGCACCCTGCTCGACGAAGCCGGCGTCCGTGTCGTCGATCTCGGCCTGAGCGGACCGACACCCGTCAAGTCCCGTATCCGTACCGCGGACCGCACCCTGCTGATGCTGGACGAGGCAGGCCCGGCGGGCGAGATACGGCCGGCCGGCCTGGACGGCGCCGCCGAAGCGCTGGCCGGGGCCGACGCGGTCCTCGTGTCGGACTACGGCCGCGGCGTGACCGCGCTGCCGGGACTGCGCCGGCTGCTGTCCGAGGCGGCGGGCCGGGTGCCGATGGTGTGGGACCCGCATCCGCGGGGCACCGCCGCGGTACCCGGGGTCCGCCTGGTCACCCCCAACCAGCGGGAAGCGGAGGTGCTGACGGGCCGGCAGGAGACCGGCGGCCCTGACGGCCTGTCCGCGGTCGTCGCCGCGGCCCGGGCCCTGCTGGACCGGTGGCCGGCCGAGCAGGCCGTGGTCACCCGGGGCGCGCACGGCGCCGTCCTGGTGCACAGCGGCGGCGGCACCCCGCTGGTGGTCAACAGCCGGCGGATCGTCGCGCTCGACAGCTGCGGGGCGGGGGACCGGTTCGCCGCGACGACGGTCCTGCGGCTGGCCGAAGGCGCCACGACGGCCGAGGCGGTGGCCGCCGCGACGGACGCCGCCACCACGTACGTGGAGAACGGCGGCCCCCGGAACGTCGGTGACCGGCCGGCCGCCCCGGACGAGGCCCGACCGGACGAGGACCCGCTGGCCATGGCGCGGCGGGTGCAGGCCGCAGGCGGCACCGTGGTGGCGGTCGGCGGGTGCTTCGACCTGCTGCACCGCGGACACGTCACCATGCTGGAAGAGGCCCGCCGCCTGGGCGACCTGCTGGTCGTCTGCATCAACGGCGACGAGTCGGTGTCCCGGCTCAAGGGCCCGGAGCGGCCGGTGCTGCCCGCGGTCGACCGGGCCGGGATGCTGCGCTCGCTGCGCTCGGTCGACGCGGTGGTGGTCTTCGACGAGGACACCCCCGAGCGCGCGCTGCGGGCGCTGCGCCCGGACGTCTTCGTCAAGGGCGGTGACTACCACGCCGCGCAGCTGCCGGAGACCGAGGCGGTGCGGGCCTGGGGCGGCGAGGTGGTCACCGTGCCCTTCGTCGACGGCTACTCGACGACCTTGCTGCTCGAAGAGCTGTCCGGGGCCCTGCCCGCCTCGGCCACCCCACGGCCCCGGAAGTCGTTGATCTCGATCAAGTGGCCGTCCGGATCGGAGAGGAACGCGACGGTCTCCCCGCCGATGCGCCGCGGTTCCTCGACGATCTGATAGCCCAGCGCCCGGACGTGGGCCACGATCCCGGGCACGTCGTCGACGGAGAAGGCCAGGTGCTGGGAGGGGTGCGGCGCCGGCAGGAGGCCGTCCTCCTGCCAGAGTTCGACGCCCGCGGGCATGCCGGCGGGCGCCATCTGGAGGATCGTCCGCCGGTCCAGCTCATAGCGGACGACCTGCTCCAGGTGCAGCGCGGCCGCGTAGAACGCTGCCGACCGGGCCACATCCGTGACGTCGAGGCGTACGTGATCCATGCGGATCGAGAACGAGGGCACGACAACCTGCCTTTCAACAAGAGGGGCCGGACTGCTCGTTCGAGCAGTCCCCGTGACTGTCGGCGGCGCGGGCGGGCCGTCCCGTCGGCCTTCCGGGCCGGACCCGCCCGCGCGGCCTCGGCTACGGATCGCCCGCGCCGACGAGCGCGTCGGAGATCCGCGCCGGTGTCGTTCCGTAGCGCTGCCGGAAGGCCCGGATGAAGTGGCTGCTGTCCGCGAAGCGCCAGCGCTGGCTGATCTCGCTCACCGTCAGGTGGCCGTGGCCAGAGATGAGGTCGACCCGGGCCTGTTCCAGCCGCCGGCGGCGGACATAGCCCATGAGCGTCTCCCCGGTGCCGTCGAAGGCCCGGTACAGGGTGCGGACCGAGACGTTCAGTCCGCGGGCGATCGAGGTGGGGCTGAGGTCCTCTTCCCGCAGGCTTCTCTCGGCCAGGCCGATCGCGGCGGACCGTAACGACGATCGAGTGCTTCCGATGAGGTCGGTCGGCTGGGTCATTTCCAAACTCCCATCGTGGGCGGATCGATGACGTCGAATGTCGAACGCGGGCGACGCAGGCCCCGGGTGGGCCCCGCCGCCCCGGACCGGGCGGCGGCCGCGCTGGAGACCGCGGTGCGCCGACCGCCGGAAGGGGCGTAGCGCGGGGACCGGTGCGGACCGGTCGCGGTCCGCCGGTCATGCCGGGGCCGGGGGTGCCCAGGGCTCGGCGTGGTAGTACCTGCGGCAGTCGAGGATCAGCGCCGCGTCCGACAGCGTGAAGACGTCGACGAACTCCACGTCTTCCGGGCCGTCTTCGGCGGTGCTGCCGTCCGGGGCCGAGAGCCGGCCGATGACGACGATGGTGTCCCCCTCGGCCACCACCCGGCGAAGCCGGTGTCTGCCGCGGCGGCCCGTCGCACCGGCCTCGGACCGCAGGACCTCCCCGCGGCCGCGACAGCGGGGAGCGCCGGGTTCCGCAACCTCGACTCCCTCGTCCAGCAAGGAGCCGTAGCCGTCGAGGTCTCCGGCGTCCCGGTAACGGTAGGTCAGCATCGCGTGCGTGATCCCGGCAGCCGTCAGGGCGGTGCTGGGATAACGGGGTTCCAGATTCTCGCGGCTCATGTCGGAGGCCGTTTCCCTCGTGCGGCGACCGGGCCCTTGACGGCCGGTCCTTACGCCTTCGAGCATCGTGCGGGCGCATAACCCGGCCCTATCGCGCCGCTTTCTCCGGACGATGGGGGCGGGCGGCGGCGCCGCCCGGCAGCCGCGGATCAGCGGTACGCGACCGGGGCGACGCCCGGACGATCCAGCTGCCGGCCGCGGCGCGCACCGAACGGCAGGCGCGTCGGCGTGGCGTGTCCCCTTGGCGTGCTGGGTAGTTACGGGGTTGCTCACGTAACATGCATGAATGCACGTCGACGGGCACAGGCCGCTGCCGGTGTGCGGCTCGGGGGACTTTCGCGCAGTCGAATGGCGTTGTCGAAGGCGACCATGAGCCGGAAAGGAGAGGCCTGGTGGGGGAGTTACCCTACGAGCAGCGGCCCCGCGACGAACGGCTGAGATTCCGCCTGCTCGGACCGCTCGAGGTCTTCGGCGCCGACGGGCCGGTGAGCATCCGTCCGGGCCGCCAGGAGGTGGTGCTGGCCGCGTTGCTGCTGCACAGCAACCGCATCGTGCGCACCGACCACCTGGTGGACGTCCTCTGGGACGAGAACCCGCCGGACACCGCCCGTACCCAGGTCCAGATCTGCGTCTCCCGGATTCGCAAGGCCCTTGCCGCGGCCGGGTCCGAGGCGTCGGTCGTGACCCGGCCCCCGGGCTACCTGCTCCAGGTCGACGACGCGTCGATCGACCTGACCGTCTTCAACCGCCTGACGGCCGATGCCCGCGCGCTGGTGAAGGGGGGAAGACCGGCCGAAGCGGCGGAGACGCTGCGCCACGCGGTGGGAATCTGGCGCGGCATCTGCCTGAGCGGCATCTCCAGCAAGGCCCTGGAGCGCACCGGAATCCAGCTGGACGAAGAACGCCTGGCGGCCACGGAGACCTATCTGCAACTGGAGCTCGACCTCGGCTGGCACACCCAGCTCATCGCCGAACTGGGCCGGATGGTCCGCGAGTACCCGCTGCGTGACCGGTTCCGCGGACAGCTCATGCTCGCCCTGCACCGGTCCGGACGCCAGGCGGAGGCACTGGAGACCTACCGGGCCGGCCGTACGCTGCTGCGCGACGAACTCGGCCTGGAGCCGAGCCAGGATCTGCGCAACCTGGAGCGCGCCATCCTCGCCGACGACCCGGCACTTCGGGCGGGCACGGGCATCGGCCTGAACCTCCCGTCACCCGGACCCCAGGGCGGCGCCTCCGCCCCGGCCGCCGTCGCCCCCCGCCCGCCCGAAGCCGAAGCGGCGGCCGAAGGGAAAGCCGAGGGGAAAGCCGAAGCGAAACCCGAAGCGATACCCGACGCCGAGGCCGGGGCGGAGGCCGAGTCCGAGTACCGGCAGCGCGACGAAGTGCCGCACCAACTCCTCGCGGACACCGCCGACTTCGTCGGGGACGACGCGGTCATCGCGCAGACCGAGGCCGTGCTGCGGGCCACCGGATCCGGCCGGGCCATGGGGATCGTCGCCATCGTCGGCCGCCCCGGAATCGGGAAGACCACCCTGGCGACCCACATCGCCCACCGGCTGAGCGACGAGTACTTCCCCGACGGCCAGCTCTACTGCGACCTTCGCGGGGTGCGCCCCGATCCCCTCAACGCCAGGGAGGTGCTGGGCCGCTTCCTGCGAGCGCTGGCCATCCCCGGCTCCCTGATCCCCGACGGGCTCGACGAGCGCGCCGAGATGTACCGGAGCCTGCTGGCCACCCGGCGGATGCTCGTCGTCCTGGACGACGCGGCGGACGAGGCGCAGGTCGGTCCGCTGCTGCCGGGCTCCAGAAGCTGCGCGGTCCTGGTCACCAGCAGGAACCGGCTCACCGGCCTTCCCGGCACCCACCGCGTCACTTTGGACATCCTGGACACGGACCGGGCGCTGGAGTTGATCGGCAACGTTGTCGGCCACGACCGGGTCGCCCGCGAGTCGGAAGCCGCGAAAGCCCTCATCCGAGCGGTCGGCGGACTCCCGCTCGCCCTGCGCATCCTCGCGGCGCGCCTCGCCGCCCGGCCGCACTGGTCGCTGGCGTCGATGCTGGGGCGCCTGGCCGACGAGCGGGGCGGACTGGACGAGCTCGCCCACGGCGAGATGAGGATGCGGGCGAGCCTGTCGCTCACCCACGACGGGCTCGGCCGTCCGCAGCGCCAACTGCTCTGCCTGCTCAGCCTGGCGCAGGGCTCGACGCTGCCGGGATGGCTCGCGGGCGCGCTGGTGGACGACCGGCGGCCGGACGCGTCGGACCTGCTGGAACCGCTCGTCGACGTGCAGATGCTGGATGTCGTCGGCGTCGACGCCGGCGGGCACTTCCGGTACCGCTTCCACGAGATCATCCGCCTGTTCGCACGCGAACGGCTCGCCGAGGAGATCGGGGGACAGCAGCGGCAGGAGGCACTGCGCCGCATGTTCGGCGGATGGCTGGCGCTCGCGGAGCGGGCCGGCCGGAAGATCTTCGGTACCGACTACCTGCGCGGTGGGACGATCCGCTGGCAGCCGCCCGAGAGCCATGTCCGGGAACTGCTGGCCGACCCCATGGAGTGGCTGGACCGGGAGCGGGAGAACCTGGGCATCGCCGTGGAGCACGCGGCGCGGACCGGCGAGGACGAGGTCAGCTGGGAACTGGCCGTCAGCCTCGTGTCGTTCTTCGAGGCCCGCGGCTACCTGGACGTGTGGGCCCGGACCCACCGCAAGGCGCTCTCCGCGGTCCGCCAGGCCGGCAACCGGCGCGGGCACGCGGCGGTGCTCGGCTCCCTGGGCACCCTCTACCTCAACAGGCGCCAGCTCGGCGAGTCCCGCGCCGCGCTGACGGAGTCGCAGAAGCTGTTCGAGGAGCTGGCCGACCCCAAGGGCCTTGCCCTGTGCCGGCGCGACCTGGCCTTCCTGGAACGTGTCCAGGGCAACGACGACAAGGCACTGCTCCTCTACGACCAGGCCCGGCGGGACTTCGACCGGGCCGGCGACCACGTGGGCCGGGCCTCCGTGCTGACGCAGAGCGCCGACATCTGGCTGCGGCAGGGCCATACCGGCCGGGTCCTGGCGCAACTGGAGGAGGCGCTGGAGATCTACCGCGCAAGCGGATACCTCGGGGGCCAGGCCCGGGCGTTGCAGCGGGTCGGACAAGTGCACCAGCAGCGCGGGGAGCTGACCAAGGCGGAGCAGATCCTGACCGACGTGCTCGCGATGGTCTCCAGCAGCGGCGACGTGATCGGCGAGGGCCATCTGCTGCACGATCTGGGCCGCGTCAACGTGTCGATGGGCCGGCCCGCGCAGGCCGAGGACTTCTTCACCCGGGCACTGTCCGTCCGTGAGGAGATCCTCGACCACTCCGGTGTCGCGTCGGTCTCCCTGGACCTGGCGGCGCTGCTGCTGCTCCGCGGGGACCGGCGCCGTCAGGCCGACCGCCTGCTGGAAGCGGCGGTCCCGGTCTTCCGGAAGCAGCAGATGGCCCGGGAACTGAAGCGGGCGGAGGAGCTCATGGCCGCCCTCACCGGTCAGTGCGCGGACGGCTGCTGAGCTCGCGGGCTCAGCCCCAGGGGTCGGTGCTGTCGGTGCCGCCGGTGGAGTCGTCGGCGGCCGTGCTCGCGGGCGCGGCCGCCAGGGTCCGGGCGGCGGTGTGGCCGGCCGGGGTGTGACCGGCCTGGGCGTGCGCGCGGCCGGCGGAGAGGCCGAGGGCCAGAGGTACGCAGAGCACGGCGGCGGCGACGGCGGCGAAGGCGGTGGGGAAGGCGCGGTGGGTGAACATCGGGGGTCCTTTCCTCGGTGCGTGTCCGGCGGCAACTTCTGCTCCGAGGCTAGGAACCCGCGTAATCCCGTCCCTATGACGTCGCTATCGCGACGAATTGGCGGCCCGACGGCCGGGTCAGCGCAGGACCGTGCCGGGCCGGTGGGCGGCCTGGGGGAGGCGGTCCGGTTCGGGGAGCCCTTCCCAGTCGCCCTCCGAGGCGACGCACAGCGCGGCCACCGCGGCGGCGCGGGCGAGCGCCTCCTCGGTGGTCAGGCCGGCGAGGAAGCCCGACAGGCAGCCGGCGACGAACGCGTCGCCCGCGCCGACCGGGTCCACGGCCTGGACCGGGACGGCGGCGACCGGGATCGTACGGTCGGCGGTGACGCACACCGCTCCGGCGGCCCCGTCGGTGAGGACGACGGTGCCGGGGCCGTGGGAGAGCAGTTGCTGCCCGGTCTGCGCCGGGGTCAGGTCCGGCCGTCCGGTCACCATCACCGCTTCGTCCACGCTCGCGAACAGCAGGTCCACCAGGGGCAGTACGGCGGTCAGCGCGGCGCGCGCGGTGTCCTTCGACCACAGCCGGGCACGGTGGTTGAGGTCGAAGGAGACGGTGCCGCCGGCCGCGCGGGTGCGGCGCATCGCCTCGTGGGCGGTCGTGCGGGCACTGTCGGACAGGGCCAGGGTGATGCCGGTGGTGTGCAGCACGCGGGTGCGTTCCAGCAGCGGCCCGGGCAGGTCGTCGGGGTGCAGCCGGGAGCCGGCGGAACCGGCGCGGTAGTAGTGCACCCGGCTGTGGCCGGCGGCGGGCCGCTCCTTGAGCATCAGCCCGGTGGGCGCCTCGGGGTCGGTCACGGCGTGGACGAGGAGGTTCTCGCCGCGCAGCCGGTTCAGGACGGTGCGGCCGAGTTCGTCGTCGCCGATGCGGCCGATCCAGGCGGCGCGGTGGCCGAGCCGCGCGGCGCCGATGGCCACGGTCGACTCGGAGCCGGCCACGGACAGGCCGAGCCCGCGGGCGTGCCGCAGCGGGCCGATATGGTCGGGGGTGAGGCTCGCCATGGTCTCGCCGAGCACGGTCAGGTCGGTCGGGTCGGTCCGGTCGGTCCGGTCGGTCGGGTGGGTCGGGCCGGTGGGGCCGGTCATGGTGGTCACGTCGTTCCGGTCGGTCGTGCTGGTCATCGCGCGGCCGCAGCTGCCACGAAGTCCCGTGCACGGGAGGCGAGTTCGGTCAGCGATCCGCCGTCGAGGGCGTCGCCCAGCAGGGGCGAGCCGACCCCGACGGCTACCGCTCCGGCCGCGCGGTAGGCGGCGATCTGCCCGGCGCCGATGCCCCCGGTGGGGACCAGCGGGATCTCCGGGAGCGTGGCGTGCACGTCGGCGGTGTAGGACGGGCCGCCGGCCCGTGCGGCCGGGAAGACCTTGACCGCTGTGGCGCCGGCCCGCCACGCGGTGAGGATCTCCGTCGGGGTCATCGCGCCGGGCAGGGCCGCCAGCCGTGCGTCGCGGGCGGCCCGGACCTGTTCGGGGTCGCAGTGCGGGCTGACGGTGAAGGTCCCCCCGGCGGCCCGTACGGCCTCGACCTCCTCGAGGGTGGTGACGGTGCCCGCGCCGAGGTACACCCCCGCGGGGAGCCGGTCCCCCGTCTCCCGCAGCGCCGCTAGGCACCCGGGGGTGCGTACGGTGACCTCGATCAGCCGAACCCCGGCGCCGGCCAGGACGCTGATCACCTCCGGCAGCCGGGTGCCCCGGGTGGAGCGGAGGATGGCGACCAGGCCGTGCCGCGCCAGAGCCTCGCCGAAGCGCCGGTCGGACCGTTCGGGCGGAGCGGGGAGGGACATCGGAACTCCTCGTGGGGTGGGGCGTTTGACGTGCCGTCAGTAGGTGAACTCCGGGTCGGCGCGCGGCCCGGCCGTCTCCCGTACCCCCAGCACCACGGTGACCAGCGTCAGCAGCCCGGCGAACATCAGGTAGTACGACGGGGCGAGGTCGTACCCGGTCCCGCTGACCAGCCAGGTGGCGACGTAGGGCGCGGTGCCGCCGAAGAGGCTGACCGACACGTTGTACGGGATGGCGATGGCGCCGGTGCGGATCCGCGCGGGGAACAGCTCGGCCATGCTGGCGTTGGCGGCCCCGTCGTACGCGGCAATGGGCAGCCCGAGCAGCACCATCGCGGCGACCGCCAGCACCGCGTTGCCGTAGGACATCAGCAGCAGGCAGGGCCAGGCCAGGGCGATCAGGCCGACCGAGCCGCCGATGAGCAGCGGCTTGCGGCCCACCCGGTCCGACAGCAGCCCCGCGGCGGGGATAAGGAGCGCCACGGCCCCCATGCACACCATCGAGGCGGCGAAGGACTGCGTCCGGCTGAAGTGCATCGTGTCGGTGAGGTAGCTGATCATGAAGGTCTGGAGGATCCAGTGCGCGACGCCCTTGAGGACGATGAGCCCGGCCAGGATCGCCATCGGCCCGGCGGCGGTGCGGAAGGTCTCCCGGACCGGCGACGCGGCGAGCTCGCCGCTCTTCTCGATCCGGACGAACTCCGGGGTGTCGTCGAGCTTCAGCCGGAGGTAGAGCCCGGCCATGCCCAGCGGCAGGGCGATCAGGAACGGGATGCGCCAGGCGAAGGAGGACATCTGGTCGTCGCCGAACCCGAGGGTGAGCAGCAGCGCGGTGCCGGCGCCGGCGACGAAGGCGACGAAGCCGAGGCTGGCGGCGTAACTGGTGTAGTAGCCGCGGCGGTTGCGGGGCGCGTACTCGAACAGCAGGCTCACGGCGCTGGAGGTCTCGCCGCCGGCAGCGAACCCCTGGACGAGCCGGGCGAGGACCAGCAGCCACGGGGCGAGCGTGCCCACGGTGGCGTAGGTGGGCAGCACGCCGACGGCGAACGTGGAGGCGGAGGTGAGGATGACCGTGACGGCCAGGGTGCGGTTGCGGCCGATCCGGTCGCCGAGCGGGCCGAAGTAGAGGCCGCCCAGCGGCCGGACGGCGAAGCCCAGCGCGAAGATGGCGAAGGTCGACAGCAGCGCGGCGGTGTGGTTGCCCTTGGCGAAGAAGTTCCCGGCGATCACGGACGAGAGGGTGCCGTAGATGCCGATGTCGAACCACTCGACGAAGTTGCCGATGCTGCCGGCCACGAGGACTCTGCCGGAGGGAGCGGAGGCGGACGTCCGCGTGCCCGACAAGGGCGCGGCGGCGGTCTGTTGGGACATGGGGACCTCGATGGGGTGCGGGTGGTCACCGCGTGCGGCGGTAACTCCGGGAGGTTCACGAACGGTGGCCGCCCTCTGCCGCGGCCGGTGACGTGGCGGCCGATGCCCGCGGGGCGGGGGCGGGACCCAGGTAGCCGAGGCCGACGCTGACGCTGTCCGCCGCCTCGATGATCCGGCGGCCGAGGTCGGCCTCGCGGTCGTGCAGCGCGATCGCGGACAGGGCACCGGAGACGGAGATCGCGGCGACGACGCCCCCGGTGTGATCGCGTACGGGTGCGGCGATGCAGGCGCGGCCGAGGGCGAGTTCCTCGACCTCGGTGGCCCATCCGCGCTCGGCGACCGCGGCGAGTTCCGCCTCCAGCGCCTCGGGGGTGGTGAGGGTGCGCGGGGTGTACGAGGGGAAGGGGCCGGCGCCGAGCAGCTGCGCGCGCTCCTTCGCCGTCATGCCCAGGGCGAGGCACTTGCCCATCGCGGTGGCGTGCAGCGGGTTGCGCTGGCCCAGCAGCGAGTACGACTTGTGGGCGAGCTGGCCCTCCACGTTCTGGAGGTAGAACAGCTCGCCGCCGCGGCGCACGGCCACGTTCGCGCCGAGCCCCAGCTCCCAGGCGAGGCGCTGGGTGACCGGCCGGGACTGCCGGTAGACGGGGTCGTTGTTCAGGGCGACGCCGGCCATGGAGATCACCGCGGGCCCCAGCTCGTACAGCTGGCTGACCGGGTCGCGGCGCACCAGCTCGGCGGCCTCCAGGGTGGCCAGCAGCCGGGATGTGGTGGACAGGTTGAGGTCGAGCGCCGAGGCGACGTCCGAGACCCGCAGGGCGGGACGCCCGTGGGTGAAGGCCCGGAGGACGGCCGCGGCGCGCTCGACGGTCTGGTTACCGCCTCGTTCGGAACTCATGGCAGAGATGTTAACGCTGCTTGCTCTATTTGCAACCCACGTGCAGAATCCACAGTGCACCGCTCGAAAAATGAAAGGCGCTACGCATGGCGAAGATCACCGAGGTCGTCACGCACGTTCTGAAGCTGTCGGGGCCCCGGGCCTACCTGGGGCGCCTCGACGACGGCGGCGAGCTGACGGCCGAGCGCGGCTACGTCGTCCGCGAGCCCTGGCGCAGCCTGTACTCCGGGCGCTTCGAGACCCTGCTGGTCGAGGTCCGCACCGACGACGGCTGCGTCGGCTGGGGCGAGGCCCTCGCGCCGGTCGGCCCGGAGGTGCCCGCCGCCGTGGTGGACCGGCTGCTCGCCGGGCAACTGGTCGGCCGGGACCCCCGCCGGGTCCGGCCGCTGTGGCAGCGGATGCGTGAACTGATGCGGGAGCGCGGCCACTTGGTGGGTCACCAGGCGGACGCCATGGCCGCCGTGGACATCGCCCTGTGGGACCTGCACGGCAAGCTGACCGGGCTGTCCGTCGCCGAACTGCTGGGCGGCGCCTACCGCGACCAGGTCCCCGCCTACGTCTCCGGCCTGCCGGAACCGACCGACGCGCAGCGGGCCGCCCTCGCCCGTGACTACGAGCGCAAGGGGGCGAGCCTGGTCAAGCTCGCCCTGGGCAAGGGCATCGAGCAGGACCTCGCCACCTTCGACGCCGTCGCCGCCGGCGCCCCGGGGCTGCGGATCGCGGTGGACGCCCACTGGGCCTACCGCCTGGAGGAGGCCGTCACCCTCGGCCGGGAGCTCGACCGGCGCGGCGCGCTGTTCTACGAGGCGCCGCTCGCGCCCGAGGACGTGGCCGGCCACGCCGAACTGGCCACCCGCGTCACCACCCCCGTGGCCGTCGGGGAGGCGCTGCGCAACCGCTACGAGTTCGCCGACTGGCTCGGCCGCCGCGCCCTCAGGCTGGCCCAGCCCGACGTCGCCCGCACCGGCATCACCGAGGCCGCCGTGATCTGCGAACTCGCCTCCGCCGCCCACGTGCCCGTGGCCCCGCACCACTCCGTCGGCCTCGGCGTCGCGCTGGCCGCGGGCATCCAGCTGAGCGCCGCCACGGCCGACTGCCCCTTCTTCGAGTTCCAGGCCGACTCCCTGCCGGTGGCCCAGAGCATCCTGCGCGTTCCGCTCGACGCGACACCGGCCGGATACACGCTTCCCACCGGGCCCGGACTGGGCGTCGAGGTGGACGTGGAGAAGATCACCGCACTGTCCGAGGAGAAGTGACCGCCGTGACCACCCCGCAGAGCCCGCAGGACCCGCAGGGCCCCCGCAGCGCCGACAGCCCCGAAGCCGCCCCCGCCGCCCGGCAGCCGCACGGCCTGATACCCATCCTCGCCACGCCCTTCACCGCCGCCGGAGACCTTGACCTGCCCTCCTTGCGCACCCTGGTGGACTTCCAGCTCGCCTCCGGCGTCGACGGGGTCGCAGTCTTCGGCATGGCCAGCGAGGGCTTCGCGCTCACCGGCGCCGAACGCACCGCGATTCTGCGCACGGTCCGTGCCACCGCCGGGCCGGACCTGC
The DNA here is from genome assembly GCF_057708125.1 of Actinacidiphila sp. bgisy145. Lineage (NCBI taxonomy): Bacteria > Bacillati > Actinomycetota > Actinomycetes > Kitasatosporales > Streptomycetaceae > Actinacidiphila > Actinacidiphila sp. bgisy145. The sequence continues at coordinate 44,748 of NZ_JBYIRL010000013.1, forward strand.
CGGTGGTGGCCGGGGTCAACGCCACCAGCACCGTCACCGCGCGCGAACAGGCCGTCCGCGCCGCCGAGGACGGCGCCGACCACCTGATGGTGCTGCCGCCGTTCCTGACCAAGCCCTCCGCGGGCCAGGTCCTCGACTTCTACGCCGAGGTGGCCGCGGCCGCGCCCGTACCGGTCATGATCCAGGACGCGCCCGGCGTCACCGGTGTGGGCATCGGCGTCGACCAGATCACCGCGCTCGCCGCGGAACCGGGCATCACCTCGGTCAAGGTCGAGGTGCCCGCACCGCCCGCCAAGATCGCCGCCGTCACCGCCGCGGTGGGCCGGCGACTCGCCGTACTGGGCGGGCAGAACGCCCAGTACGTCATCGACGAGGCGGACTGCGGAGCGGTCGGCACCATGCCCGCCTGCGAGTTCTCCGACGTGCTGCGCGGGCTGCTGGACGCCCTCGGCGCGGGCGACCGCACCACCGCCCGCGCCGCGTTCCGCCGGCTGCTGCCGCTCATCCACCTCGGCATCCGCGCCGGGCAGGCGTGGGCGGTGCACAAGGAGGTCCTGGTGCGCCGGGGCGTCATCGCCTGCCCCGCTGTACGCCTCCCTGCGGCACCGCTGGACGCGGCCACGCGCCGCGCCCTCGACGAGGTACTGGCCGAGACCGCGCTCCCCGCGTACCGCCCCGCGGGGTGAGCCCCGCCGCCCGACCGGCCTTCGCCGCGGCCTACGGGTGCGGCTTCTCGCCCCGCGCCAGCATCGCCACGAACTTCCCGATCCGGCGCGCGCGGGTCTCGGGCTTCTTGGCGTCCTGCACCCGGTACAGGATCGCGTAGCGGTTCTGCCGGTCCAGCGTCTCGAAGAACGCCGCCGCGGCCGGGTCGGCGGCCAGCGCCGCCGCGAGGTCGTCCGGCACCGTCGCGGTCCGCGCGCTGTCGTAGGCCGCGTCCCACCGGCCGTCCGCCTTGGCGCGGTCCACCTCGGCCTGTCCCGCCGGCCGCATCCGGCCCTCCGCGATCAGGGCCGCCGCCTTCTCCCGGTTGACCTTGGACCACCTGCTGCGCGGGGTGCGCGGGGTGAACCGCTGCAACCACCACTCGTCGTCCAACCCCGCCTTCCGGCCGTCGATCCAGCCGTAGCAGAGCGCCACCTCGACCGCCTGCGCGTACTCCAGCGCGACGACCCCGGGACCCTTCTTACGCAGCTTCAGCCAGATCCCGGGCGAGTCGCCATGATGCTCGCCGAGCCACGCCCCGAACGCCTCGGCAGAGGCGAACGCCACGATCTCCCCATCCTGAGTCACCCCCGCAGCGAACCACACCTGCCCCCGCCCTTCCCGGCGCGCCGCCGTACGCACCGGCGCGCGGGAAGGGGGAGCGGCGTCAGGTTCCCTCGGCCATGGCCGCGATGGTCGTTGCCGCCCGGGTGACGACGGAGGCGAGTTCGGGGTCGGTCAGGGCCGGTGAGGCGCCGACCTCGTGTTCGTAGCGGAGCTCGACGTCGACCTTGCCGAACCGCAGCCAGGCCCACCAGGTGTCGCACACCTGGTGGTCGTACTCGCCGCACATGTACTGCGCCTGGTCCGCCTGCGGGACCCGTACGCCGATGTCGTCGGGCCGTGCGTTGCCGTTGAGGTACGGCTCCGTCCTCTGGGGCGAGGACCGGGTGAACTGCCGGGCGGCCGCACCGTTGGAGTGGTAGCCGTAGACGACCTCCGCGAAGCCGTCGGTTGGGCGGTTCCAGGTGCGGGTGGCCTCGCCGTCCTCCGAAGGCAGGCGCCCGCTCTGCTGCCACTGCCCCGGCGCGGGCAGGCTCGGCAGCAGCAGGTCCCGCCGGGGACTCGTGGTCCGGTCCCGCAGGAACACCACGTACCCGCCGTAGAGCGTCGCCAGCACCAGGGCCAGCCCCAGGACGACAGCCGCCGCGATCATGCCGCGTTCTCTGGTCACCATCCGCCCCCCTCGGCGTGCGCCGCCCCCCGGCACGCTGTGATGCTAGCGGCGCCCGCCGTCACAGGGGGCTGCTTGATGCCGACGTGACGTGGCCGTTGCAGTCGCCCTGGGGCCTGGACTCAGGTCACCGTCAGGCTGTCGATGTTGATGCTGCCGGAGTCGGTGGGGCCCACCGTCAAGGTGATCGGGTCGGTGCCGGCCGGGAGGTCGGTGGGGACGGTGACGGTCGACCAGGTGTCCCAGCTGCCGGTGACCGGCAGTTCCACCTGGTGGGAGGCGCCCCCTGCGGTGAGGGTGATCGTGCGGGTGACGTTCTCCAGCGGCGGGCGCTGGCCTCCCAGGGAGTTGGCGTAGCGGATGGTGACGGTGCGGGGGCCGGCGGCCGGGACATCCACCGCGACGGTGCCGGCGGCCCCGGCGTACCAGCCGGCCACGAAGCCGCTGCCGGTGTAGCCGCCGTGGTCGTTCGCCAGCTGCGCGCCCCCGCTGAGCGCGCCGTCCTCGGCCTCGATGGTGGAGCCCAGCGGCGACGGCGTCACGACCGGGAGGAGGGCGGTGGCGGTCTGCGTGTCCCGTCCGGCCGTGCCGTCCCAGCTGGTGGTGGCGGTGAGCCCGGCGGCCGTGGTCGCCTGTCCCGCGGGCGGGGTGACCGTCCACTGGAGGTCGGCGTGGCCGTCCGCGGCGATGGTGACCGCAGCGGGGTCGCCGCTGACCTGCCAGCCGTCCGGCACGCGCAGGCTGCTCTCCACGTGCCGGGCGTCCGCGCCGCCGACGGAGGTGAGGGCGAGGTGCACGGTGGCGGCCTTGCCGGGCGAGGTGCCGTCGGCCGTCAGCACCCCGGTGAGGTCGGCCGCCTGCGCGCGGGGCACGGAGAGCGAGGCGACCGACGCGGGCACCGCGCCGTCGAACGACAGGCGCACCGCGGTGGCCTCCGTACGGCTCCAGCGCGCCACGAGGTCGCCCAGCGGCGGCACACTGCCCTGGTCCACCTGGTGCCAGGCCGCCCCCGGCCCGTCCTGGACCTCGACGGTGTACGTGTCCGGGCGGGTGGTGCCCCACCGCACGTGGAGGTGGTCGGTCAGGTTGCGGCCGGACAGGGCGACCTGGAGGGAGGAGGACGTGGCCGAAGCCGTCCACGTGGTGGTGTCGTTGCCGTCCACGGCCCCCGCGGGCGGCATCGCGGGTTGCGCGGACTGCGCCGATGCCGCCTGGCAGCGGGCGAGGTCGTCGGTGGCGGCCTGGTCGGGGCGGGCGGTCGGCAGGGACAGCGGGCGGCCGCGGGTGAGGTGCTTGTCGCCCTCGGGCGTGCCGAGGGTGAGCGCCTTGCCCGACACGAGCGTCACCGTGGTGGTCTTCGCACCGATGTGCACGTCCAGCCGGCTGCCGCGGTACTGGATGCCGGCCAGGGTGATGCCGGAGGCGAGCTGCGGGGGAAGGGTGGGCGCCAGGGTGAGGCCGTCGGCGGTCCACCGCATGCCGCCGAAGCCGTACAGGAAGGTCTGGAGGAAGCCGCCGGCCCCGGTGGCGAAGGTGAACGCGGGGCCGGTGCCGCCGCCTTGGAGCGGCACGTCGCCCTGGGTCTCGGCGAACTGGCGGAACGGCCCCTTGATGTAGGGCTGGTAGGAGTTCTCGAACAGTGTGTAGTCCAGGCAGCCGGGCTGCTGGATCTGCGCGGCGACCACCGACTCCACCGAGTTCGTCATGGCCGGCCCGTTGACGTCCGTGACGGGCATGTACCGGTCGAGGTCCGCCGCGGCCGACGACGCGTCGGTGACGTAGCCCAGCGGGTAGCTGAGCATGACCGTGTCGGCCTGCTTGACGGTCTGGTCGGTGTAGCCGGCGTACTCCGGGTGGCTGCCGTCGGCGTCGGTGGGCACGGCGATGCCGTCGGCGATCGCCGTCCACGCCGGGTCCGGGCGCTGGTGCAGTACGGCGGCGGCGGCCGCGGCGTCCCTCAGGGCGAGGACGGCGCCGGCGTTGGTGGTGGCGTTGTCGTCGACGTGCTCGTGGTACTCGTCCGGGCCGGTGACGCCGTCGATGTGGTAACTGCCGTCCGCGGCCTTCGTGACCCGGTCGGCCCAGAACGCGGCGACGTCCTTCAACACCGGGTAGCCGTAGTCCTTCAGCCAGGTGGTGTCCCCGGTGGCCTGGTAGTACTGCCACTGCGCGAGCGCGATGTCGCCTTCCAGGTGGTCCTCGAAGGTGACGCACATCGGGTGGCCGAGGTCGCCGCAGGCGCCGCCGGGACCGTTGTCCCAGGCCCAGATCCCTCCGCCGTAGCCGTTGGCCTTCGCGTTGGCCTCGGCCTGGACCCGGGTGCGCGAGCGGAACATGACGATGGACTCGGCGAGTTCGGGGTGGAGGGCGAGCAGCGAGGGGAACATCCAGGTGTCGGCGTCCCAGAAGATGTCGCCGTTGTAGTCCTGGCTGGTCAGGCCGGCGGGCGGGATGCTCCACGAACTGCCGGCGCGCACGCTGGAGTACAGCGTGTAGAAGGACATGTTGATGTCGGCCTGCAGGTCGCTGTCACCGGCCGCCTCGATGTTGGGCTGCCACAGCGCGGCCCAGTCCGCGTCGTGCCGAGCGACGAGCTTCGACCAGCCCTGGTGGACGGCGGTCTCGACGGTGGCGGCCGCGGTGGCGGCCGGGTCGCCGGGATCGTCGGAGGTCGCTGTGCCGACGTACTTGGTCACGGTGTAGGTGGCGCCCGCGGTGACGGGCATCGTCCAGTTCTCGCCCGCCGTGGCCGTGTCGTCCGACGGCTCCGCGGCGGTACGGGCGGAGACCCTCGTCCCCGGGCCGGCCTGGAGGCGCTGCGTCTCCACCACGCGGGTGCCGTTGCCCGGCGTGGTGAGCCGGACGGTCGCGGTGTCCGCGGAGATCGCCACCGAACGGGAGGTGGCGCTGACGCCCTGCGCGCCGGCGCCGTCCAGGAGTGCGGACAGGTCCAGGTTCCCGCTCCACCGCGGGGTGACGGCGAGGCGGACCTGCCCGAGGTGCTCGAGCGAGCGGTTGGCGAGCACCTCGACGCGTACGCCGGTGGCCTTGCCGTCCTCGGGCGTCCAGGTCAGCGAGGTGTCGACGGAGCCGTGCGCGAGGTCCAGGCGCTGCCGGTAGTCGCTGATCTGCTCCTGCGGCGCGGCGGCGTCCAGGGTGTGCCCGTCCACGCCGAGGGCCATGGTGCTCCAGGTGGGGAGCGAGACCATGTACTCCATGTCGGGCACCGCGGAGGTCAGGCCCTTGTTGTAGAGGCCGGCGACCATGGAGGTGGTCAGCCGCTGCTTGGGCTGCTGGTCCAACTGGTAGCCGGACGGCCCGAGACCGCCCTCGTAGCCCTGCCCGACGGCGGGCAGCCGCTCGGCGAGGTAGCCGTTGCCGACGAAGGGCATCGTGGTGATGTCCTGGGCGGTGTAGGAGCTGCTGGTCAGCGTCCACGGGTCGGCGGCGGCCGCGGAGCCGGGGGACTGCCCCGCCTGAGCCCGCGCCTGAGACTGAGCCTGCGCCTGGCCGGCCGCGGCGGCCGTGCCGGCGGTGCCCGCCGTGACGATCAGCGCGGCGGCGATCGCCACCGCACGGCCTGCTCTGCGCATCACCGTTGTTCCTTCCGTCGGGTGGAGGGGGCGCCGTCCGTGGGTGGTCGGACGCCGTGCGCGGGGCGGGCCGGCCACGCGGTGGCCGGCCGCCCCGGATCGCCCGTGGGCGTGGGGCAGTCGAGCGGCCGTCAGGTCTGCGGGTGGTACTGCCCGGCCACGTCCGCGGCCGTCAGCGCCCGGTTCCACACCTGGACCTGGTCGATGCTGCCGGGCCACGGGTCGCTGGTGTGCCCGCCGGAGAACGCGCGCCCGATGGCCAGCGGGCCGTTCGCGGCGGCCCCGGTGGCCTGGTTCCACACGGTGGTCTGCGCGACGCCGTCCACGTAGAGGGTGTAGGTGCCGGCGTCGGCGTCGTGGACGCCCACCAGCTGGTACCAGCGGCCGGTCTGCGGCTCCTGGTCCGACAGCGCGCGGCCGCCGCTGGTGGAGAACGCGAACCGGTGGTCGGCCGAGGAGTACTGGAGGTAGAAGCCGCTGCTGGTGGTGCCGTCCTGGCTGACGGCGGTGGCGAAGCCGCCGGAGGAGTCCAGGCGTACCCAGGCGGAGACGGTGAAGTTGCCGGCGGTGTCCAGGACCGGTGCGGCGGTCTGGGCGTACTGGTCGGAGCCGTCGAGTTGCAGGGCGGTGCCGGAGACGCCGGACACCCAGGCCGGGGCGCCGGTGAGGGTGGCGTCGTGTGCGCCGGAGCTGTCGTGGGCGGTGCTGCCGCTTCCCTCGTCGAGGGTCCAGGTGCCGACCGGGTCCTGGCGGCCGGCCGGGTAGGCGACGCGGAGGTTCTGCAGCCGGTGGGTCGACTGCCGTGTGCCGCCCGCGGGCCGGTAGGTGGCGGTGGCGGTGAGCGCCGCGGCGCTGCCGGGGTCGGCGGTCGGGGGAGCGTGCAGGGTGTAGGTCCACACCGCGGACGCGCCCGGGCGGATCGCGCCGGAGGGACGCGTGGCCGGGTCGGCCGACCAGCCCGGGGGCAGGCCGAGTTCGACCTGGGCGGAGGTGAGCGGCCGCTGGGTCGTGTTGCGCACGGTGACGCTGATCGGCGTGGACGCGGTGGCGGTGACCAGGCCGCTCTGGTTGGCGGGCCCGACGCTGAGGGCGGCGTCGGGGCTGGAGGGCGTCCACGACTGGAACTCGGTGACGCCGACGAAGGCGCCGGGCGGGTCGGTGAACACCAGCCGCACCTTGCTGGTGGTCAGCTGCGGGAAGGTGACGCGGTTGGTGCCGTTGCCCACCGGCTGGGCGGGGCTGTGCACCTGGCCGGGCACGTCCTTCCACGCGGAGCCGTCCCAGAACTGGAGGCGGTAGCCGGCCGCCGGCCGGACCCCGCCGCCGTCGTCGTAGCCGGACCAGCGGATGTCGCTGACGGGTGTGGGGGCGCCGAAGTCGACGCCGTAGAAGTCGCTGCTGTTCGGGGAGGCGTAGTTCGTCCAGCGGGTGTCCTCGGGCACCTCGTCGTACCAGGTCTTGCCGTCCAGGGCGTTCCAGGCGTTGTCGTTCTGCCAGGTGTAGGAGGCGATGGGCTGGGGGTAGCCGGTGCGCAGCGGGTTGGCGGCGTCGTCGACCAGGCCGCCGGCGGGGGCGGTGACGGTGCCGCCGACCCGCACGGTGGTGTCGCGGAGCGTCGCCGAGCGCTGTACGAGCCTGCCGTCGACGTACAGGCTCAGGCCGGCGCCCTGGTGGTAGTGGCTGCCGTCGCGGTCCCACAGCACGGTGACGTTGTGGCCGTGGTAGGGCACGTTCTCGGCGGCGAAGTGGTCCCAGGAGGCGGGGACCAGCGGCTGGACCTTCAGCGTGTCGCCCTGCTGGGGGCGCAGGCCGATCAGCCCGGACAGCACCAGGTCGTCGTAGGTGGAGTGGTTGTAGTCCTCGCTGTGGTCGGCGCCGTCGTAGATCCAGGCGTCCGTGTCGGGGTCGTGGGCCTCGGCGACGTACGGCGTGCCGTCCTTGGTCTGGGTCCTGGCGTAGGTGGCCAGCGCCGCGGCGTAGTCGCCCTTGGCGATCGACGCCTGCGCGGGGTAGTCGTCGAGCAGGTCGGCCAGCCCGGTCAGGGTCTGCGACGTGGCGAAGGGCCAACTCGGGCCGTCCCAGCGGCAGCACGTGCCGGCGTCCTTCATGAAGTACGGGCTGCGGCGCTCGGCCGTGGTCGGCCCGTAGGCGCCGGCGAAGCCCTGGGGGTCGAGCAGTTGCGACCACGCGCCGGCGTCGGAGGGCTGGGCGGCGCCGAACATCCAGGGCAGGTAGCCGATCTCCTCGCGGGTGCCGGACAGCTGGTGGTCCGGATTGCCGTCGCGCGCCATCGTGTAGTAGAAGCCGCGGCTGGGGTCCCACAGCCACTTCTGCATCGCCGACTTGAGCTTCGCGGCCCGCCCGGCGTACTCCCGGGCGAGCGCGCTGTCGCCGGCCAGCCGCGCGATCTCGCTGATCGCCTCCGCGTCGCCGTACTGGTACGAGTTGAGCGTCGGCCGGTAGCCCGCGCCGCCGTGGTAGGGGTCGCCGGAGGCGTAGGAGGACGCGGAGTACTCCATCGCGTCCCACACCGGCACCGACCAGTACAGGCCGAGGCTCGCGTCGAACTGCTTGCCCCAGCCGCGGTACTGGCGGACCAGCGCCGGCAGCAGCGAGGTGACCTCGGTGTAGTCGCCGGTCACCTCGGCCTGCTGGTAGGCGGCGGTGGCCAGCCACACGCTGTACTCGTGCGCCCAGTCGGTGGTGTCGGCGTTGACGTCGTCGGTCGCCGGCTTGGCGCCCGCGCCGGGCCCGGTCAGCCAGAACCGGATGTAGTCGTCGTCGTACGTCTGGTCCCTGACCCAGCGGCCCTCGGTGATCTGGTGGCCGGCGGCCGCGTCGATCGCCTGGTAGGGCGCGGCGTAGCCGCAGCAGTCGAGGAACTCCGTGGAGATCCAGCCGTCCTGCGGGTCGGTGTAGCGCAGGTGCTCCTTGTAGGTGCGCCAGCGGTAGTAGTAGACGCTCTGCATGGTGGCGTCCGGCAGGTCGACGAACGGGATGTTCGACTCGTACCAGTCCGGGTCGGCGAAGCCGGACAGGTAGGACGCGTCGTCCAGGATGTGCGTTCCGGCGCCGACCGCGGAGGCCGGGGTGCCGGGGCCGGCGGCGGGGCTGCTGCCGGGGCCGGCGGCGGCGCTGTCGTACGCGCCGGCCGCGCGGGCCGGTGACGCCGGGCTGACCAGCGCGAGCAGGACGAGGGCCGCGAGGGCGGCGGTGAAGGCGAGCCAACGGCCCCTCGGCGCTCCGATCGATCGCGGCCCGCGCCTGCCCGAGGACACCACTGCTGGGACCATCTGACGGTCCTTTCGTCATCGCCCTACAACGATGTAACGCACAGATTCCGCCACCGGCACACAGGAACCGTCAAGGGTTGCGGCAGGAGTTGATGCAAAACGCCTTCGCCGACGGATGGTCATGACCCGTATGTGTGCAGCTCATCGCTGTGACGCCGACAGGCTGGCCCGGGAGGCTTTCCGCGGGCGCGGGGCGGGCCGAGGGCGTGAGGGGGCGCCGCCCGGGGGAGCGGGAAGCCCTGGGGGGCTGCGGATTTACATCGTTAGAGAAGCCTGCGCGGCGCGCTGAAGGGGCCGCGCGCACGATCGTTCGAGCATCGCCGGCACTGCCGAGAGTGTGCCGTCGGGGCGGGTGGCGGGGGAATATGATGGAGTGTCAGAAAGTGGGGCCGTGGGCGGTCCGGGTGGTCGGTGTGGACAGGGGAGCATGCCGCGCGGTGGCGGGGTCCGTCTGCGCAGACGGGTGCTGTCCTGCCTCATGGCGGTGACGGCGTGTGCGGTGCTGCTGTTCACGGTGCCGTTGGCCTGGGCCGTGGCAGAGGTCTACCGCCGGGGTGCGGTGGTGCTGCTCCAGCGTGACGCGATCTCGGTGGCGGAGAACCTCGTGGCGCGGCCGGGGCCCGTCGCCGGCGGCCTGGCCGGTTCGGCCGAGCTGCCGCATGGTGTCGACGCCGGCGTGTACGGCCCAGGGGGACGGCGGATCGCCGGCGAGGGGCCCGGGGCCTCACCGGTGGCCCGTCTGGCCCGCGACGGGGGGCTGCACCAGGGCATCGAGGTGGCCAACCTGGCGGTGGCGGCGCCCGTCGTGCGCGGCGGGCGGGTGGTGGCGGCGGTGCGGGTGTGGGTGCCGTGGGACTCGGTGACCGACCGCCGGATGCGGGCGTGGCTGCTGCTGGCCGGGCTCGGTTCGGTCGTGGTCGCGTGGTCGGGCCTGCCGGCCTGGCATCTGGCGCGGCGGGTGGCGGTTCCGCTGGAGCGGTTGACCACGGTCGCCCGCGCGCTGGGGGACGGCGACTTCACCGTCCAGGCCCCCCGTACCGACATCCGCGAGGCGGACCTGGCGGGGCGGGCGCTGGCGGCCACGGCGCGGCGGTTGGGGGAGGTGCTGGAGCGGGAGCGGCGGTTCTCCACCGCGGTCTCGCACCAGTTGCGCACTCCGCTGACGGCTCTGGTGCTGGGGTTGGAAGCGGCGCAGGAATCGGCGGAGGGCGTGCGGCGGGAGGCGGTGGCGCTCGCGCTGCGGCGGGCCGAGCACCTGGCGGAGACGGTGGACGAAGTGCTGCGCCTGGCGCGGGAGACGCACCGGGCCGGTGCGGGCGCGGACGCCGGGCAGGTGGCCGAGCAGGTCGCGTGCCGTTATCGCGCCGCGGCGGAGGAGGCTGGGCGCCGGCTCGTCGTGCGGTGTGAGCGCGGCCTTGCGCCGGTGACGGCATCGGAGGCCGCCCTCGCGCAGATCCTGGGCACCTTGCTGGACAACGCGCTCGTGCACGGCCGCGGCGAGATCCGGGTGAGTGTCGCGGACGTCGGGACCGGCGTCGCGGTGGAGGTCGGCGACGACGGAGCCGGGCTGCTGCCGGCCTGCGAACCGGCGTTCACCGGGCGGTCACCCGGCGCCCGGCACGGCATCGGGCTGCCGCTGGCCCGGTCGCTGGCCGAGGCCGAGGGAGGACGGCTGGTGGTGCGCCGGGCGGGGCCCCGGCCGGTGTTCAGTGTGCTGCTGCCCTTTCAGGTGCCCTCCGAGGTGCCTTCGGAGCTGCCTTCTGAGCCGGCGGAGGACGGCAGCCAGGCGGTCACCGGTGCGAAGTCGCCGGCGGGCGATGGGGGCGGCGGTGGTTCGTAGCGGTATCCCCGGCCGCGCACCGTGGTGATGACCGGGCCCTCGTCGGGCGCCGCGTCGGCGATCTTGCGGCGCAGGGCGGACACGTGGACGTCGAGAGTCTTGGTCGGGCCGAACCAGTGCTCGTCCCACACCCGTGACATCAGCTCCTCCCGGGGCACCACGGCTCCGGCGTGCTCGGCCAGGGCCGCCAGGAGGTCGAACTCCTTGGGGCGCAGCAGGACTTCGCGGTCGGCGACGTGGAGGCGGCGGGCCCGGGTGTCGATCCGGACGCGCCCGAGCCGGATGACCGGCGGCCCCGAGGCGGCCTCCCGCCGGCGCAGGTGGGCCCGCAGGCGGGCGAGGAGTTCGGTGCAGCGGAACGGCTTGGTCAGGTAGTCGTCGGCGCCCGCGTCCAGGGCCACGACCACCTCGAACTCCTGGGTACGGGCGGTGAGTACCACGATGACGCTCTCCACGGGCAGCAGGGCCCGCAGCCGGCGGCACAGCGCCACACCGTCGATGTCGGGCAGGCCCAGGTCGAGCAGGACCAGGTCCGGCCGGTGGTCCAGCACGTGGGAGAGCGCCTGTGCCCCGCTGCGGGCCAGGTCCGCGCGGTAGCCGTGACCGGTGAGTGCCCGCACCAGTTCCGTGGCGATGTCGGTGTCGTCCTCCACCACCAGCAGGTCAGCAGATGCCATACGGATCATTACACCCCGCATCGGACCGAACGCGGAAGGTCAGCGATCTTTAACCTTCCGATAGGCGTCCGCTGGCCGACGGCTACGTAGGTTCGAGGGCAGATCGTCCCCCGCCCCGGCGCCGCCAGGGCCTTTGACGTACCGGGAGAGACCGTGAACGCGCACACCGACGGCCGGACCGTGAATGCCCGCCCCCACCCCAGCGGTCAGGGTCCGCTGAGCGGTCTGCTCGTCCTGGACCTGTCCCATGCCCTGGCCGGGCCGCACGCCACCATGATGCTCGGCGACCTGGGCGCCCGGGTCATCAAGGTCGAGGCGCCGCAGGGGGACGAGACGCGCGGCTGGGGACCGCCGTTCGCCCGGCCGCCCGAGCCGGACGCGGCGGAGGAGTCCACGTACTTCCTGTCCTGCAACCGCAACAAGGAGTCGGTCACCGCCGATCTGCGCACCGATCAGGGGCGCGAACTCGTACGGCGGCTGGCCCGCCGCGCGGACGTGGTGGTGGAGAACTTCCGCCCGGGCGCCCTGGACCGGCTCGGCCTCGGCATCGAGCGCCTGCACGAGCTGAACCCGTCCCTCGTCGTCCTGTCGATCAGCGGTTTCGGACCCGACGGCCCGGAAGGCGGCCGCCCCGGGTACGACCAGATCGCCCAGGGCGAGGCGGGGCTGATGAGCCTGACCGGCGAACCCGGCAGCCCGGTCAGGACCGGGCTGCCCGTCGCCGATCTGCTCGCCGGCGTCTTCGGCGCCTGCGCCGTCCTCGCCGCCCTCATCGAGCGCCGCACGACCCGGCGCGGGCAGGTGGTGCGCACCTCGCTGCTGTCCGCACTGGTCGGCGTCCACAGCTTCCGGGGCGCCGCGTTCACCGTGGCCGGCCACGTCCCCCGGGCCACCGGCAACCAGCATCCGTCCATCGCGCCCTACGGTCTGTTCCACTGCGCCGACACCGACATCCAGCTCGCCGCCGGAAGCCAGAACCTGTGGCGGGCGCTGGCCCGCGCCACCGGCCTCGACGCCGACGATCCGCGCTACGCCACCAACGCCGAACGGGTGCGCCACCGCGACCGGCTCGAGGACGAGCTGGCCCGGCGGTTCGCCCAGAACACCGCCGACCACTGGCTGGCGGTCCTGGCCGCCGCCGGCGTACCGGCCGGCCGCATCCGCACCATCGACGACGTCTACGGCTGGGAGCAGACCCGGCAGCAGGGACTGGTCATCGAGGTCGACCACGCCACCCTCGGCCGTATCGCCCTGCCCGGGCCGCCCTGGCGCTTCGACCACCGCGACCTCGGTCCGCACGCACCGCCGCCCACCCTGGGCCAGCACGACCGGTCGGTCCGCGCCTGGCTCGACCACGTCGACGCGTCGGACCCGTCCATCGGCGCGGCGGGGGCTGCGGCGGCGGGACCGGTGCCAGGGGGGCCTGCGGCGGCGGGACCGGTGCCGGACACGGCGACCGCGGCGCCGTGAGGAACCCGCCCGCAGGCGACCGTGCGGGCTCGTCGCGCGGACGCCTCTCCCATGCCGTCGACCCGTACATCCTCGCGCTCCTGGGCTGCGTCGCCCTCGCGGCCGCCTTCCCCGCCACCGGAACGACCCAGCGCGCGGTGACGGGCGGGGCCGACACCGCGATCGCGCTGCTGTTCTTCCTCTACGGCGCCCGCCTGTCGGCTCAGGAGACGATCGCGGGCCTGGGCCACTGGCGCCTTCAGGTCGCCGTCGCCGCCAGCACCTTCGTCCTCTTCCCGCTCCTCGCGGTGCTGGTGCGCCCTGTGCTGCCCGACCTGGTCGGAGCCCGGCTGGCCACCGGGGTCGTCTTCCTGTGCCTGCTGCCCTCCACCGTCCAGTCCTCGATCGCCTTCACCTCCCTCGCCCGCGGGAACGTCCCCGCGGCCGTGTGCGCCGGCACCTGCTCCAGCCTGCTGGGCATGCTCCTGACTCCGCTGCTGGCCACGGCGCTGCTGGGCACGGCCGTACGCTTCGACGCCGCCCGCCTGGGCGACCTGGCCGCGCAGATCCTGCTGCCGTTCGCCGCCGGCCAGGCCGTCCGGCGGTGGATCGGCGGCCCCCTCGCCCGCCACCAGCGCCTGCTGCGCCTGTTCGACCGCGGCTCCATCCTGCTCGTGGTCTACACCGCCTTCAGCCGCGGTGCGGGCGGCGGCCTCTACCGCTCCCTCACCCCGACCCGCCTGCTGGCCCTGCTGACCATCGACCTCGCCCTGCTTGCCACCGCTGTGCTCACCACCTCGGCTCTCGGCCGCCTTCCGGCCTTCGACCGGGCCGACCGGATCGCCCTGGTCTTCGCGGGCTCCAAGAAGAGCCTCGTCAACGGCATGCCCATGGCGGCAGTCCTGTTCGGCCCCCGCGCCGGCGCGGTCCTGGTCCCGGTGATGATCTTCCACCAGACCCAACTGGTCATCTGTTCGCTTCTCGCCAAGCGCTGGTCGCAGGAGGGAGAACCGCTCCTCCGCCCCGCATGCCGGACAGGTGCCGAAGCACCGCCCTGAAGCCGGCCGGACGGGGCGCCGCACGTGCGACGTACGCAGCCGACACGCGCGGCGCGGCCTGGGACGGAAGCGGAATCTATTGTCTACAAGCGTGTAGACGATAGGGTCGCGGCATGACGACGCCCACGACTGCCGTGACGCCACGAAGTGCTGCGGGAAGCCGCCTGCTGAACAAGGTGCCCGAGGTAACGGTCTGGTTCTGGATCATCAAGATCCTGTGCACGACCGTCGGCGAGAGTTTCGCCGACTACATCAACACCACGCTGGGCTTCGGCCTGACCAACACCATGCTGCTGTTCACCGTGGTCTTCGCGGCCGTGCTGACCTGGCAGTTCCGCACCAGGCGCTACAGCCCGTTCCCGTACTGGCTCACGGTGGTCGTGGTCAGCGTCACCGGAACCCTGTACACCGACATGCTCACCGACCAGATGCACGTCCCCCTGTGGCTGAGCTCGACGGTCTTCTCGGCCCTCCTGGTGGTCGTCTTCGGGGTGTGGTGGCTGCGGGAGCGGACCCTGTCCATCCACAGCATCACGTCCTTCCCGCGCGAAGCCTTCTACTGGCTGACCGTCCTGGTGACGTTCGCGCTGGGCACCGCCACGGGTGACTGGACGCTGGAACTGACCAACTGGACGCCCGCCCGGTCGGTGTTCCTGCCCCTGGGTCTGATCGCGGCGATCGCCGCCCTGTGGAGGTTCGGCGCCAACCCGGTCCTGTCGTTCTGGCTCGCCTACGTCCTCACCCGCCCGCTCGGCGCCAACATCGGCGACTGGCTCGCCTCCCCCAAGACCCCGGCCGCCCCCGGCGAGCCTGTCGGACTGGGCCTGGGCACCTTCGCCACCAGCCTGATCTTCCTCAGCGCCATCCTGGCCACCGTCGTCTACCTCGCCATCAGCCGCAGCGACGTCGCCGAGACCCACGAGATCACCCACGTTCCGGCCGTCACCACCAACCCGCGCAGGGAGCGCACCGCGCTGGGAGCCTTCGGCGTGCTCGCCGCCGCCACCGTCGCCCTGATGGTCTGGGCCCACCACCAGCCCCACGTCACCTGCGACCCGACCGGCCAGAGCGAAACGCTGCCTGCCTGCAAGAAGGCGGCCCTGACCAGCAGTCAGACCGCCGCGGCGGTGGCGAAGTACGAGAGGCTCACGCAGACAGCGATCGCGCAGGACAAGGCCGGAACGGCCGCGGCCTCGCACGCCACCGTGCAGACGATGCGCGACGACTGGGACGCCGACGCCACCTCGCTCCAAGCGGTGGACAACGCCACCTGGACCCTGCTCGACGGCCAGATGGACGCGGTGCTCAAGACCTACGCCATCGACCACGGCGGTATCCGGCCGGCGCCGGCCGCGGAACAGGAGAAGCAGCTCGGCATCCTGCTCGGCGACCTCCGGAACCACCACTTCTGACCGTGCCCCGGGCCCGGGCCCGGGGCCTCGCCCGGTGGATTCGCTGCCGGCTCCCCGTGCGGCACCACCGTGAACCGTTCCTCCGGCACCGGGGACCGCCGACCCCTTCTGCGGGGTGCCCCCGGCGGAGTTCGACTCCGCGAGCGCGTCGCCTGAGCGGCATCTCGTGAGGCCGGCGTGCGGTGGAGCGATGGGGGAGTGCGAGGTGGACATGTTCGATATGCCCGAGTCGGCAACCTGCGCCCGTCGGCCGCTAGAGTCCCAGGCCAGCAAGTGTTCTCCCCGCACCCGCGGGGATGGTTTGCTGAGGGTATGCGTCAGTGCGGTCGGCCTGCCCGGTGCGGGCGGCGCTCCGTCAGCGCTTCCTCTTGCTGCCCTCTTTCCCTGCGGCGCGGCGCTTGTTCGCCTCGTACGCCGACCAGTCGCCCTGGTGGCTCTGGCAGCGGGACGAGCCCGTCATTGCCGGGCGCTGGCAGCTCGTGCCCCGCTGCGTGAGGGCGTCCCGTGTTACTCCGATTCGCCGAGGTCGCGCGCGAGCCAGCCGGGCGTGTCGAAGCGGATGGCGGGGGTGCCGATGAGGGCCGCCAGTTGTTCTTCCAGGCGCTTCAGGCCGTCGGCACCGATTTGCCGTGCCCAGTTGTCGCGCAGTTCGTCGAAGATCTGCTCGCCCTGGCGTAGGACGTCGAAGCCGAGGGCGGTGACCTGGAGGCGTTTGCGCCTGCCGTCGAGGGGGTCGGTCTCGCGGATCACGTAACCGCGTTCCTGGAGGACCGCGACGGTCTTCGCAGCCGCTTGGCGGGAGACCGACAGGTGCTGGCTCAGCCGTGTGACGTCGTCCGCGCCCGCGGCGACCGCCCGCATGGCGAAGTCATGGACCGGGCGTACGTCGGGGAATCCGCGGCGCGCGAGTTCGCTGGACGCGCGGTCCACCAGCGTGCGGAAACCGCCCAGGAGGAGAAGCGCCAGATCGGCGCCGGAGCGGGACATCGCAGCAGGTTACGGGAGTGGGTTGTGGTTGGGCAACCTGGTTGCTTACTATTGCGCAACCAGGTTGCCTAACCATGGAGATGCCATGACGACTCCGCCGCAGGGCGCGACGATTCCCGAGGTCGCCCACCACCGCGTCGAGCTGAACGGGACCACGCTGCACTATGTGGCCGCCGGCTCCAGCGGAACCCCGATCCTGCTGGTCCACGGCTTCCCGGAAACCTGGTGGGCCTTCCACCGGCTCATCCCGCTGCTCGCCCGGAACCACCGCGTGTTCGCCGTGGACCTGCGCGGCTTCGGCGACTCCGGCAACGGCCCGGGCCCTTACGACAGCGCCACCGCCGCGGAGGACCTGCACCTGCTCATCGAGCACCTGGGTGTCGGGCCCGTCCACCTCACCGGCCAGGACATCGCCGGGGCGACCGTCTTCCGGCTCGCGGCCGCCTACGCGCGCGACGTGCTCAGCCTCACCGCGATCGAGACCGGGCTGCCGGGCTTCGGCATGGAGGTGCTGGCCGACATCACCCACGGCGGTGCCTGGTACATCGGGGTACTCACCACCCCCGGCATCCCCGAGATGCTCCTCACTGGCCGCGAGTACGACTTCATGGCGCGGTTCCTGTTCCCCGCCCTGACCTCCGTCCCGGGAGCGGTCGCCGAAGCCGACCTCGACGAGTTCGTCCGTACCTACGCGCGGCCCGACGGCTGGCGCGGAGCGATCGGCCTCTACCGGTCCATGCTCGAAGAGGGCCCTGGCATCACGGCTCTGGCTCAGACGCCGGGGCTGAACGTACCCGTGCTCGCGGTCGGGGCCGGCGCGGGCTCCTTCACCTCGGCCACCATGACTCAAGCCGCCTCGACCGAAGTCAGCTCCGTCCTGCTTGACGGGGTCGGCCACTACGTCGCCATGGAGGCTCCGGAAGAACTGGCCAAGGCCATCGTCGAGTTCACTGCGAGCATCGACCGATAACCGGCACCGCGGTGCCCGTTGTCGATGCGCGTCACCCGCCGACCTTCACAGCGCGTCGGATCGGCATCGAACCGCCCCCGACCCGCCGCTCCGACCGACGGCGCAGGGGCGCAGGGGCCAGGGGCCAGGGGGCATCGTGGCCGATGGTGCGGCATATCGGTGCGCGGTGCGGGAGTGCGAGGTTGATATGTTCGATATGACCGATTCGTCGGTAGTTGCAAAATCTGACCCCGTGGGCCGCTAGAGTCCCAGGTCAGAAAGAGTGCTCCCCGCACCCGCGGGGATGGTCCCAAGAACGACCTCGACCCCTCCTGGATCGAGTCGTGCTCCCCGCACCCGCGGGGATGGTCCCATCGGCAAAATGGCCGTCACCGGGCAGAGCAAGTGCTCCCCGCACCCGCGGGGATGGGCCCGCGCCGAGTACCGAACGTCGCGCGCGGGTCAGCGCGGAGGGCCCAGGATGACGTTGCCGTACAGCCCGAATCCCGCCCCGTCCCCGACGCCGGCGGTGCTCCCCCCTTCGACTTCGTGCTGCTGGAGTCCGTGAGCCTGCTCCAGTACAAGCTGGAGCAGCAACTGCGCGCCGAGGGCGGGATCAGCTACGTGCAGTTCGAGCTGCTGGCCCGGCTCGCGGACGCGGACGGGTCGCTGACGATGACCCAGCTGGCGGACGGTGTCGTCTACAGTCGCAGCGGTCTGACCTACCAGGCCGGGCTGTTGGAGAAGGCCGGACTGATCATCCGCGGCCCCGACCCCGACGATGAGCGCGCCACCGCCGTCACCCTCACCGACGACGGCCGCGCCCTTGTACGCCGTGTGCTGCCCGGCCACATCCAGCTCGCGGTCCCGCCGGGTCGGGCGGCCACGTACACCGCCGCGCGACCGCCCGGCGCCGCACGCGACCCCCGAAAGCCCCGGAGCACCCGGAGCACCCGGAACACCCGGTGACGGAACTCCGGAGGACCCGCGCGGACGCCTACCGTCTTCCGCCGGTCGGCTCAGTCGTCACCGTCCTCACCCTGGCCGCCCGCGCCGAAGAGGACCTCCAGGGCGTCGACCGCGCTGCCGTCGTGGTCGCTGCCGGCGTCGCCGTGGCCGGTCTGGAGGTTGGCCGTCCGGTCCACCTCCAGGATCGAGTCGGAGTGGGAGTTGTCCAGGACCGTGACCAGGCTCCCGTCGGCCACCGCCGGCGCCGCGGCGCAGCCCAGCGCCGCCGCGGTCAGCAGCAGCACCGCCCGGGCCCGGGCCCGGGCCCGTGGGAAGTCCGCGCTCATCGGGGAACCCGCCCTTCCCCCGTCGTCCCGCCCGCGGCCGGACGCGGCAGGCAGCTCACGCGCCGACCGTCTCGGGCTCCGGGTGGTGGCGGGCGATGTTCCGCTCCAGCAGCTTCGTGGACGCCGCTACACCGATCCCCTGCGCGGGGTCCACGGCGGGCAGACGGCCGTCGGTGGCCTTGAGTTCGAGCAGTGCCGACTCCATCGCGGCGTGCGCGGCGAACAGGCACGGGGTGCTGTAGATCGCCACGTCCATGCCGAGTTCGGTGAGTTCGCCCAGCGACAGCCGGGGCGACTTGCCGCCGGCGATCTGGTTGAACAGCAGCGGCTTGTCGCCGACCGCCGCGCGGATTCGCCGCATCCACTCCACGCTGCGGACGCCGTCCACCAGGACGACGTCGGCGTCCGTGGCGGCCAGCCGCTCGGCCCGGAGCAGGATGTCCTCCTCCTCCGTCGCGTCCGTGCGCGCCACCACGACCAGGTCCCGGCGGGTCGCGAGCACCATCTCCAGCTTCTCCAGGTACTCCTCCAGCGGGAGGACCTGCTTGCCGTCGGCGTGGCCGCAGCGGCGCGGCCGCTTCTGGTCCTCCAGGATCACGCCCGAGGCGCCGATCCGCTCCAGGCCCTCCACGACGTGGCAGGCCACCTCCGGGTCCACGTAGCCGTCGTCGATGTCCACGAGGAGGTGGTGGCGGGGGAAGGCGCCGCGCAGCCGCTGCACGAAGGCCACCATGTCCGGCCAGGCGATGAACCCGATGTCGGGCAGCCCGTAGTACGACGCGGCGAACCCGAAGCCCGAGACGAACATGCCGTCGAAGTGCTCTGCGGCCAGCGACGCCGAGTACATGTCGTAGACGCCGATCAGGGGGGTCGTGCCCGGCGCGGCGATGTCCTCGCGCAGTTTGCTTCCGTACTTCAACTTCATCGTGACTCCTCGTGGGGGTGAAAGGCGCCTGCCGGAGGGCAGGTGAGGCCGTCGTACACGGCACGGCTTCATTGCCAAACCCATACCTTTCCTGTGCCCACACTTGATGCATAGATGGGCAAGCCTTTGGTCACTCGTACGGGTTAGACCGTTCACCGCAGAAACGTCACGGAACTACCGCGGATGGACGCCGTGTTGGGACGGCCCCGGTGCCGGCGGCCCGGCGGTCCGGCGGCCGGTCCGGCCGCGTCTGCGGACAGCGGCGGCCGGGTCGGCCAGGCTTGGGCGGAGACGGAAGCCCGTGTCCGTGTCCCCGCCGTGCCCGAGGAGGGCCAGGTGCCCGACGTACCGCTGTGGCTGTGGCTCGCGTTCGCCGCCGTCGTGATCGGGTCCCTGGCCGTCGACCTGCTGGCCCACCGCGACACGCAGGTGATCGGCTTCCGGGAGGCCGCGCTGTGGAGCGGGTTCTGGGTCGGCCTCGCGGTCGTCTTCGCCGGCCTCGTCTTCGGCGTGCTCGGCACCACGGCGGGCGTGGAGTACACCACCGCCTGGCTGCTGGAGAAGAGCCTGTCGGTCGACAACCTGTTCGTCTTCGCCCTGATCTTCGGCTACTTCAAGGTGCCGCGCCCCTACCAGCACCGGGTGCTGTTCTTCGGAGTCCTGGGCGCGCTGGTCTTCCGCGGGCTCTTCCTGGCGGCGGGCGTGGCGGTGGTCACCCGGTTCTCCGCGGTGCTGTTCGTCTTCGCGGCCATCCTGCTGTACAGCGTCTACAAGATCCTGCGGGGCGAGGATGAGGAGTTCGACCCGGGGCGCAGCCTGGCCGTGCGGCTGCTGGGCAAGGTCGTCCCGGTCCGCGAGGAGTACAGCGGGGCGAGGTTCCTGGTCCGGGAGGCGGGCCGGCGCGTCGCCACGCCGCTGCTCGCGGTGGTCGTCGCCATCGAGGCGGCCGACCTGGTGTTCGCGGTGGACAGCGTGCCCGCGGTGCTGGCGGTCAGCGACGACCCGTTCATCGTCTACAGCAGCAACGCCTTCGCCATCCTCGGCCTGCGCGCGCTGTACTTCATGCTGGCCGGGCTGCTGGACCGCTTCCACCACCTGAGCAAGGGCCTGGCGGTCATCCTGGCGTTCATCGCGGTGAAGCTGGTCCTCCAGGCCGCGCACAAGACGATCAGCCACAGCGTGCCGGAGATCCCCTCCCTGGTCAGCCTGGCGGTGATCGTCGCCGTGCTGGCGGGGTCGGTCGCCCTGAGCGCCTGACCCCGCGGGGCCCGGGCCGGCCGGATGACCGCCACGCCAGACGAGGGCCCCTCGACGCGGAGCCCGCACCCGTACCGGCGGAAGGCCGTCGCCACCTCGTCGTCCGCTCGTCGGCATCGTGAACGCCCGCCTGCCGGCGAACTTCGAAACCCCAGCTCACGGTTTGCGGGGCGCGCGGGCATCGCCGAGGAGCGTCCGGCCTGCGGCAACGTCATGCGAGGACGTTGCCGCCCTCCTGAGGTAGGAGGCGGACCGGGGGGTGATGGGGCGCTGATACGGGACCTCAGCGCCCGTCGGGACCGCTGACGCCGAGACCGCCGGAGGCGGGCCGGAACGCGGCCAGCAGGTCCTGCTGCCCCGTCCACTTCTGGGCGGCCAGTTCCTCCAACCGCCTGCCGAGCGCGGCGACCTGCTCCGGGCTCGGCGACTGCTCCGTACCGTCGGCCGGTAGGCCCGGCCCGGCCGCGGGGGTCCCGAGTGCCGAGATGACGACGTCGAGGGCGCCGGGGACGTAGAGGTTGAGAAAACGCGCGGTGTCGCTCTTCACCGCGAACCCGTGCGGCACCCCGCGCGGTATCCGCACGAGGTCCCCTGCTGTGCCGATGGCGACGTCGTGGTCGATCTGGAGACGGACCTCGCCATCGAGGATGTAGAAGACCTCGTCGTTGTGCTCGTGGACGTGCGGCGGAGGTCCGGCCTGCGCCGGCATCGTCTGCTCCAGGATCGAGTAGCTCCCGCCGGCGTCGTCCGAGGAGACCAGTGGACTCCATCGTCCGCCCCAGGCCCACACGCTGGGCACCTTGTCCGCGCGGGTGACCAGCTCGGAAGCCGACCACGCCGACCCCGTCGAGAATGACATCCCTGACTCCGATCTGAAGCGGACTTCCACTTCCGTTTCTAGCCTAGGAACCGTCCGGGTAGAGTGTCAAACATGCCTGCTGACCCGCCTGTCCGCCCGCTGAAGGCGGCAGCCTCGTCGCGGGCGGACGCGCGGCGTAACCGAGAGCGCATCCTCACGGCGGCGCGGGAGGTGTTCGCCGCGTCCGGGCTCGGAACGCAGATGGACGAGGTGGCGGCGCGCGCCGGGGTGGGGCTCGGCACCGTCTACCGGCATTTCCCCACCAAGGCCGCCCTTGCGGCAGAACTGATCGCGGACAGCTTCGACAGTATGGCGCTCACCGTGCAGAGGGTGGTGGACGCGAACGAATCCGGGCGGGCGCCGCTCACCGAAGCGCTGCGGGAGGTGCTGCGCTTCCTGGAGGCGAACGCCGGCGCACGGGCGGCGATGGCCGATCCGGCCCATACGGACGCCGCCGAGGTGTCGGCGGCGCTGCGGACCTTCCTCGAAAAGCTGGACACGACCTTGGCGCGGGCGCAGGCGGACGGAACGATCCGGGCCGACGTCACCGCGCAGGACCTCGGCATGGCCCTGTGCGGCATGTCCGCCGCCATCGACAGCCGGTCGTACTCCGGTTGGGAGCGTCTCCTGACCCTGCTGCTCGACGGAATCTCCCTCCCCCCGGCCCGCACGCCCCTGCCTTCCCCGGCGCGGCGTGCTGCCACGCCGGGATCTGTGGGAGCCCGGAGGTGAGATCCCTCCGGGACACCCGACCGCCACGTTGTCACCCCGACTGCACACCGTCACCGGCAGGTTGGAAGAGGCTCAGTGGGATTCGGCCCCACTTGGCGGTCTTTGGGGTGCCGCCGAGATAGGCGGCAAACCCGTCAGTGGTCTCGGCGGTCAGCCGGGCGGCTGCGACGGGCGCCCAGGGCCAGTACCAGGCAAACCGTGGTCGCGGCGATGGCGAGCGAGGCGGGCAGACGTGCCCATGAGGTGCCCGCGACCGGTGCTTGGGCGGCGAGCAGTACCACTGCGGTCGCGGCGGCGGCCGCCAGTGCGGGTGTCGCCTGCGGGCGGCCGGGAGGGGCGGTGACACCAACTGTCCAGGCGTCGGTGACGAGCAGGTAGGCGAGCAGCAGGGCGGCGATGCAGACGACCAGCCAGACTGCGGGGTTGGTGGCCGCGGCGACCGCGATGGCCGCGGCCGGAAGCACAGTCGTCCTGCGGCGGGCCGCGATGGTCCGCCAGCGCATGGAGGTCAGGACGGGGCGGGCGTCGACCATCGGAGCTGCCCACCACGCGGCCGCTGCCGCTCCGACCACCAGCGCCCTGACCGGCAACGGTGCGTGCAGGGCGGCCGGCGGATCGCAGGCGGCAACGGCAAGGGCGGTTCCGAGCAACCGGTCGGTGATGCGGGAGGTGAGGCGTCCGAGGAGCTGGGCGGTTCGGCTGCCGGGCGGGTGCGAGCCTGGCCGGGCGGGGACGGCGGTCATCGGGTCCCCCCGTGGATGCGGGTGCGCAGCAGCGGCGCAAGGGCGAGGTCGAGGGTCTCGCCCGGTCGGTGGGTGACGACCGCGATGCCGCGTTCCACCAAGGCGAAGCGCATGGCGTCGCGGTCGGCCCGCCATAGCCGCAGCGCGAGTTCGCCCTCGGTGTCGCCGGGTTCCACGACTGGGTCGCCGGCGGGGATCTCGACCACGACCGTCGGGTTGGCCCGTGCGCGCACTTGGTGCAGGATGTCGAGAATCCGCTGGTCGGTCAGCGGCGTGATGACGTACACCAGAGCTCCCTCGGGCAACGCGGGCGGTGGGAGCAGGCTGAGTCCCTCCGTGCGGTACGCGCGGTCCTTGCGGACCTCCAGCACGCTCTCGACGATGCGGTAGAAGTACCCCTGGCCGCTGCCCGGTTGCAGCCAGCGGGTCGCTCCACCCACCGACACCACGCCGACCCGGTCGTGGGTACGCAGGTAGGCGCGGACCAGCCCGGCAGCGGTCCGGAAGGTCTCGTCGAGCGAGGACGTGCCGCTGACCGGGTCGACCACGTCGGCGAGCACGTCCAGGAGCACCACGGTGTCGGCGGTGCGCTCCGCGGCGAACTGGTGGACCTGCAAGGCGCCGCGACGGGTGGTGGCCGGCCAGTGGATCCGCCGCTGACGTTCGCCGCGCACATACGGGTGCACGCCGGTGACCTCGACGCCCTCGCCGCGCTGCACGGCGGTGTGCTCGCCGAGCCGTTGCGGCAGCCGGACCGGGATGGGCGTGAGGCCGGCGTGTCCGGGCAGGGGGAAGACGGCGACCTCACCGAGTTCGGCCCGCACGGTGCGCCGGGCCAGCCCGCCGCGGTCGTAGACGTCGACGTCGACCGTGCCGAGCGTCCAGCGGCCCCAGCGTTGCGCGGTCAGGACGAGATCGACGCGGTGCGGGCCGACCGCGAGGTGGTCGAGCCCGACCCCGTGGCCGAGGGTGACGCCAGGGTCCAGGCGGCCGGACTCACCGTCGTAGGACACCGTGATCCGCACCCTGAGCTGCTCGCCCTCGAAGCACCGCCGCGGCTCCACCTCCGCCTCGGCCGTCACCGCCTCCGGACGCGGCCCGCTCGGCAGCGTGAGGGCGATCAGCGCCAGGGGTGCGGCCGCGAGAGCAAGTACCCAGGGGCGTCCGGTGACCAGCGCGGCGGCCAGCGCGACCACGGCCAACGTGCCGAGCCGTAGGACGCGTTCACCGACGCGCCAGCCGGGCGGCGGAGGCGGCGGGGGGTCGGCGGTCCCGTCGTGGCGGCCGTCCAGGGCCCGCCGGACAGCGGCGGCCGCTCCGCGGGCCGGCACTGGATCCGTCATGACGCGATCGGAGTGCGCGGCATGGTCTGCGGGGCGGGCACGGATTGCACGATCTCGCGCATCACGTCGTCGCCGTCGATCTGCCGGACCCACAGTTCCGGCTTGAGGGTGACGCGGTGCGCCAGGGCCGGCACCGCCACGGACTTGACGTCCTCCGGGGTCACGTAGTCCCGCAGGTCCAGGACGGCACGGGCGCGGGCGAGTTGCACCAGGGCAAGGCCGCCGCGCGGAGAGGCGCCGACCTGGATGTGCGGGTGGGCCCGGGTGGCGCCGACCAGCGCGACGACGTACTCCAGCAGGTCGTCGTCCACCTCGACGCGTTCGATGGCGGCCCGCATGGCCAGCACCTCGCCCGGACCGCTGAGCGTGCGCAGCACTGCCTCGGGCGCCGCCCGACCGACACGCGCGCGCAACATGCCCACCTCCTCCGACGCCGCCAGATAGCCCATACGGACCCGCAGCAGGAAGCGGTCGAGCTGGGCCTCGGGCAGGGTGTACGTGCCCTCGTACTCGATGGGGTTGGCGGTGGCGACGACCACGAAGGGCTCCGGCAGCGGCCGGGTGTTTCCGTCGACGGACACCTGGGACTCGGCCATCGCCTCCAGCAGCGCGGCCTGGGTCTTGGGCGGGGTGCGGTTGATCTCGTCGGCGAGCAGCAGGTGGGTGAACACCGGTCCGGGCCGGAAGACCATGTCGGCGGTCCGTTGGTCGTAGAACGGAGCTCCGGTGACGTCGGAGGGCAGCAGGTCCGGGGTGAACTGGATGCGGCGGAAGTCCAGGCCCAGAGCGGTAGCGAAGGAGCGTGCCAGAAGCGTCTTCCCGAGTCCCGGCAGGTCCTCGATGAGGACATGGCCGCCGGCGAGGATGCCGAGCATCACCAGCGCCAGTGGTTCCGCCTTGCCGACCACGGCCGTGCGGATCTCGTCGAGCACGGCCGCAGCCCTTTCGCCCGCCTGCCGGGGAGTCAGGGCGTCGTGTTCCGGGGTGGGTCGGAGGGTGGTCACGGTCGGTTCCTCACGGGGTGGGGTCGGGGCGCGCGGGCTGCGGGGTCGGTTGCGGCGCTAGCGGTCACAGGGCTTCCAGGCGGTCGAGCAGGGCGCGCAGGACGGGTTCGGGAAGAGTGGGCTGCGGAGCGGTCGCCTCGGGATCGATCCACGGCCACAGCTCAGCTCCGACCAGCACCCGGGCCCGTTGCGGGTTCCGGTACATCGCCACGCCGTGCCGTTCGGCCAGCCGGGCGGCGAACAGCCGCTGCAACTGCGGCCGCAGCTGGGTGTCGAGGTGCGCTTCGCCGTCGTCCGCGAGGGCCTTGGCAACGATGCGCTGCCACCCGCCGAGGGCCGGGGCCCGGCTGCCCAGCAGGCGCACCGGCCTGCGATAGCCGCTGTCCTGGGCGGCGCCGCCCGCGGCATAGCGCCCCAGGGCCAGCGCCACCGCGGTGATGAGGGCGAGGCCGGTGGCGGCCGCGGCGGCACCGTCGGCCAGAGCGAGCAGCACTTCGGCCGCGACCGCGACGGTGCCCAGCACGGACAGCGAGTGGCGCACCGAACCCGGCCTTGACGGCACGGAGTTGACGAGGGTCCGTATCCAGGTAGGCGCCTTCACGGGGTATCCACCACGGCTTCGGGTCCAGGCGTCCGCGAGCGCAGGCTGTCGGCGATCTCGGCGAGCGCGGCCGCGGCACGGTCGCGGTGGCTGCCGTCCATCGGGTGCGTGGAGTAACGGGCCTCGCGGAACAGGGTGGTGAGCGCGGCGGCGGCCGCCCCTGTGGGCAGGCCGTTGGCGACGGCCCGCTCCAGCAGGTCCTGCGGGCTGTCCGAGGCGCGCCGGGCCACCCCGGAGTCGGCGAGCGACTCCTCCATGGCGGCATAGCAGGCGATGACGGCAGCGCGGGCGTCGGCTCCGTCCAGCAGGGCACGGCGCCCGGAGTCCACGGCCTGGACCAGGCGTTCCTGCTCGTCGTCGAGCGTCGCGTACGTCGCCGGGGCCTCGGCCGCTGGTGGCCGGGGCACATACCGCCACAAACGCAGCCCGGCGATCACGACGACCGCGACAAGCAGGGCGATGCCGAGGCCGAGCAGGATGCGCGTCAGCCCGAAGTGCATGCTGTGGCCCGCGTGCCCGGCATGCCGTGGGGGTAGCGGGGTGGGTGCCGGGTCTGGTTGCGGGCTGGGAAACGGTGACGATTCGCGGCCGTGCCCCTGGCCGGTCTCATGGCTGCCGGACGAACCGAACCGGTGCAGGACCAGGATGAGGAGCGGGACGACCAGCGTCGCGGCCAGCAGGACGCGGCTCACGCCGTCAACCACCCGCTGTTCCACCGGGTTGAGTTCCCGGTTTGCGCCTACCTGCTCTCGGTACTTCTCGCGCAGCGCGAAGCCACCGAGGAGCGCGAGCAGGGCGAGGCCGACCACGAGGACGGGGTTGCCGCCGAGCGGCCCGCGGCCCTTGGCCAACAGGCCCGTGTCGGGGTGCAGCAGCAGTGCTCCCAGGGCGACTCCGCCCACCACCAGCACGGCCAACGCGGCCTGTACGGCGCCGATCGTGCTGTGCCGCCGTCGCCCGCCCGCCGCGTGCTGCAGCCCCACGCCACCCCCCTCCCTTGTGACTCCCTTGTGATCGGCCAGCCCATGCGCGCCGTCTCCGGTCACTGTCGCCGATCCCCCACTTGACGAAATCCTGACACAGCGAGGCACGCCGCTTCATTGCCGACTTACGGCAACCCTGACCGACCTTTCCTGCCGTGAGCCTTTTCCATCCTGTCTGGCGGAATGGTCAGTTGGGCTGACAGACGGGTGAAGCCCCTGGTAGATGGGTTTTCGACCAAGAAATCCGTCTCCACCAGAGGCTTCGTGTGCTTGTCTGCCCGTCGGGCGTCGACGTGTCCAGTTCTGCCTTGCGTTTCCTGTCCGCCAAGGTGCGGCGGCGGCGCCGGGAGCTCGGCACCCGCTGGAGACGTCTGAGCGCTGACCGTCAGGCGCTCCGCACCCTTGCCTATCTCCGCAACAGCCACCCGTATGCCCAACTCGCGGCGGGGTTCGGCATCGGTACGACGACCGCGTACCGGTACATCACCGAGGCCGTCGAGGTCCTGGCCGCCCTCGCGCCGACCCTCGCGGAGGCGATGCGGACAGCGTCGTCGAAGGCATTCGTGCTCCTGGAAGCACGGCATGAAGGTGTAAGTTCTCGCCGGTCCGCCGGACCGTGTGCCTAACAGGCCGTCAGTAGGGTGCGACACCCTGCCTTTGCTGGTCAGAGGCCTACGCCACGCGGGGGCGACAATTGATGCTCTCGGTGGCCCATGCATGGCCCACCAGGCTGGACGAAGGGGCGTTCAGGCACCTCGGCCGACATGGTCACCAGGTAAGAAGTGGCAGGTCACTGGGCTGCGGCCGAGGCTCGGTGACTGAAACGACAACGGTCCGGACGCGGGACCTCTTCAGGCAAAGCAAAAGCCCGTCAGGCTCGCGTTTCCACAGGTCAACAGGCTTCTCCGGAAGTGCCACCGGCAGGATTCGAACCTGCGAACACGACTCCGGAGGCCGGGGGAGCGGTTACTCGTTGAATGGCCCTGATCAGGGCGGAGTTGGGATAGAGCGACGGTGGAGGCGTGATCATTACGCCCCTACGACGTGGGCCCGGAGGTCTGTGTACCAACGCTCAGCCGAACCGGCTCTCTCCGAGTGGTGTGACCTCCCACCCGCCGACGAAGCCATCGTGGACGCGGACCGCCAGCAGGACCGGGCTGGTCGATGGTCCCTCGTCTGAACCCGTGTCTGCCTCCGGCGGCGCGAAACCGAGGTGAAAGGCGACGACAGGGGCCGCGGGGTCGGAGGTGGTGTAGCTGATGGTCTTTGGGCGGTCCGGGTCCGTGGAGCCGAAGATGACAGATGGCGGGCCGAACTCGTCCACGACCTCTTGCAATGAGCGGTTGTTCCTCGACCAGACCACAGCGGTGTCGACGACGACCGAGTGCTCCGCGGGCGTGAGCGTACGGTCCAGCCGGAGCCAACCCCGGCGGTGAGCATCCTCCCCGTACTGGGACGCGACGACATGGACCTCCGCGTCGGGAAAACTCTGCCTCAGCATCGCAGACGGAGCCAGGCGCCCATTCGTGTCGGGAATCCACACGTGATCCCCGCGGCTCGGTTGGACCGCCGCGAGTCGGTCGAGCAGGCGCACCACCGTTGGAAGGCCGCCGAAGTCCTCGGGCAAGCGCACTGCCTGGTTCAGCCGCTCCAGCAGACTCTCACGATCTTGGACGGCATCCACCGTTCCCCCAGTAGCGATCGAAGGACGAACTTGGATACCGGATGAAATGCTGGGAGGCATGCCATCAGTCTGACTGCCCTTGTCCAGAGCGACAACGATGGGTCAGCGCTTCTTCCTGGTGGTCTTCTTGCTGGCTGTGCGGCGCTTGTTCGCCTCATGTGCCGACCACGCGCCCTGATGATCCTGGCAACGGGATGACCCCTTCATCGCGGGACGTTGGCAACTCGTCCCTTTCAGTGTCCGGGCGTGGCACTTCGGTTGGCGTTCTCCCATGGTTGCTCCTCGGGTCGTCAAGGGCATGTTGGACGTGAACGCAACGGTCGCAGCGAGGGCCAGTGTGGGGGAGGCGTGCAACCGGTGGTGAAGGAAGCACGGCAAGCGCACGAAGGGTGCCGCACTCGCGAAACGGCGGCTCCGGCGGCATGCGGCGAAGGGCGTGTGGATAACCCCTTGGGCGCCGTAGGGTCGGGGTGTGGCGAGCGGTGGTCAAGGGGCGGACGTGGCGGGTGACGCCGGCACGGGGGAGGGGTTCACCGGGGAGGTTGCCACGGGGGTGCTGCGCGGGGCGTGTGGTGAGGTGGGGCTCGACGGGGCCAGGGCGAGGCTTGTGCGGCTGGGGTCGAACGCCGTGTTCGCGCTTGCCGGGCGGCCGGTGATCGTGCGGATTGCCCCCGACCCGGATGCGCTTGCCGACATGGAGCGGGCCGTGAGGGTGGCGCGGTGGCTGGCCGAGGAGGAGATCCCGGCGAACCGGTTGCTTCCGGGGATCGCCCGTCAGCCCCTGGTCGTGGGCGGCCGGGTGGTGACGTTCTGGGAGAGCGTCCAGGACGAGGAGGAGTACGCGACGCTACCGGAGTTGGCGGATCTGCTGAAGCGGTTGCACTGGTTGGAGGAGCCGGTGTCGCTGGGGTTGCCGTACTTCGATCCGGTGGCGAAGGTGCAGGCGTCGGTGCGGCAACTCGGAGCGGGCGTGGGCCCGGAGGACGCCGCGTTCCTGGCCGACCGCACAGCCGAGTTGGCGCACGCGTACGCCCGGCTCGACTTCGTACTCCCCTTCGGCTTGATCCACGGTGACGCGAACGTCGGCAACGTCCTGCGGGACCGTGCCGGCCAGGCCGTGCTGATCGACCTCGACGGCTTCGCCCTGGCACCCCGCGAGTGGGACCTCATCCAGACCGCGCTGTTCTACGACCGGTTCGGGTGGCACGCGCGCGCAGAGTACGAGTCGTTCGTCCACCACTACGGCTTCGACATCATGAACTGGCCCGGCTACCAAGTGCTGGCCAACCTCAGCGAGTTGATGATGACGCTGTGGCTGGGTGGCAAGGATGCGGCGGAGCCGAAAGCGGCCGAGGAGTTCGCCCGCCGCGTCGAAACCATCCGTACAAACGGCGACCGGCGCCTTTGGCGACCCTTCTGACTACGCGTTCCTACGCATCTTGCCCTGGACCCGCGGCGGCCTGCCAGATCCGATGCTCTGCGGCCTGTGCCGCCAAGTCCCGCACGGTGGCGGAGCCGGCGTGCGGGACCAGCGCCGTACGGAACTCGCTGAGGTAGCTCACGCACCGGGCTGAGCGGAGTTGTTCCCCGAGGTCGAGCGCGTCCAGGGCCACCCGGCATGCCTCCTCCAGGTCGTCGGCCGAGCAATGCTCAAGACCTGTAGATCGGTTCCGGGATGGGCACGCGGAGGGCGTACCTTCCCGATTGATCCTGTGATGGTCACCGAGTAGGCCCGCGTTCGCAGCGCGGGTCGGGAAGGCACGCCCCGTGCTCAGCGTAGTCACCGACGATGGTTCTACCCGGTCTGGTTCGTTGATCGACGAGATCGTCCGGGAGGGAGCCCGCCGGATGCTGGCCGCCGCTTTGGAAGCCGAGGTCAACCAGTACATAGCCGAACTGGCAGCCGAGACCGACGGGGCCGGGCGGCGTTTGGTGGTCCGCAACGGCCATCACCGGCCCCGGACCGTGACCACCGCGGCCGGTCCGATCGAGGTGAAGGCCCCGCGGGTCAACGACCGGCGCGTCGATGAGGCCACCGGCGAACGCCAGCGGTTCTCCTCGAAGATCCTGCCGCCGTGGTGCCGAAAGTCCCCGAAGATCTCCGAGGTTCCGCCCCTTCTCTACCTGCACGGCCTGTCGTCGGGGGACTTCGTGCCGGCGATGGAGCAGTTCCTCGGCTCGGCGGCCGGGCTGCCGCCGTCGACCGTGACCCGCCTGACGAGGCAGTGGGCCGACGACCACGCCGTCTTCCAGGGCCGGGACCTGTCCGAGCGGGACTACGTCTACGTGTGGGCCGACGGGGTGCACCCCGAGGTCCGGCTCGGGCAGGCACACTCGTGCGTGCTGGTGCTGCTCGGAGTCCGTTTGGATGGCACCAAGGAACTGATCGCCCTCTCGGAGGGGCTGCGGGAGTCGACCGAGTCGTGGGACGATCTTCTGCGCGACTGCCGCCGCCGGGGCATGCACGATCCCGAGCTGGTCGTCGGCGACGGCGCGATGGGGCTGTGGATGGCGCTGGCCGAGGTGTTCCCCGCCGCCCGGCACCAGCGGTGCTGGGTTCACAAAGCCCGCAACGTATCGAACACCTTGCCGAAGTCCGCGCAACCAAGCGCCACAAAGGCGCTGCAGGAGATCTACAACGCCGAGGACCGCACGCATGCCGAGCGGGCGATCGCCGTGTTCGCCCGCACTTACGGCACCAAGTGGCCCAAAGCCGTCGCGAAGATCACCGACTACCAGGAGGAACCGCTGGCGTTCTACGACTTCCCGGCCGAGCACTGGATCCACCTGCGGACAACGAACCCGATCGAGTCAACGTTCTTCACCGTCAAGCTCCGCACCAAGGTCACCCGCGGCGCCGGCAGCCCGGTCGCCGCCCTCGCCATGGTGTTCAAGCTCGTTGAGTCCGCCCAGGCCCGCTGGCGCGCGATAAG
The DNA here is from genome assembly GCF_057708125.1 of Actinacidiphila sp. bgisy145. Taxonomy (NCBI): domain Bacteria; kingdom Bacillati; phylum Actinomycetota; class Actinomycetes; order Kitasatosporales; family Streptomycetaceae; genus Actinacidiphila; species Actinacidiphila sp. bgisy145. The sequence goes on from NZ_JBYIRL010000013.1 coordinate 76,304, forward strand.
AGGGGCCCATCTTGTCCCTCTGGTCCGGGCAGGCGCCAGATTCGAGAACGGCATTCTCGTCGAGCACGCCGAGGTGGCAGCATGACCGAGATCTTCACCTCCAGCAACCACGTAGTGGAGGTAGAACTGGAAATCGATCAGGTCACCGTCGTGAATCCGACCGAGGCCACCGCCACGGTGCGCTGCATGCTCGGACCGGTCCGCTGCGGCGCCCGCTTCGACCGTATCCGCGACTCGGTAGACGCCATCGACCTGGCGGTGACGCAGATCCTCCGCTACGGGCGTGCCATCGATGAACTCGAACCCGTCCACACCGGTCTCGTGACCTTCCTAGGCACAGGAATCCAACTCTTGACGTCATCCACCCCGAGCACTCCTTGGCAGGTTATCCAGGGAACCAACCGTCCGTAACCAAGCCACCCTCAAGTATTGACTATTGTTCAGCCGGCCCGCAGGTGGGCGTCGGCCAGCACCATGGTTGCGAAGAAGTCCGAGCGCACGTGGGCGCCGCTCATCGCGTTGCCCGCGTGCTCGACGGCTTGCCGCGCGCGGTTCACGTCGCGGAAGCAGTGTGCGGCCTCGGCGGCGAGTTCGGCCTCGTCGAAGTAGGTGATCCACTCAGGCTCGTCGCCCTCATGGCGTCGCTCCAGGTGCCGGGGCAGACTCGGCGAGCGCCTGCTCACATGCCGTGCGGTCGCACCCACTACGCCAGGAATCTGCTGCCCCAGGTGCCGAAATCCGCCCAGCCCTGGGTGGCCACCCTCCTGCGGACGGTCTTCGAACAGCCCGACAGCGACGCGGTCCACGCCCAGATGCGGCACGTCCTGGACGCGCTGGAAGCCAAATTCCCCAAGGCCGCGGATCACCTCGACACAGCCCAGGCCGATCTGCTGGCGTTCACTGCGTTCCCGCGTGAGAGCTGGCGGCAGATCTGGTCCAACAACCCCCAAAAACGCCTGAACAAGGAGATCCGCCGCCGCACCGACGTCGTCGGGATCTTCCCCGACCGCACCGCCGTCATCCGCCTGGTCGGCGCCGTCCTGGCCGAGCAGAACGACGCATGGACAGAAGCCCGCCGCTACATGAGCCGCGAACTACCGGCCAAGACCAGCCACCCGATCGAGTCAGAAGACAACGAGACCACCCTGCCCACCCAACTCACCGCATAGCCTCAGCACAAGATCACCGAGTGGCCGTCGAAACACCACCCCAGCGGACGTGACCAGCCGTGTTCCCCGTGGTTCCCCGCCGTATCTGGCGCGACAGTGGCACAGCGCGATTGTCAGTGGCTCCGCCTAGCCTGATGACTGTTGGGCCGGTCTGCTGTCTCCGTGTGACGACAGCGCGGCCAAGGGGGGTGGCTCAGAAGAGGTCCCCGAGCCTGGTTGGTCCGGGATTTCGTGCAGCTCCGACCCCACCCCCCTTCCAATTTCTCCTGATCCTATGGGCCGCCAGTAACCCACAGCGCCCCTCGATGCGAGCTATGGGCGTGAGGACCAGATCTGCTGCCGGATCTCACGCGGGAACGCAGTGGGGCCTTGACCTGCGACGAGCCTGCGCACGGTCAGGACGTCGTCATGACGTGAGCACTGTCAGGCGGCTACTTCCGCCCGCATCCGGCCGCGCGCGGGAGCGGGCCCGGGGCCGTACGGAACTCGCTGGGGTAGCTCCCGCACCCGGCCGGGGGGAGAGGTGCTCCCTGGGGTCGAGCCTCGCGGAGTGCGGGGCCCGTCGGCCGGTCAGTGGGGGATTCCGGACGCGTCGGCTTCAGCCGTGGAAGGTGACGTTGCAGACGTAGACGCAAGCGTGGCGCGGGACGGAGAGGAAGCTGATGAAACCGCGGCCGTTGAGGATGTCGAACTCGCGGAGGCCGCCTTCCCGGTCGAAGGGGCGGCCGACTTTCGTGGAGCCTTCGCCGAGCGCGGCGAGCTCGGTGGCGAGGCGCTCGACCTCGGCGATGACGCCGGGCGGCAGTCCGGTGGTCAGATGGTCGGCGCTCGGGTTGTAGTCCCAGGTCCGCTCGTTGACAGGCCGGTCTCGGCCTCTGCTTCGTCACGGATGCGGCGGATCTCGGAGATGGCGTCCGTGGGGTCGTTCGTGCCCGCGTCGACGAGGTGTTCGAGTGACGTGTCAGGGGGTCTGTCGGCACTTCCTGCGAAGTGCCCCCGGCAGGATTTGAACCTGCGCACACGGCTCCGGAGTGATTGACTGTTTGTCTCCCCATATGCCCTCTGGCCTGCAGCGAAGATGGACGGGAGTCGCGCGGCGACACGGACTGTGTCGGAAGTGTGTCGCGCTCCCCGCTGGGCGGCGGAGCGGGAGGCGCCTGCGGCGCTTGCGACCCTCCTGGGTCGGCTTCGCCGACAGGCGTGTAACACGCCGGGGTGTTACAGCCGTCTTGACCCCAGCCGGACAGGTGGGACACCTGCCCCGATGTCTGTCCGGTTCATTTATGCAGCTCAGGCGGGCTAACCGGACAGTCGGACATGTGGGACGCTCGTGCCGCCGACAAGTCAGGGTGTACCCCAGTCTTTGACCTCGATACCGGCCCTGACCAAGAATTGCGGGTCAATCATGAGCCCTTGAAACGGAGATCTGCCGTGGACCGCTAACCACTTCAGCCGACGGTTCTTCTCACTCTCCGTTAGATCGTCCCAGCTATCGAAGCGCACGCCTGGCGTATCGCTCCTTGGGATGGCACTACCGGCCAGAGCGTAGCTCACTTCGTCTGGGTGTTCCCTAAGCCTCATCAGTAACCAGGCGACTTCGGTTGTCATCCCGGAGCCCTGAGCGGCCGCTAACCTATGGGCGCGCCACTGCGTCAGCGGGGATAAAAGCCAGCGTTTTGTTTTGCGGCGCATCAGGTGGCGTCTCCGATCAATGGGAACGGTCCTACACTGTGCCGTCGCGCCCTTCATGCGGTTGGTCGAGCTGCTGCTCTCGTTTCCTCTGTTCGACACGCAAGTTCTCGACTTCGCGAGCTAGCTTTGTTAGGTTAACTTCCTCCTCGTCGGTATATGGTGGTATTCCGAGTTCGTAGGCGTTTATGTGCTGCTCGATTGCGTCCGCTGTCTGTTGGAGGTAAAAGCTGCGTTCGCGGTACTTGAAGTATCCGGTGAAACCGGCCGCGACGCCTACTCCGAAGCTCAACCCGACGGTCACCCACTTCAATGAAGACGGAGTGTCGGTCAGACTTGCGGCTGTCGTGGTTCCAATCGAGCCCATGATGATGATTGATTGGAACGAGTTGTGAATCCTGCGATAGTGTTGCGCTTCGGTCCTGAGCCGTTCCAGCTCGCGAGGGAGTGCTTCCTTGTAGGTGAACTGGCGCTGCGGGGCCGGAATTGCGAGCTTGAACGCCTCTAGTAACTTCTGCTCTTCGGCCACGTCTAATCCGAGCTGAAGTTTCCGAACGGATACTTTCTCCTCGCGCTTGTCCTCCCTGTGCGCGCATATGGCGAATGCTATCCAGCATAGGACAGTTAGTGGGATTGCAACCCTATTGGCGGGTCCAAGGTCACGTGTCCGCCATGTCGAGACCGTTGCGACATAAATTGCCAAGCTGGAGAGGAGGGCGGCGAAGAAAGTGCCGTACAGGGTGCGGAGCTGAATTTTCCTGGATCGAACTTTTGCTTGCTGCTCCAAGATTCTGGTTGTGTGCGTCAGTAATCGTTCGGAAGGGCCTTCGTCTGGGAGACTGGCGCTCACCATCCCACCCCCTATAGGCAACCAGCGGCTCCCGTCATTGTAAGAACCCACATGGGGAGCTGAGGGCGTTTTGCGGCCGGTGATCACAGTATGGCGCGATGGGTGTACTGTTGACGATTTGTGGGGAGTGTGCATAGGTGCAGCTTGATCGCTTACAATGCAAGACCGTTGGCTAGTTCTCGCTCCTGCCTAGCACCAGACAAGCGGGCGTCATGTGCGCCCTTATCTCGTGATTCCTTGCGTGAACATCGCGCGCGTGCGATAAGCGATCAATGAGGTGGCCGATCCGGCTCGAACGAGCATGCGGATATCTTCGGTAAGCGAAATGAGACGTGCGGATCTGCAAGCCGTCCGCCCGGACAATCTGTCCGGGCGGACGGCTGAAGCGAACCGCAGCATGAGAAGCACAGGTACGGATCGACAAGGGTGTCTGTCGGTAGGGGGCGTCGGTACCGTGGACGTGGCCCATCAGAAGCAGGAGGGCAGCGCGCATGCGTGGTCTTGGAGATCACCTCAACATCGGCGAACGGATCGCGTTCTACAGGAAGCGCCGCGGATACACGCAAGAGGTGCTGGCCGGTCTGGTAGGCCGGAGCACCGATTGGCTGGCGAAAGCCGAGTCGGGGCAGCGCCGGCCGCCGAGGATCGACATGCTCGCGGAACTCGCGCGGGTGCGCCCCCGCACCCGTTGCCGTGCGCGTTGAGCAGGCGCGGAACGACTACCAGGGCGGGCGGTTGGGCAGCGTCATCGCCGCTCTGCCCGCTCTTCGGCAGACCACCCAAGAAATGGAGGACCGCGCGGCTCCCCGTGAAGAGGATGGGCACGACTGCTGGGCGGTGTCCGCCCGTACTCACCACCTCGCGGCCACGACGCTCGCGAAGATCGGAGAGTCGGATATCTCGTGGCTTGCAGCGGAACGAGCGATGCAAGCTGCGGATGCCTCGGGTGGCCCCCCGTACTGGCTTCTGCGGCGAGGTCCGGCACCCATGCTCTACTCGCCGACGGCCGGTACGAAGCCGCCATGTCGCTGGGCGAGACCACTGCCGCCTGGCTCGCGACTTGTGCTGTGACCGCATAGGTTGGCCGGGTTGGTGGTCAGTCCTGCTCAGAGGCGGCTGCGAGATGGCGGCGGCAGAGGTCGGCAGCCGTGAGGTGGGGCTTGTGCAGCGCGTGGCTGTAGAGCCCCATCTCACGAGCTGCTCGATCCATGTGCTCCCAGAAGGCGAGCGGCAGGTCGAGGTCGTCAGCGATGTCGACGAGGCAGTCGAAGGCGAGTCCGAGTTCGTTGTGCTCCAGGAACTCCAGCGTGGCCGAGAGATCGATCTCCGGGTGGCCCATGAGGTGAGCTCGGGCTTCGTCGAGGTGACCGCGGGTCCGGTTCCAGGTGGCCTGCAGTGCTTCACGATCAACGGTCATGACGTCAGTGTTGCCGGTGTTGTCTGCCTGGTCACGCGGCTTTCACAGGCTGTCCGCCCCAGCGAAGGCCCTTCTCGCTGCGGATGCGGGCCCGCTCGCGGCGCTGGGCGGCCAGTACGTCCGGATGTCTCGCGTTCTGGTTGCGCCAGCGCAGGTAGGCGTGCAGGGCCGGGGTCTGGGTGGTGTGGTTGCGGTGATGGGAGTTGGCGATCGTGAACTGCCGCAGCGGTCCGAAGTGGGTCTCAATCGGGTTGGCCCAGGAGGCGTAGGTCGGGGTGAGGCACAGCTCGACCCGGTTCTTCTTCGCCCAGCGCCGGATCATGTCGCCCTTGTGGGGGGGACAGGTTGTCCAGGATCACGTAGATCGGGGCGCCGTCCGGGCGGGCCGCGCGGATCGACTTCAGCGCGGCAAGGCAGGGTGTTCGTGGCGCCCTTCTTGCGCCGGTTGACGCCCCACAAGGTGTCGTCGCCGACGCTGTAGCAGCCGTGGAAGTACCGCACTCCGTGGGTGCGGTGGTAGGTCGCCGGGTCTCGCTCGGGGTGACCGGCCTGGGCCCAGGACGAGCCGGTAGCGGGGCGGATGCCCAGCGGGCCGAACTCGTCGAACGCGAACACCCGGTCCGCGAAGCGTTCCAGGACGTGCTCGACGCGGTCGAGCTTGGCCTCGCGCTCGGGGTCCGGTGGCTCCTTCCACGTCTTGGTGCGCTGGAAGGTGACGCCTCGGCGGGCGAGCAGGCACCGTAACGCCTCGCGGCCGATGAGGATGACGCGGCCCTGGCCTTTGCGCCGGTAGGCGGCGAGTTTGCGGATGGACCAGCGGGTGAAGGGCTGGCCGAGCTTGGTCGGGCGGGTGGTGGCCGTCGCCACGACGAAGTCCTCCTGGTCAGGACTGAGCAGGCGGGGACGGCCTCCCGCCCACCGACGGTCCAGCAGGCCAGGTCGATCTCGTTGAACCGGTGGATCACGTCGCGGACGGTGTCCTCGTCAGCCTGCACCAGCTGCGCGATCACCGGAACCCGGTTGCCGCCGGCCGAAGCCAGCAGCATCATCGCCCGCCGGTAGCGCACCGAACTGGTGCTGCCCCGGCGCGCGATCTGCTGCAGCCTTGGCCCTTCCTGGTCAGTCAACCTGCGCACACGGACAGGCTCAGCCACCACAGCCCCAGCGATCGGACTGACGACACCACACATCCAACCGCCGCCATCACCAACCCGGCGACGGACAGTCCGCAGGGGATCGTTCCTGCTGGAAGTCCGTGAGCGTTTTCCATCCTCAGTCTGAGCTGGCCAGATGCAGGCAGAGGACGGCTTGGACGAGGCCGGTAACGCGGTTGGTCGAGCAACGGATCTTGCGGAGGAGTCGCCAGGACTTGAGTGTGGCGACGGCCCGCTCGACCAGGGCTCGGATCTTCGCGTGGACCGGTTGACGGCCTTCTGGCCTGCGGAAAGCTTCTCCCATCGGCCCCAGTGCGGGACGCGGACCGTAACCGCGGCACCTCGGTAGCCCTTGTCGGCCCAGCAGGTGACGCCGGCCTTTGCAAGAGCGGCGATGATGCCGTGTTCACGGGCGGCCCGGATATCGTGGACGGCTCCGGGCAGAGCCGGTGACGCCCACAGCAGCCGGCCGGAGGATCGGCCAGGACCTGCACATTCATCCCGTGCTTCTTGTGCTTGCCGGAGTAGAAGGGGCGGTCCGCGGCGATGCGATCGATCGGCAACAGGGTGCCGTCCAGCAGCACGAACGCCTTCGTCGATGCCGTCCGGGCCGCTTCCGCGAGAGTCGGGGCGAGCGTGGCCAGGAGTTCGACGGCTTCGGCAACGTACCGGTAGGCCGTCGTGGTCCCGATGCCGAAACCGGCTGCGAGCTGGGCGTACGGATGGCCGTTGCGAAGGTAGGCGAGGGTGAGCAGAGCTTGCCGCCCCGGGCTCAGACGCCTCGACCGAGTGCCGAGCTCCCGGCGGTGCTGGCGGAGCCTGGCGGACAAGAAGCGAAGGGCAGAGCTGGACACGTCGACGCCCGACGGGTAGACAAGCACACGAAACCCCTGGTGGAGACGGATTTCTTGGTTGAAAACCCATCTACCACGGGCTTCACCTGTCTGCCAGCCCAACTGACCAGCACAGCTGCCAGGTTGGAAAGGGCTCCGTGTGTCGGGGGTGTGTCGCGAACCGTGAGAGAGAACGAGAGAGGGCGGGAGTCAGTGAGACTGACTCCCGCCCTTTTCGTGTGGCATCCGACCTGGTCAGCGGTGCGTTCACGCTGATCGCCTGGCGAGTGCCCCCGGCAGGATTCGAACATGCGCACACGGCTCCGGAGGACGCGGTCTTTGGAAAAGTCGTCGCAGGTCAGCGCGTCATCTGACGGGTTGTCAACCGTGGCGGCCCACAAATAGCCTACGCCACACCAATGTCCCTGTTCCCAGGCTTTGGTTCCTGCCCTTCGGTTCGGGGGCTTCCTGTCGTTGCCGTCGTCGTGCCTGGTTCTGTGGACGGTCCGCTCCGGCCAGTCTTGAACAGGGAAGCATGTCCGCCTCGCTCCGTGGTGGCGTTCGGATGCCGCATCACCCGTTCGGGTGGCTGAGGGGAGCAAAGGAGCGAGACGGACGCGGGGAGGGGCGTAGGTGAATGGTGTGCCGTCCGACCCGAGGAGTCGGTGGGCTGAGCGTCCTCCTGCCGGTGCATGTGGTGCGTGGGCGGAGTGTGGGCGGTTGCGATTCTCGGGATGGGGAGGGGCTGGTCGCGTGGTGCAGGGCAGGCTGGTGGAGTCGGGCGGGGCCATAGTGGGCCGGTGCCGGCGGCGGGCAGTTCGGTACGCAGACCCGGTGGGGCGGGGTCCGGGGCTGGTGGAGGTGGCGGGGGAGTTCGGGGCGGAGCTGGCGCGTGCGTTGCGGGCGAGTCTGCTGCCGGCCGGGCAGGGTGCGTACGGGGTGCGGGGCCCATCGGAGCTGTCCTGGTTTGAGTTCGCGACCGGGTATGCCCGGGATCATTGGGTGGGTCGGGCGGCGACGACGCGGAACGGAACGAGCGAGGCGCTGACGCTCGTGACGCGGGCGATGCTGTGGGAGATGCCCGGCCGGCCCAGTGAGGCGGTGCTGCACCGGGTGCTGCGGTCGTGGGCGTTCGTGGTGCCGGGGCCGGAGGCGCGGGAGGTACCCCCGCAGGACCGTCTGGTGCTGGCGTGGGTGGCCAAGGCGTCACGGCCGCTGATCGACCTGCACGACCCGGCCGTGGCCCGTGCGGTGCTGGAGGCGCTGTCGGTGAAGCGTGACGGCAAGCCGGCGGCTCCGTACACGTCCGGGCGCAAGCGCAGGATCCTGGTCAATGCCCTGTTTTACGCGATGGAGCAGGGAGAGCTGGGCAGCAACCCGCTGGACCGGGTCCGGTGGCGTGTCCCGAAACAGGCCCGGGCGGTCGACCCGCGGGTGGTGGTCAACCCTCTCCAAGCCCAGAACCTGCTGGGGGCGCTGTCCTACGTCGGCGGTTTCAAACGCGCCCGGGGACGCCGGCTTGTGGGGCTGTTCGCCGGCATGTACTACGCCGGGCTGCGCCCGGAGGAGGCTGTGGCGGTGGCTCTGCCGGACTGCACCCTGCCCACCAGCGGCTGGGGCCGCCTGGTTCTGCACCGCGCCCGCCCCCAGGCGGGCAAGAAGTGGACCGACAGCGGTGCGATGCACGACGACCGTGGCCTGAAGTCCCGGCCGCCCGGAGATGTTCGCATCCTCCCCTCCCGCCATCCCTGGTGAGCATCTGGCGCGACAGCGTCCAGACCTTCGGCACCGCACCCGACGGGCGGCTGTTCTTCACCGAACGCGGAACCATCCTTGGCTACACCACCTGCCACAGAGCCTGGAACGAAGCCCGCGAACTCGCACTACAACCCGAACTCGCAGCGACCCCGCTCGGCAAACGCCCCTACGACCTGCGCCATTTCGCTCTGTCGACCTGGCTCGCAGCCGGCGCCGACCCCGCCGAAGTCGCCCAACGCGCTGGCAACAGCGTCAAAGTCCTCCTCACCCGCTACGCCAAATGCCTCTACTACCGCCAGTCCCTCACCAACCAACGCATCGAACACCTCCTATCCGCCTATGAAACGGATGGTGACCCAGGTCAAGGCCAGGGACCCCGGACAGCGTGCTTAGCCCTGCATCCGTTACTCCGACGGGATGCGCGTCGCATCCAGATGCTCCGTCTCCCGTATCGACCAGCTCAGGCTTATTGCTGCCACGCGGCCTGATGCCAACAGGAAGCGGTGCGCTCCTGAGGCGGGTGGCCGCGCAGGAGGGCCCGGGGTGTCCTGGCCCCCAGACCTGTGCCAGGCGGACCAACGCGTCCTTTCGCCGCCGGGTGCCGCGCGGCAGACTGGCTCTCCGCGCAGAAGCGACAAAGGGGGAGACCGTGGAGTTGGAGCCCACCGAACTGTCGGAGGCGATCAAGGCTGTTCGTGGGGGACTGGCATCCGCGCAGCAGGAAGGAGACGGGTCACCGGTCCGGTTCACGGTCAAGGAAGTCGTACTGGATCTGGGTATCGAACTGCGGCATACCGCGTCGGCCGGCGGCGGGGTCAAGGCGTTCGTGGTCTCCACGGATGCCAAGGGAGAGCGGGCGAAGACTGTCACGCACCGGATGACGGTCACGCTGGCTGTGGCTCTGGACGGCGAAGGCAGCGACCTGCTGATCGGCGATACGGGCGGCGGCCGCGGCGGGACCGTGGACGGCTTGCGGTAGGAGGGATGCGGTGGTAGCGGTACGGACCGTCGAAGTCAGCAACCAGGGCAAGGGCTCCTACGGAACCGGCTGCCTGATAGCGCCCGGCCTGATTCTCACCGCGTATCACGTGGCCCTGCCTGCAGACGGCAGTGTTGTCACGGTCCGCGACACCGTGAGCGTCGGCTTCACCGAGGCGTCGGTAGTGTGGGAGAACCCCGGCCTGGACGCAGTGCTGCTGAAGGCCGACCGGACACGGGTCGGCGCCGGCCTGGGCGTGGTGCGCTGGGGCGAACTGGTCTGCGACGCCCCGGGGCATCGTCCCGTGTGCTCGATGAACGGGTTCCCCAAGGCGATGCGCCGCCGGGTCTCCACACCCTGCGAGCGGTACGTCGACGACCTGAAGACGGTGGAGGGGACGATCGCCCTGCACACCGGATCCCGCTCGAAGCTGTACGGACTAGAAGTCGACAATGCCGAACCGAACGAAGTGAAGGACTGGCAAGGGCTGTCCGGAGCCGGGGTGTTCTGCAATGAGGTACTGATCGGCCTCGCCCGCCTGGTCGACCGCCGGTGGGACCGGCTTCTCATGGTGCTACCGCTCTCTCACCTGCTCACCGCTGACGGCTTCACCAGCACGGTCACCGCCCACACCGGTATGGCCTCGCGTCTTCAGCCTGCTGACCTGCGGCCGCTGATGGACACCGAACCGGACCCGACGCTGTCCTCCTCCTACCTGCTCGATCCGCGCTCCCAGGTCACCGATCTCACGGGCGTGAGCGCCCTCGTGCACGAGGTCGAGCAGTGGTGCAAAGGTCCCGAGCGCGTCAACGTCGCCGCTCTGACCGGCCTGGGCGGCACCGGCAAGTCCCGTCTCCTCATCGAAGTGCTGCACCGGCTCACCGCGGGCTCAGGCGGTCAGAAACCGTGGAACGGCGGCTTCCTTGCCGAGTACCCCACCCACGCCGACTACAGGATGCTCGCCACCGCCAGCCACCCGCTACTCCTAGCCGTCGATCTCGCAGAAACGCGCCTCGCCCAGATCCGCAACCTCATGGCAGCCCTGGCCAGATCCCACGACGGTGCCGCCATCCGGGTCCTGCTCCTCGCCCGCGGACACGACACCTGGTGGCCGGCACTGCGCCGCCACTTACGGACCCGGCACGTGGGATCGGTTGAGCGACCCTTCGCCCTCACGCCCGACGACGCCCTGCACGGGCACAGCCCTGAGGACATCTACGTAGGGGCCAAGGCCGCATTCGCCCGCCGTATCCGGCTGCTCCAGCAGACCGGTCACGGCGACGACACCTGGCCAGACAGCGTGGTCGCCGACGCACCACGCCTGTACGGCGCCGACATCGAACACGCCGCTCGGCAGCCGGTGATCTACCACCACATCGCCGCACTCGCCGATGTACTGGCCCACGCCAACCCCGAGTTCGCACTCAAGGACCACCCGATGGACGTCCTGCTCGCCAACGAAGTGGAATACGTACGGCGCGTCGCCGAATCACGCCTGCCCGAAGGCACCGTCGACGACAAGCTGATCCGCACCCTGGTCACTGCACAGTTCCTCGCCGGGGCACGAACCGCACAAGACGGCCGCGCCGTTGTCCGGGCCGGCTTCGATGTCCACCACCGCGGCTACGGAGCCACCGCACCCCCAGACGCTCGCCAGTTGGCCGCCCTGGATGACATCCTGACCGCTGCCTACCCGGCCTCCGACGGGGCCCACTGGGGCTCTGTCGGTGAACCACTGGCCGTCCCTTGGCTCGCCGAAGTCGAGACCGACAGTGGTGAGGAGTTCATCGAAGCATTCCTGCAGCACGACTCCCTCGCCACCGAGCAGCGCCACCAGACACTCAGCACCGTCGCCCGCAACGCCCAGGAGCAGCCCGGCCTCGCAGCCGGCGCCCAACGAGCAGTCGCCGCGGCCCCCGAGCTTTTGCTGCCCATCGCCGTCCAGGGCGTCACCGCAGAACTCGGCAGCGATCAAGCCCACCAGTGGCTCGCCGACCTAGAACATGCCGTCGCCGAACGTGCCGCCACCCCGGACGCAGACCCCGACACCTACCAGTGGGCCAGCAACCTCATCAGCGAAGCCCAGGGGCGAGCAACCGCCGGCAGGGACGACCTGGAAGAACTGATCGGCACGGCCCTCACCCACGAGACCGACGCCCCGGAACCGCCAAGCCCTGGGCCAGATCCAGCGACGCTACGTCCCGAATCCCACCTCGTCCGGCGGAAACCACAGGTCGGCCGACTCACCCGGTACGTCGTCACCTTCTTTGCCCTCTGTCACCTGACGTTGGTCGCGGCCATCCCCGCCTCTGTCGCTCTCAGCACCAGCGCCAGCAACGATGGATGGATACTGTGGTACTTCGTCCTCCTCAACGTCTTCATGCACCTGACCGTCGCGGACTGCTTCGGGAGCCGACGGCTCGGAACCCTTCCCTTCGCCTGGATCGTGCCACTCATCACAATCGGGATGACGAGTACCTTCGCCTTCGCACTCAGTCGACACCTACCTGCGATCTGGCCCCCTCCCTGGATCCTGTGTCCGGTCCTCTTGGCCTTCGGCCTCACAGCCCTGACCGTCGCCTGGCGCCTCTGGTTCGGCCAGCTCCAGGACATCCGGCAATCAGCCAACCCTGAGGGCCTGCCCGGGTGACGCCGCTGTGCTCTGCCATCGAAACGCTGGTTGTCACGTCCTCTTGCTTCCGGCGGTGTCACCAGCCGAAGTCCATCTGGATGGGGATGCCGTTGGTGACGTCGGTTTGCGCGGACGGTGCGATTCCTACGGGTACCCCGAGTTGGGTGGCGATGGGGGTGTACAGGTCGGTGGTGATGTCCGGGGTCCGCAGGGAGACCATCAGCGCGTAGCTGACGGGGCGCCCGATGCGGTCGCTGCGCCTGTTCGCCTTCCACCAGCCGCCGACTGGGTAGACCGCGAGCATGCCGCAATCCGCGAGTTCTGCGGCTGACCCGCGCCAGACGTCCGCGTGGAGAGAGCCGAGGTTGCGGAATTTGGGGCCGACCAGCCAGCGGGGGTTGGATTCGAAGGCCTTGGGATTGCCCGTTCCGTCGGATTCGTGCTCGGCTTGCTCGGCGAGCCGTCTCTGAAAGGCGTCACCGGACTCGGTGGGGCCTTTGATCGCGAATCTCAACCCGTGCGAGGCATAGCTGTAGCGGCCGAGCATGCCGCGCCGCCCGGGGTTGGGTTCGATCATGTAGGCGAGAGTCACGCGCAGGTCGACCGTGGTCTCGGCCAGGTCGCGGAGCTGTTCCAACGGCCAGGGCAGTTCGTGCAGTTTGAGCTCCGCCAGCCTGACCTGGCTTCCCGGGGCGCGCTTGAACGGCACGAGGGTGTTCTCGATGATCATCGTGACGGCGTTGGAGGCGCTGCTGCGGATCCGCTCGGCGGTGGGGACGCCCCAGCCGTAGCGGCGGATCACCTGCCGCATCAGGATGCCTTTGGCGTGCTTGGGAGTGCCGGTGGCCTTGAACAGACCCTGGTCGATCATTGCGGGCGTCCACTGGGCCTCATGGACGAGCAGTGCCCGGATCGTCTCGGGCCGAAGACCGGGGTAGGTGCGCATGGCCAGGGCGGCGAGGGCAGCGGCTTGCGCGGTGGCGGCGCTGGTGGCGTTAACCCAGGCCAGTTGCCGAGCGGGGTCGTGATGGGTGGTGGCGACACTCAGCAGGTCGTGTTCGTCCAGAACGCTCTCGTCCGGGGTAACAAGCATGTTGCCGCCTTCCAGGACGATGTCGGGTTTGGTCACCGCTGCGTCGGTCAGCGCTACCGAGGTCCTGCTGAAAGGCGATAGGCCACCACGCGCGACGAGGGGACGGACCCCCTCGAACATCGGCCCGTCAGGGATGGTGTCGAGGTCGGTGTAGGCGCCGACGGTCAACACGTTGTGGGCGTGTGCGGGCTCTTCGATGCGAGATAGGTCGGATAGCTGGAGCGGGTCCAGTTCGCCGGTCTCGGAGCGCATGTCCTGGGGCAGGGGCCCGCGTATGTTGCCGGCACTGACGATGATCAGCCGCGACGCTGCAAGGTCAGGGGCACCGATCAGTTCGATGCGGTCATCGTGTACAGCCACGTCCGTGCCTGCGGCCAAGGCGTCGAGGGTGGCCGACCACAGGGTTGCCGTGCCGTCGGTGCCGTTCACGCCATCGCCAGACTGCCGTGTAACGGCCATCGAGAAGATCCGACCAGACGGTGCGGGTCCACCGTTTCCGATTTCAGCTGTCGCTACCGCGTTGGCGGTCGTCTCGGCGAAGGTGCGGGGGAGGGCGGCGGGGGCGTGAGCGTGGGCGTCATGCAGGATCTTTACTGACTCCAGGCCGTGTCCGAGTACTACCGGGCCCTGGGACTCCAGAGCAGCGGCAAGATCGCCGAACAGTGCCAGGCCGGCCATCTGGGTACCGTGCCCAGCGCGGTCGGCCGGTGTCGCTCCGGGCACGACGCTGAAGGCCCGCTCATGCAGTGAAGGCTTGAGGAGGACGTGCTCCTGCGCGATCCCTGTGTCCAGGACGCAGACAGCCGGCGCGTGCGGGTCTGCCGGTTCGACTCGCTGGGCCAGATCGGTGACGAGGCCAACACGGAAGTTCCGGTCGACGTAGTAGAGGCCCTCGGCGAACGTCGGTGTGCGGATCTCGGCCGGACAGGCACTTGTCGCCAGGAGCGCCGTCAGCTGCTGTCCCGTTGTGGAGACATGGGCGACGAGCCGTTCCCCTACCTGGATGGCCCGTTCGCCGACCTGCCAGCGCCGCTCGTCCGCCAGTGCGCGCAGGACGGCAACAGGACCGGTCGGGCAGATTTTCGGGTCGAACCACAGCTCCCACCACCTCTCCTCGTCCAGGGGAGGAAGCTCCTGCTTCTCCTGCCACAGGTTTCCCAGGAGAGCCCGGTGGATCTGCTCCATGTTGGCCACCAGCGCCGCCTGCTGCGGATTTCCGCGGTCGGTGTCCTGGGTGAAGGCAGTGATCCGCTCCGCGAACGAGGCCACCTTGTCGAAGGGCACCCAGACCAGCACGTCCTGGGGAGCGTCATCGGTCTTGGGACGGCTGCTGAGTAGCGTCAGGCCCGAGCCGTCGAACTTCTCCAGCGCCAGCGATTGGCCCTGCGCGGCCTCGACACGGATCGCGAAACCATCGGGCTGGTAGCTCTCGGGTATGGCTTGGGCGAGCTGGGCCGCTCCCTGCTCGGCGGACTCCAGGCCGTCCACGAGTGCGGCAGCATGCGCGGCCCGGTCTGCACGTTCCAGGAGGGCCAGTCTGCTCCCACCAGGTGGCTCGGACCGGGGTGTCAGGGTGCGAGCCTGCCACGGGACGACCAGGTGAGGGGTGGGTCTCGCGGTGGCTGCCGGCTCAGGCATGGTGGGAAGCGTGCCGCTCGGTCAACGCCTCCAGGAGAAGCGTCTCGTCCACCGTGTCCCGCCCGGTGAGAATGGCGCGTTTGGCCGCGGATTCGGCGGCCTTGACCAGCTCGGCATGACTCAACCCGGATGCACTATCTGTCACGGCGTCCCACCGTAGTGTGCCGGTATCCATACCGGCCAGCCGTCTGCGCATAACATGCACGGCTTCTTCCGGTGTGGGTGGACCGTAAGTGGCGATCATGTCGAAGCGTCGGAACAGCGCTCGGTCCAGGAGCTGGTGGTGGTTGGTGCCGGCCACGACCAGGCTTTCGGATGGGGCCTCATCAAGGAACAGCAGGAACGAGTTCAGAATGCGGCGGGCCTCGCCGACATCGTTCCCTGCGGTGCGCTCAGCCCCTAGCGCATCGAACTCATCAAACAGGTACACGGCTCGTGTCTGGGCCACAGCATCGAACACCAGGCGCAGCTTCGTTGCTGTCTCACCCATGAACCGGCTGATCAGCCCGTCCAGACGGATGGTGAACAACGGCAGCTTCAGTTCCCCGGCCATGGCTGCGGCGGTCATGCTCTTGCCGGTTCCTGGAGGCCCGGAGAGCAGGATGCGGTGCACCGGGGTGAACCCGAAACGCTCCAGTCGCGCGCGCTGCCGCTGTTCGTGCAGCACCCGATCGAGTGATGCCCGCAGGTCGCTGTCGAGCGTCATGTCGTCCAGCCGAGCGTCCGGATACCCGGCCGTCAGCAGATTGGACAGCTCACCTCGTGGTTGGACCACCGGCGTCGCTGCCCGGCCCGCGCCCGCATGGCTCTGGTTCTGACGCGCTGCCTCGACCAGCTCACGCAGCTCCACAGCGAACCTGCCTTGACCCTGACGGGCGGACTTTGCCGCCACCTGCAGGGCCACGCTGTAGAAGCGATCATCGTCAGCCTCGGCGTGGGCGCTCACCAGAGCCTTCAGGTGCTCGGCGTTCGCCGTCATGCGCCTGTCACCCCTCCGATGCCCGCCGCCGATAGCTGGGTATGCCGGATTTCTACCCACGGGTGCCGGATACACCCGGCTGCATCGTACGGCTCGCCGCGGCATCCCGCCGCCCGGACGCGGCGGACTATAGCCCGCCGCGAGGACGCCCCGCAGTCCGGTCAGGCCCCGCGTCGCGGATGAGGGCTTGCCCTCCAGTCTGCCCAGGCCGTCGCGGTCGAGGACAACCCGGACGGAATGGTAGCCGCGAAGGCCGCGTGCCGGCCTTATTGCGGTCCCGAACCCCAGGCTGACCTGCCCCGCTTTACCGTCGGCCGACCAGCACGGCCGAGATGCCCTGCCCGCCGTCCTCGCTCTACTGGGCTGCCTAACGCATCTGATTCCTGAGAAGTGGACTTCTCAGCTCTTCCCGCCCTGGAGTGTGGCGCCGGGGCTGATTCTACTGCTAGCGTTTGCCTTGGTCGAGGTGATGAACGTCGCCCAGCCGCGGAGTTGTGTCTCGGGCGGGATACAGCTATGCCCCAGAGTCCGCCTGATCGCTGCGGGCGGACTCCGGGGCAGGGAACCGGACCATGCTTCTGCCTCGGGCTGTGTGCAACTAGGTGCAGTGACAGAGGGTCCAAGGCGTACGCAGGTAAATTTAGCACAGCTATCTGCTATCTGCGTCAGAAGGGGGGCGCAGTGATGCGGAGTGAAGAGCAGGAACTCGTGCGGGCGATCTCGGCCGAGCGCTTCCGACCGTTCGTCACGGAGTGCGGGGGCGATACCACGGTGGCGCTCCGCCTGTACGCGTGGGACGCGGAGGTCAGCCGGGCTTTACACAGCACGCTGCGCGATTTGGAGATCTGCTACAGGAACGCCGTCCACCGGCAGCTCGCGGGTAAGTACCGCCGGGACGACTGGTGGAATGACCAGCGCATCCGCCTGCACCAGGCCGGCCGGGGCAACATCGCTGACGCGCGACAGGAGCTACGTAAGAGAGGCAAGGCGGAGACCCCCGGCAACATCATGGCGCGGCTGACGTTCGGCTTCTGGGTTGGCCTCTTCGCTAAGGGCGAGGGGCGCCACTACGAGATGCAGCTGTGGAATGCGTCGCTCCAGTATCTGTTCCGGGCGCACGGCGTCCGCCGCGACGCACTGCACCGAGAGTTGAAGGCACTTCTGGAGCTACGCAACCGGGTCGCCCACCACGAGCGCGTCTTCCACCTGCCGGTGGAGGCGCGCTTCGCTGCCGCGCTCATGCTTCTGGGCTACGTCAGCCCCGAGACGGCCGCGCTGCACGAGAAGTTCGGCCAAGTGCCGCAGGTGCTGGCCCGCAGGGAGCGAGTGCTGTCCGGAGAGGAGGAGATTCGCCTGTGAGCCAGGGGATCCAGCGGACGCCTACGAACCGGAACCGGTTCGAGCCGGTGACGCTCGGCGAGATCAAGGAACTCGCCGGCGTGGGCCGCCCCACCGTGAGCAACTGGCGCCGCCGGCACGAGTCCTTTCCGGCTGCGATGGGCGGCTCCGAGAACAAGCCGCTGTTCGACGCAGAGGAGGTCGCCGAGTGGCTGGACACCCGGCCCGTCCCCGACGTGGAACGGCGGGAGGACGGACGTCTGCCGACGTACGGAGACCAGTTCCGCCAGGCCTTGCGGCTGCGGCGCCTGGTCGCGCTGAAGCACGACGGCATCTCGGCGGAGACGCTGATTAGGTCCGCTCTGGAGCTGATCGCCGCTAGGGCCGCGGACAACCGTCGGGTTCCGGCCGCAGGCAGACAGCTCGAACAGGCAGTGGACGAGTTGTTGGACGGTACGGAGACGCCGGGCGCCGCCGCCGACGCGGTGCTCGGCCTGGCTGGCCGGCTCGAATCCGAACTGGCCACGGACGCCACTCCGGCGGTTGTGGCGGAGTTGATCGGCGCGCTGGTCCGCCGCCGCGAGGCCGCCGGTGAGGCCGCGTGTGCTCGCCCCTCCGTGATCAACCTGCACGCCGGCACGGGCGACCTGCTCTTCGCCCTCGACCGCGCCCGGCACGGCCGGATCACCGCGGCGGAGGCGGACGGGCTCCGCCGTGAACTGCTGCGCTACCGCCTGCTGGCGCACGGTGTGTGGGGCGTTGATCTGTACGCCGACGTCTCGGCACTGCGGGCCGACGGGTGTACGGCGGCTGACATCGTCGTCGCCGACCCGCCCTATGCGGCGGGCGAGCGCGAGACGGACGAGGACGGGCCGCTGAGCAGGGCTGTCGAGGCGCTGGATCTGCTCCGGCCCGGCGGCACCGCGTATGTGGTCGTGCCGTCGTGGACGCTGGCCCGTCAGCGGACCGGCGTCCGCAGCCCGAACGTCCGGCTGCGGGAGCACCTCCTCATGGAGGACGCGGTGGCCGGTATCGTCCAGCTCCCGCGCCGCATCCATCCGTTCCGCACTGGTGCGGAACTCGCCCTTCTGGTCCTGCGGCGGGATGCCGGACCGGCCGAGCGCGGCCGGACGCGGGTGGTGGACGGCGACCGGATCGCGCTGCGGACGGGGCTAGGGCAGCGCTGGGTCGAGTTCGTCACCGAAGCGCTGAGCACGGCGGACCTCCCGGCTTCCGAAGGGGTCCGCGACATCCCGGTGACGGCAGCGAGCCCGCGCGGGGAGCAGTTGCTGGATGGCCGGTCCCTGCTGCCCGCCCACCGGCTGGCCTCCCCGGAGCGGGGACTCGACCACTTCGGGGCATCCCTGGACGCGCGCCGGGAGGCGGCGGCGGCGTTGCCCGACCTGCGAGAGTGGATCGGCGGCCTGGGCATCGCCAAGCGGGAGAGCCCGGTGCCGCACCGCCGACTCGACGAGCACGTGCGGGCCGGGCAGCTGAAGCTACTCCCGGGGCACCGCATCCATGCTGAGGACATCGCCGACGAAGGCCTGGTCGTCATCGGCCGGGAGGAGATGCTGGGCACAGTGACGATCGGCCAGCGGCGTATCGCGCCGGAGGCGCTGGCCGCGTACCCACAGGCGGCAGTGACCGAGCGCGGCGACGTCATACTGCTCACCGAGCACGGGGTGCGCACCCGTGTGGACGACGTGGGCGGCTGCGTGTTGCTGGCGCCAGTGCAGGGCCTGCGGATCACCGCGTACGCGCAGCACCAGCAGCGGGCGACGGGCGGCCTGTGGATTGGCCCGCACCCGCTGGCCCGGCTGCTGGCCGCGCCCAGGAACCAGCAGCGCAGTAGCGGTTCGCTGGTGCGGCGGGTCAGCGTACGCGACATGGACCTGCCGCAGCTGCCGCCCGAGGAGATCACCGAACTGGAGGCCGTCCTCGCCGAGACCGATCGGCACCGCGCCGAGGTGCGGCGCCAGCTGGACGCGCTGGACACGCTGGCTGAGCGGCTTGCTGCCGGGGTCGCCGACGGCGCGCTGGCGTTGCGGCGCCGGCCCAGCCGATAGCCGGTGGTCCTATGGGGGGAAGCGCCGCTGTCCAACACGAGAGAAGCGAGGCACCTGTGCCGCCACGGAAGAAGCGGTCCTCGGAGGAGATGAAGGACATCCTCTGGCGTGCCGCCGACAAGCTGCGCGGCAGCTTGGACGCCGCCGCCTACAAGCACTTCGTGCTGGGCTTGGTCTTCCTCAAGTACGTGTCCGCGGCGATGACAGAGCGGCGGCGGCAACTGGAAGCTGAACTGCGCGCGGAGGACGGATGGGAGGAGGCCGGACTGCTCGCCACCCTGGAGGAGCGCCGTGAGTACACGGGCTCCGGCGTGTACTACGTGCCCCCGGCTGCCCGTTGGGAGAGCGTCGTGGACCTGGCACGGGGCGCGGGGGGCGAGGCCAGCATCGGCGAGGCGATCGACTCCGCGATGCGCGCGATCGAGGGCTATAATCCGGCCCTGCTCGGGACCCTCCCGAAGATCTACGGCGACAGCAGTGTGGACGGGCGGCGCCTGGCTGACCTCGTGGAACTACTCGACCGTGTGGTGTTCCAGGACCAGGTTGGTGGGCCCCGCGCCCCAGACGTTGTGGGCGAAGTCTACGAGTTCTTCCTCGCCCGGTTCGCCGCCTCCGAGGGACGCAGGGGGGGTGAGTTCTTCACTCCGGCCAGCGTCGTCCAACTGCTGGTGGAAGTCCTCGGCCCCCGGGAGGGCGAGCGGGTGTACGACCCGGCGTGCGGCGCCGGCGGCATGTTCGTCCAGACGGCGCACTCGGTCAGGACGCACGGCGGCGACCAGCTGAACGTGGCGTTCTACGGCCAGGAGGTGAACGCCACCACCTGGCGGTTGGCGCACATGAACCTGGCCGTACACGGGATCGAGGCCGGTCTCGGCGCCGGGCCAGCCGACGTCTTCCTCGACGACCGGCACCCAGACCTCAAGGCACAGGTCGCGCTGACCGCCCCGCCGTTCAACCTCGCCGACTGGGGCGGCGACTTCCTGGCGATGGACCGGCGCTGGGTCTACGGGACCCCGCCGGTCAGCAACGCGAACTACGCGTGGCTCCAGCACACAGCGAGCAAGCTCGCCCCGGGAGGGCGGGCGGGAGTGGTGCTCGCCAACGGGTCGATGAGTAGCCGGCAGTCCGGTGAGGGGGCCATCCGCCGAGCGATGGTCGAAGCGGACCTTGTGGCCTGCGTGATCGCACTACCGGGCCAGATGTTCCGCACCACCGCCATCCCGGCGTGCGTGTGGCTCCTCGCCGACGGTAAGGGGCGGGGCTCTGGCTGGGCGCGGGAACGCGGCGGCGAGGTGCTGTTCGTCGACGCCCGGGAGTTGGGATTCATGGCTGACCGTACCCTGCGGGAGTTGCGCGACGAGGAGATCGTCCGCATAGGCCACCTTGTCCGTGCCTGGCGCGGCGAGCCTGACGCGGGCATGTACGAGGACAAGCCGGGCTTCTGCGCGAGCGTGCCGATGTCGGTCATCGCCGAGCAGGACTTCGTCCTGACCCCCGGCCGGTACGTCGGCACGGCCGAGGCCGCGGCGGACCCGGACGCCGAGTCGCCGGAAGCGAGGGTCGCCCGGCTGACCGCCCTGCTGCGTGAGCAGTTCGCTGAGTCCGAGCGCCTGGCGAAGGCCGTCGAGGCGCAATTGCGGAGAGTGCCGTGACGGCCGTCCCCACGCGGCCCCTGAAGGACTTCGCTGTCCCGAACGGCCTCGTGGGCGGACCGCTCAGCTCCCGCCTCGGAAAGCGGCACTTTGTCCCGGAGGGGGTTCCGGTTGTCCGCGGCCAGAACCTGGCTGGCGGCGGATATTTTTCGTCGGCCGGTCTCGTCTTCGTCCCGGCAGCCCACGCGGACGGCACACTCGCCCGCCACCTCGCCATTCCGGGCGACCTCGTCCTCACCCAGCGAGGTACGTTCGGTCAGGTGGGAATTGTGCCCGCCGGAATCCATGACCGTTACGTCCTGTCACCGGCCCAGGCCCGGATACGGGTGGACCCGGACCGCGCGGACACCAGGTTCCTCTACTACTGCTTCCGGGACCCGGGCATGGTGTCGCTCCTGCATTCCCGTGCCGTCACTACGGGGGTTCCGCACGTCACCCCGGACATCCTCGGCGATCTCCCGGTTCCCGCCCTGCCGCTGCCGGAGCAGCGAGCCGTCGCCGATGTCCTCGGGGCGCTGGACGACAAGATCGCCGCGAACAAGCGCACGGCGGAAATCTGCATTGAGCTGGCCGGCGCCTCGTTCGGGGCGGTGCCAGCAGGCACCCCACAGCGGTTGGGCCAAGTCGCGGAACTACACGACGGGCCGCACGCCACGCCGGTGAAGACCGCATCCGGCCCGTGGTTCCTCAGCATCAGCAGCCTTGACGCCGGCCGCCTGGACCTGGCCTCCTCGGCCCATCTGTCCGAGGAGGACTTCGCCCGCTGGACTCGGCGCATCCAACCGCGGGCCGGCGACGTGCTTTTCTCGTACGAGACCCGGCTCGGCCACGCGGCGCTCATGCCTCCCGATGTCCGCGCGAGCCTGGGGCGCCGGATGGCACTCCTGCGGGCGAAGACGCCTGCGGTGGGCGGCGCGCTGCTCCTGCACGCCTACCTCAGCCCTGCGTTCCAGGACGAGATTGGCCGCCGTACCATCCACGGCGCCACTGTTGACCGGCTTCCGCTGGGGGACATGCCCCGCTGGCCGCTCCCCCTTCCGGCCGAGGGCCAGCGGGCCAGACTGTCCGTGAGGCTGGACGCCCTGCACGCGAGCGCAGCGCAGACCGAGGCCGAGAACCGTACCCTCGCGGCGCTGCGCGACACCCTGCTCCCCGGCCTGGTCTCCGGCCGACTGCGGGTCGGCGACGCAGCCCGCGCGGTGAGGGAGGCAGGATGACTGAGCGCGGCGCAGGCACCGCAGGACCGACTGAGCGAGAGCTGGAAGGGCACGCCCTCGAACTCCTCGGCGAGTGCGGCTGGCAGCCAGTCGACGGGGCCGAACTCGCGCCGTCCTCCGGGGAGCGGACCAACTGGGACGACCTGGTCCTGAGGCCGCGCCTGAGCGAGGCGATCGGGCGACGCTACCCACATCTACCCGAACGGTCCGTGGACGACGCGGTCACCCAACTGCTGGAGCAGGCCACTGGGAACGACCTTCGCGAGAGCCACCGATTCCACCAGCGGCTAGTCGGCGGCATCGGCGTCCTGTACCCGGACGCGGTAGGTGGCGGGAAACGGCACACGGTGGTCCGCCCAGTCGACTTCTCCGACCCGTATGCGAACGACCTGCTCGCCGCCCGTCAGGTGAAGGTCCGCAACGCCCAGGACCGCGTGGCCGTCTTCGACATCGTGCTGTACGTCAACGGCCTGCCCCTCGCGGCAATCGAGCTGAAGCAGGCCAGCGGCCGGGGCGGCGTCCGCGACGCGTACGACCAGATCCAGGGCTTCCGCCGCGATCTGAAGGAGACAGGCACGTTCGCGAACGTCCTGGTGACCGTCGTCTCCGACGGACCGACCGCCCGGATCGGCACTCCGTTCACTCCCTGGGACCACATGGCTCCCTGGCACGCCGATCCCGACGGAACGCTGCTGCCCCAGAATGAGAGGCAGGACGGGCGCGCCCTGGAGCGGATGTTGCTTGGTGCCTTCGAACCCGCCCGGCTCCTTGATCTCGTGGCCAACTTCCTGTCGTACTCCGCGCGCCGGACGGGCGAGGTGGACACCGTCACCCTCGCCAGGGCCCACCAGTTCTTCGCCGTCAACGCGGCGGTCCGCGCCACCGAGATCGCCGTCGCGACGGACGGCCGGGCCGGGGTCGTCCGGCACGCGCAGGGTGCTGGCCGGAGCCAGGAGATGCTGTTCTACGTCGGCAAGGCCGCGCGCGCGCCCGAACTGCCGCACCCGATGTTCGTAGTCCTCACCGACCGCGTCGACCTCGGCAACCGGCTCTACGCGGCCTTCACCGCCAACTGCACTCTTCCGACGGCAATCGCCGGAGGCGTCGAATGGGCCCAGGACAGCACGCAGCTGAGGCAGTTGCTGCGGCGCGACGCCCACAGCGGTGTCGTCTTCGCTACCGTGCAGAAGTTCCGCCTCACCCACGAGGAACGTGACGCGGGCGCCCGCCATCCGCTGGTGTCCGCACGCCGCGACATCATCGTCATGGTCGATGAAGCCCACCGCGGACAGAGCGCCCTGCACGCCCTCAACTTGCGCGAAGCGCTGCCGAATGCCACCTTCATCGCGTTTACCGGCACCCTGGCGGACGACCGGAACGGCCGCACGCACGCCGTGTTCGGCGACACCATCCACATCTACGATCTGGCGCAGGCGGTGGACGACGGCACGGCCGTGCCCGTCTTCTACGAGTCGCGCCTGATTCGGACGTTGCCCGACGACGTCGACCTTTGCTTCGACCCCGACCCCGACGTCGGCTCCGTGCCCGATGCCGCTGACTTGGCCGCTTCCTCCGCGCGGACGGAGGCCCTGGCCCGGGATATTCTCGCGCACTGGGACGTGCGGCGCGCCGAGATGGCCAAGCTCACCGGCCGGCCCGGTAAGGGCATGGTGGTGACCTCGTCACGGCTGGCGGCGGCGCGGTTGTTCGATGCCCTCGCGCGGCTGCGGCCGGAGTGGGCCGACGGCCGTGACCCCCGGACGGGGCTGCTGTCCGACACCGGCGGACGTATCCGGGCGGCCGTCACGGGCCACATCGGGGACCCCGTCGAGATTGCCGACCACGTCCACACCCCGGAGGGACTGAGGACGATCCAGCGCCGGATCGTGGACCCTAACGACGAACTAGAACTAGTCATCGTCCGGTCGCTGTGGCTGACCGGTTTCGACGTCCCGCCGCTACACACCCTCTACCTGGACCAGCGGATGCGCGGCCCAGCACTGCTGGAGGCCGTCACCCTGGTTAACCGCACGTGGGACGGCAAACCGTCCGGCCTAGTCGTGGACTACCAGGGCGTCGGTCCGCAACTCACCGAGGTGCTGGCCGACGCGACTTGGCAGGACAGGGACGGTGGTGCACCCATTACGGACGTCGCACACGCGGTTGACGCTGTGCGGGACAACCACCGGCGGTTGCTTGCCATCCTGGCTGGCTGTCCGTGGCGAGAGATCCGAGACGGCAGCGGCCCGGACACTTACCGGGAGGCCGTGACGGCAGTACTGGATCACCTCGTCGCCCCTGAGCCCGGCGCGCGGTCGGGAACGGCCCGGCGTGGCGATCGGTTCACGCGGCACGTAAATCTCATGCGCGGCGCGTTCTCGCTCTGTTCGACGGACGCCGGCGTGCGGGACCTGCTCCCGGACATCCGCTTCTTCGAAGCCGTGCGGACCATGTGGGAGAGGCTGGCCGCGTCTGCCGACGGCACCGGCGGCCCGGCCGAGCTTTACGACGCCGCTGGTCTGGCCGAAGTGGACCTCTCTCGCCAGGACGACGCCCTGCTGGACCGGCTGCGGGCGAGCCGCCGCCCGCACCTGGCCGTCGAGGCGCTGCGCCGTACGCTTGACAGGAACATCCAGCAGGCACAACCGGACAACATCGTCCGCCAGGAGGCCCTCACCGCGAGGACCCGGCAGGCCGTGGACCGCTACGCCAATGGCCTGGTGACGGCCGCCGAGGTCATGGCCTCCCTGGTCGCCCTGGCTCGCGAAGTGTCCGACGACCGTACGCGGGCGCAGCGGCTAGAACTGACCGAGGACGAACTGGCCTTCTACGACGCGCTCGTGGTCGACACGCTCGTGACCGACATGATGGGGTCGGCAGTCCTCGCCCGGCTTGCGTGCGAACTGTACGGCCAGATCAGGAGTGTCACCACGGTCGACTGGCGACTGAAGGACCACGCCCGGGACCGGGTCGTGGCCCGTGTGCTGCGGCTGCTGCGCAGGCACGGCTACCCGCCGGATCGGCTCCAGACGGCCGTCGAGCGGGTACTCAGACAGGCGGAGGAGCAAGCCGACGAGTGGATGTGATCCGCTGCTCCGGCCGGATGAGGGCGGGCCGCGTGCCCTCAGTCCTACCAAAGTGTCAGACGTGGCGATGCCGCGTCGAATTTCTGCGGATAACGCTGTTTGGTAAGGGGATCGACATCATCGGAAACGCAATTATGAGAGCCGTGAGCCTGGACGACATATACGCCGGCAAGTACAAAGCCATCTGCGGCTGAGGCCGACAAGGCGAGCCGGGTCAGACGGGTGTGAAGGTGATCCATGCGGATCACATTATGCGGCAGCAGCGCACCGCAGCTGGGGGAATCTCTCCTGCCACAGCGATTTCGCGCGTACGGGCAGCCACAGCGAGGGCCACCGGTGCAGCAGCAATCCTGCGTCAAGAAACCGCCGCAGTTCAGAGACGTTCATGGCTTCGCGGATGACAGCCTCGTAGAGGCAACGCCGGTCCTTGTCGATGCTGAGGTCGTAGCGGCGCTGCTGGGACCAGTCCAAGCTCAGGGGCAGATTAACGATTCCGCTCGTTGGTCCGGCCAGCTCGCTGAGCGACTTGGGAACCATGTACGGGCGAAGGTGCGCGTAGCGGGCCCCTGCATTCATAACGGCAGTATGCCCGGCTGTGTGGCGGGCCGCGACTGTGCGGACGAACCCCTGCTAGCCATCGCCAGAAGGGCAGCTCGTCGAGCGCGCTCGCAGCCAGATCATTTTGGTTCGTGGGTCTGGTCCTACTGGCACGTGGCCCCTGCGCCAGTCGTTCTATAGGTGGAACGGTGGTGGACGTCATGCGAGAGGTTGCAGGATCAGCTATGAGGCCACCTGCAGGGAGGAAGCGCAAAAGGAAGTCTGCCTCGGTCATGCATCGGAGCAGCAGGCCATCGGCGGGTGCATCGACGAGTGTGAGACGTGTTGCTGAAGACCTGGCGGCTGAGCTGGTGAGCGCCGTGAGGTGGGAAGCCGGGGCTGGCGTTCGCGGCGAGGCGGGCACTGGTGCCGTAGACGGCGGACCGTTCGCCGGCCGGAATTGGTATGACTTTGCACTTGAGTACTCGGATTGGCGCTGGCGGCAGACCGCTGCGAAGACGCGAAGCGAGGTCGGCGACGCACTGTGTGCCCTGACCGAGGCCATGGTGAAGGACTGGTCGCACGGGTCCGGGCGGGAACTGCTTCGGCGAGTTTGCGTAACGCGTTCGTTGTCCCGCGTCCCGAGGATCGGGAGGTGCCGGGCGACGAACGGGCTACGCTGCGTTGGGTTGCCGGAGCGACGCGGCCGGTAGGAGATCTGCTGGACATGGGCGTGATAAGGGACGTCATCACGTCCATGAGCGTGCGTCCCGACGGCTCTGTCGTACCCGCGGACACGCAGCGCCATCGTAAGAACACTCTGGTGAGCGTGATCGGGTATGCCTTCGACGCCACGAGGCTGCGTCCTGAGTTCCTCTGGCGGGCGCCACGGTCTGCCGAGGAGTTCGATCCGCGGAGAGTGATCAATCCGGGTCTAGCCCGTTCCCTGCTGGTCGCGCTTTCGTACGTGGGTCCGTACGGCCGTGCCCGGGGACGGCGGCTGGTCGGGTTCTTCGCGGGGATGTATTACGCGGGACTGCGTCCTGAGGAAGCTGTTGTCGTTAGGTATCAGGACTGTGAGTTGCCTTCGGACGGGTGGGGACGGCTCGTGGTGCACGAGGCGCGTCCGCAAACCACCAAGAAGTACACCGACAGCGGTCGCAGCCACGACGAGCGTGGGCTGAAGCGCCGCAAGCGCGGAGCAGTCCGGGTGGTTCCTCTCCCGCCGCAGTTGGTAGCTCTGTGGCGGGAAAGCTTCGACACGTTCGGCACGGCTGAGGACGGCAGGCTGTTCTTCACCGAACGCAAACGTATTCTCGGCTCCAGCGGGTACTGCAAAACCTGGCATGACGCACGCGTTCTGGCGTTGCCTCCTGACCTTGGTGGCTTCGCCACTGGCCAGACGACCCTACGACCTGCGCCACTCGGCACTCTCGACCTGGCTCAACGCAGGCGTCGATCCCACGGAGGTCGCCGAGCGGGCGGGCAACACCGTCGAGCCTGCTGCGCCAGTACGCGAAGTGCCTCTACGGGCGACAGACGGTCGCGAACAGCCGCATCGAGAAGCTGCTGGACGAGTATGAGTGATCCGTCCGTTGACCGCTGCTGCCCCCGACTGATGGCTCCCGACCCGTCGCCCCGACCGGAAGCGAAGAAGCCCGTGATCCCAGGCTAGACGCAGTCCCTAGGGCGAGCTCTCTTCCATGCGAAATGCCTGATCAGAGGAATGATCGCTGTTTCGGAGAAGGTGCAACGGCCCGGTGGACCGTGTGCCTAACGAGCTGTCAGTAGCGCGTGACACGGTACCTTCGCTGATCAGAGAGCTGCTGCCCAGGGCTGGCGGCGATCGCTGCTTGTGGCGGCCCATGGATGGCCTACGAGACCGGAGCACGGGGCCTTCAAGCACCTCAGCCGACATGGTTGCTGACAGAGAAACTGCAGGTCACGAGGCTGTGGTCGAGGCTCGTGGCCGAAACGGAAACGGCCCGGGCCTTGATGCGCATGTAGGCAAAATAAAAGCCCGTCAGGCTTGCGTTTCCGCAGGTCAACGGGCTTTTCAGGTGTGCCCCCGGCAGGATTCGAACCTGCGCACACGGCTCCGGAGGCCGTTGCTCTATCCCCTGAGCTACGGGGGCGACGGGAAGAACATTAGCAGGTTGGGGAGGGTGGGCGTGACGGGGTTTCGGGGTGGGGGCGGGAGGGCGGTCGGGGCCCGGGGGAGGGTTCACCCCTGGCGGGGAAGAAGTGGGCAAAACGCGGACGCGTCGCGAGGGGGCGCCTACGATTCCGGGTGTGGCGGGCGCGTCCGGCCGGGTGCTCGTTGTCGACGACAACAGGGTCATCCGGCAGCTGATCAGGGTCAACCTGGAGCTGGAGGGCTTCGAGGTGGTGACCGCGGCCGATGGTGCCGAGTGCCTGGAGATCGTGCATTCGGTGCAGCCGGACGTGGTGACCCTCGACGTGGTGATGCCCCGGCTCGACGGGGTACGGACGGCGGACCGGCTGCGGGCGGACCCGCGGACCCGCCAGGTGGGCATCGTGATGGTCAGCGCCGGCGGCCTCCCGGAGGCGGCCGGCGGCCCGGGCGGGGTCGACGCGTACCTGGCGAAGCCGTTCGAGCCCGCGGTGCTCGTGGAGACCGTACGCAGGCTGGTCCGGCGCGGCCCGCGCCCACCCGCCCCGCCGAAGGACCCGACCTCCCCCACGGACCCCGCCCCGCCGAAGGACCCCGAAACCGCACCCGCCCCGTGAGCCCCACCCCGTAAACCCGCTCGCCGCCCCACCCCCACCCTCGCCTACGCTCTTCCCGTGACCCCCGCCGAGCTGTCCCGCGCCGTCCTGACCACGGTGCGCCGTGCCGTCGACGCGGCCGAGCTGGCCGTGGCGGTCCCCGAGAAGGTGGTGGTGCAGCGCCCGCCCCGCCCCGGCTGCGGCGACTACGCCACGAACGTGGCACTCCAGCTCGCCGGCCCGGCCGGCCGCACCCCGCGGGAGGTCGCGGAGATCCTGCGCCGCCGCCTCACCCGCGAACCGGGCATCGCCGACGTGCAGATCGCCGGCGCCGGCTTCCTGAACATCACGCTCAGCTCGCGCGCGTACGATGTCGTGGTCCACCGGGTCCGCGAGCAGCGCGAGCGGTACGGGTACGGCGACGGCCTCGCCGACCTGCACGCCACCGTGGCCGCGGCCCCCGGCACCGTACGGGGCACGCTCGTCGCCGAAGTGGTGAACGGCTTGCTGCGGGCCGCGGGCGCCCACCCCGGCACCCCGCCCGAGCCCCTGGACGTGGCCGAACCGCCCACCGACGGCGCACCCACCCCCCTCACGTACGCCGCCCTCCAAACCCTCCTCGGCCCCGACGCCACCCGCTGGGCCCTGCTCCGCCCGCCCGCCGAGGACCCCCCGCGCCTGGACGCCGCCGCCCGCGCCGCCCTGCTCGCCCAGACCGAGGCCAACCCGCTCTTCCGCGTCCGCTACGCCCACGCCCGCACCCGCGCCCTCCTCCGCAACGCCCGCGACCTGGGCATGCCGTCCGACGGCCCGGCCCCGTACGACGACCCGTACGGTGAAGCGGACCCGTGTACGGTCGAAGGAAGCGGTACGAGCGGCACCTTCGTCGACGGCGACGGGTCCGCAACGGCGCCACCGGGCCCGCCCGGCCTGCCGCACCACCCCGCGGAGACCGAACTCCTCGGCCTGATCGCCGACTTCCCCCGCGTGGTGGAGAGCGCCGCCCGCCGCCGCGGCCCCGACCGGGTCGCCCGGCACCTGGAACGCCTCGCCGACGCGTTCGCCCGGTTCCACGACGAGTGCCCGGTCCTGCCGAAGGGCGACGAGAAACCCTCGGCCGTCCACGCGGCCCGACTCCGCCTCACCGACGCGGCGGGGATCGTGCTCGCGGACGGCCTGCGCCTGCTCGGCATCAGCGCCCCCGACCGCATCTGACTCCACCGCATCTGACCCCACCGGATCTGACCCCCGGCGGCCGGACCCACCCGGACCAGAGCCCACCCGAGCCGGACCCCACCCGAGCCGGACCCCACCCCACCAGAACAACCGCCCGGGCCCTGCCCCGCCCGGACCACGACCGCCCCGAGGAAGCCCCAAGTGAGCCGTTCCGCACACCCCGCCGGCCCCCGCCACGCCGATGTCCTGCCCGAAGGGCACTACGCCGGCCCGCCCGCCGACCTCAACGCCCTCGACCCGCGGATCTGGTCGCGCACCGTCACCCGCAACGGCGACGGCGCCGCGGAGATCGCCGGCCTGGACGTACGCGACCTCGCCGCCGAGTTCGGCACCCCCGCCTACTTCCTGGACGAGGCCGACTTCCGGGCCCGCTGCCGCGCCTGGCGCGCCGCCTTCGGGCACGAGGCCGACGTGTTCTACGCCGGGAAGGCGTTCCTGTCCCGGGCGGTGGTGCGGTGGCTGTACGAGGAGGGCATGAACCTCGACGTCTGCTCGGGCACCGAACTGGCGGTCGCCCTGGACGCCGGGATGCCCGCCGAGCGGATCGCGCTGCACGGCAACAACAAGAGCGCCGCCGAGATCGAGCGGGCGGTGCGCGAGGGCGTCGGCCGGATCGTGCTGGACTCCTTCCAGGAGATCGCCCGGGTCGCCGCCGAGGCCACCCGGCAGGGCCGCCGGCAGCGGGTGCAGATCCGGGTGACCGTCGGGGTCGAGGCGCACACCCACGAGTTCATCGCCACCGCGCACGAGGACCAGAAGTTCGGCATCGGCCTGGCCGACGGGCAGGCCGCCGAGGCCGTCCGCCGGGTGCTCCAGCTCGACAGCCTGGAGCTGGCCGGCATCCACAGCCACATCGGCTCGCAGATCTTCGACATGGCCGGGTTCGAGGTCGCCGCCCGCCGGGTGGTCTCGCTGCTCGCCGAGGTGCGCGACGAGCACGGCGTGGAACTGCCCGAGATCGACCTCGGCGGGGGCCTGGGCATCGCCTACACCCCGGAGGACGACCCGCGCGAGCCGCACGAGATCGCGAAGGCGCTCGGCGAGATCGTCGCCCGCGAGTGCGACGCGGCGCGGCTGACCCCGCCGCGGCTGTCCGTCGAGCCCGGGCGGGCGATCGTGGGCCCGACCGCCTTCACGCTGTACGAGGTGGGCACCGTCAAGCCGCTCGACGGCCTGCGGACGTACGTCAGTGTCGACGGCGGCATGTCCGACAACATCCGTACCGCGCTGTACGACGCCGAGTACAGCGTGGCGCTGGTCTCGCGGGCCAGCGACGCCGAGCCGATGCTGTCGCGGGTGGTCGGCAAGCACTGCGAGAGCGGCGACATCGTGGTCAAGGACGCGTTCCTGCCGGCCGACCTCGCGCCGGGGGACCTGCTGGCGGTGCCCGCGACGGGCGCGTACTGCCGGGCGATGGCCAGCAACTACAACCACGCGCTGCGGCCGCCGGTGGTCGCGGTCGCCGACGGCGAGGCCCGGGTGATCGTGCGGCGCGAGACGGAGGAGGACCTGCTCGCGCTCGACGTGGGCTGAGGCCCGCTTCCGCCGGTGGGCGGCGCCGCTTCCGGGACCGTTCACCGGCGGAGGGTTGCGCGTGCGGTTCGGCGCGCTCCCCGAATTCGTCCGGCTCCGCCCGCGCGGGGGCGGAAGATCTCATGGGGCGTACGGCGGGTCTCGCGATCCGGACAGGGCGTGGTTTCTCCCGTTCGGTGCGTGAGACTGGTCCTTTCAACGAGGTGCGGGCGCCTCCGCTACCCGCGCGAGCGGGCCGGCGGGGGCGGGGTCCGGCCCCGTTCGACGAGCCAGACACGTGTGACGAGAGACGAGGTCGGATGATGCGTACGCGTCCGCTGAAGGTGGCGCTGCTGGGGTGCGGTGTGGTCGGCTCCGAGGTCACGCGCATCATCACGACGCAGGCGGACGACCTCGCCGCGCGGATCGGGGCGCCGATCGAGCTGGCCGGGATCGCCGTCCGCCGCCCGAACAAGGTGCGCGCCGGGGTGCCCGCCGAGCTGCTGACCACCGACGCCACCGCGCTGGTCAAGCGCGGCGACATCGACGTGGTGGTGGAGGTGATCGGCGGCATCGAGCCGGTCCGCACCCTGATCACCACCGCGTTCGAGCACGGCGCCTCGGTGGTTTCGGCGAACAAGGCGCTGCTGGCCGCCGACGGCGCGAACCTGCACGCCAAGGCCGTCGAGCACGGCGTCGACCTGTACTACGAGGCCGCGGTGGCCGGGGCGATCCCGCTGATCCGGCCGCTGCGCGAGTCGCTGGCGGGGGACCGGGTCAACCGGGTGCTGGGCATCGTCAACGGCACCACCAACTTCATCCTCGACAAGATGGACTCCACCGGCGCCGGCTACAGCGAGGCGCTGGACGAGGCCACCGCGCTCGGCTACGCGGAGGCCGACCCGACCGCCGACGTGGAGGGCTTCGACGCCGCGGCGAAGGCGGCGATCCTGGCCGGGATCGCCTTCCACACCCGCGTCACCATCGACGACGTGCACCGCGAGGGCCTGACCGAGGTGACCGCCGCCGACATCGCCTCCGCGCGCAAGATGGGCTGCACGGTCAAGATGCTCGCGATCTGCGAGCGCAGCGCCGACGGCCGCTCGGTCACCGCCCGGGTGCACCCGGCGATGATCCCGCTCAGCCACCCCCTCGCCTCGGTCCGCGAGGCGTACAACGCCGTCTTCGTCGAGGCGGAGGCGGCCGGCCGGCTGATGTTCTACGGGCCCGGCGCGGGCGGCGCCCCCACCGCCTCCGCCGTCCTCGGCGACCTGGTGACGGCCTGCCGCAACAAGCTCGCGGCTACCATCGGAGCAGGCGAGTCCGCGTACACGCGGCTGCCGGTCAGCCCCATGGGCGATGTGGTCACCCGTTACCACATCAGCCTCGACGTGGCGGACAAACCGGGTGTCCTGGCTCAGGTCGCGACGGTGTTCGCCCGGCACGAAGTGTCCATCGGCACGGTGCGGCAGCAGGGCAGGAACCAAGGCAGCGGCGACGACGCCGCCGTCGAGCAGAGCAGTGGCGGGCAGCGCGCGGGCGGCGAGGCTTCGCTCGTCGTCGTCACCCACCGCGCGACCGACGCCGCGCTGTCGGCGACCGTCGCGGCTCTGCGGGAACTCGACACCGTACGCGGCGTGGCCAGCATCATGCGCGTTGAAGGGGAGTAGCACCGTTATGAACGTCAAGGTCGAGCAGCGCCGAATGTCCGGCACCCACCAGTGGCGGGGCATCATCGAGGAGTACCGCGACCGCCTGCCGGTGGGCGCGGACACGCCGGTGGTCTCGCTGCTGGAGGGCGGCACGCCGCTGGTGCCGGCCCAGGTGCTGTCCGAGCGCACCGGGTGCGACGTCCGGCTCAAGGTCGAGGGGGCCAACCCCACCGGGTCCTTCAAGGACCGCGGCATGACCATGGCGATCACCAAGGCGAAGGAGGCCGGCGCCCAGGCGGTCATCTGCGCCTCCACCGGCAACACCTCGGCGTCGGCGGCGGCGTACGCGGTCCGCGCCGGCATGGTCTGCGCGGTGCTGGTGCCGCAGGGCAAGATCGCGCTGGGCAAGATGGGCCAGGCGCTGGTGCACGGCAGCCGCATCCTCCAGGTCGACGGCAACTTCGACGACTGCCTGGACCTGGCCCGCGGCCTGAGCGAGAAGTACCCGGTCGCCCTGGTCAACTCGGTGAACCCGGTGCGGATCGAGGGGCAGAAGACCGCCGCGTTCGAGATCGTGGACGCGCTCGGCGACGCGCCCGACATCCACGTGCTGCCGGTGGGCAACGCGGGCAACATCACCGCGTACTGGAAGGGGTACCGCGAGTACGCCGCCGACGGCCTGGCCACCCGCACCCCGCGGATGTGGGGCTTCCAGGCGGCCGGCTCGGCGCCGATCGTCAACGGCGCGCCGGTGCGCGAGCCGCAGACCATCGCCACCGCCATCCGGATCGGCAACCCGGCGTCCTGGCAGTTCGCCGAGGCCGCCCGCGACGAGTCCGGCGGGCTCATCGAAGCGGTGACCGACCGTCAGATCCTGTCCGCCTACCGGCTGCTGGCCGGCCGCGAGGGCGTCTTCGTGGAGCCCGCCTCCGCCGCCTCCGTCGCCGGGCTGCTCAAGGCCGCCGACGAGGGGCGCGTCGACCCCGGCCAGCGCATCGTCTGCACGGTCACCGGCAACGGGCTCAAGGACCCGGACTGGGCCGTCGCCGGCGCCCCGCAGCCCATCACGGTCCCCGTCGACGCGGACGCCGCCGCCACGCAACTCGGCCTGGCCTGAACCCCTTGCGGAGGAGCGCGGGGAGCCGTGTGCTCCCCGCGCCCCTCCCGCGCACCCCTTTTCCCAGCAGCCACCCCCGTAAGGGGCGCACACCGCCGCGGCGACACGCATCACGCGCGGTCCGTGCGCCCTATGTCGCGGGGGAACCTTGTTTCGATAGGCTTACCCCAGCGGCGCAATCGCGCCCGGTTCCGGCTGATGCCGCCGCATCGCCATTTCCCGCCTTGCCGCATGGCAACGGAGCCACGCCCGCAGGGCGTACGCACCAAGGAGATTCGTCGAACGATGGCCGGTCCTGCGTTCCGCGCCGCCGCAGTAAGAGTGCGCGTCCCCGCGACCAGCGCGAACCTCGGCCCTGGCTTCGACGCGTTCGGCCTGGCCCTGGGGCTGTACGACGACGTGGTGGTCCGCGTAGCCGACTCCGGTCTGCACGTGGACATCGCCGGTGAGGGCGCGGACACCCTGGCCCGCGACGAGAAGCACCTGGTCGTGCGCAGCCTGCGCACCGCCTTCGACCTGCTCGGCGGCCAGCCGCGCGGCCTGGAGGTGGTGTGTGCCAACCGCATCCCGCACGGCCGCGGCCTGGGCTCGTCGTCGGCCGCGATCTGCGCGGGCATCATGGCCGCCCGCGCGGTGACGATAGGCGGCCCGGCGGGGCTCGGCGACACCGCCCTGCTGGAGCTGGCCACCGAGATCGAAGGGCACCCCGACAACGTGGCGGCGTGCCTGATGGGCGGCTTCACGCTGGCCTGGACCGAGAACGGGGCCGCGCGGGCGGTCCGGATGGAGCCGGCCGCCTCGCTGGTCCCGGTGGTCTTCGTGCCGGCGGTGCCGGTGCTCACCGAGACCGCGCGCGGGCTGCTGCCCCGTACCGTGCCGCACGTGGACGCCGCGGCGAACGCGGGCCGGGCCGCGCTGCTGGTCGAGGCGCTGACCAGGCGCCCCGAGCTGCTGCTGCCGGCCACCGAGGACCGGCTGCACCAGGAGTACCGGGGCCCGGCCATGCCGGAGACCCTGGCGCTGGTGAACCGTCTGCGGGCCGATGGCGTCCCTGCTGTCGTGTCGGGTGCCGGGCCGACCGTACTGGCCCTGACCGACGAGGGGGCCGCGGACAAGGTGTCCCGGCTCGCCGGGGACGGCTGGGCGGCCAACCGCCTGGCGCTGGACGCCGCCGGGGCGAGTGTCCTGCCGCTCGCAGGTGGGCAGTGACACGATTGCCGGTCGAAGAGAGGGGGAATATCTGTTGGACCGGGTAGTGTTAACCTCAAGCCAGCATTCGCCGCCCTTTGGGCGCGATGGGCTGTGTCCCCGCAGTGGGACCGCACTTCTTCCGGGAGCCTCCCACCCCGTATAGGCAGCCAGTCCGGGTCGGCCGGACAGCCTCTGCGGGACGTGCCGAGCACGCTCCGGATTCGGTACGAGTTCTCTCCGTGCCGAGAGCATTCATGTATTTCTGCCGTCATCAGGCAGACCACCGCCCCGGGTCGAAGCAGCGGGAACGCGAAGACCCGGACAGCACGACCGGTCGCCGAGCCAGACAGGCCGACGCCCGCTCCAGGGAAGGACCCTTCGTGAGCGACACCACCGATCTGATGGGCGTGCGCGCAGACAACACTGTCGCCGCGTCCGAAGCCGACGCGCCTGCCTCCGGTGCTGCCACGGCCGCCCGGCGCCGTCGGTCCGGGACCGGCCTGGAGGGCATGGTCCTGGCCGAACTCCAGCAGGTCGCCGCAGGTCTCGGCATCAAGGGCACCGCGCGGATGCGCAAGGGCCAGCTCATCGAGACGATCAAGGAGCGCCAGGCCGGCGGCGGCGCCGCGGCCGACAAGGCGGCCCCCGCGGCCGGCGCGCCGGCCGAGAAGCCCAAGCGCCGCGCCACCTCGCGCGCCCGCCTGGAGCAGGCGGACAAGGCCGCCGAGGCCCCGGCGGCCGCCGCACCGGCCGTGAAGGAGCCGGAGAAGGCGAAGCAGCAGCAGATCGAGATCCCCGGCCAGCCGGCCGGTGAGAAGGCGAAGGCCGCCGCCGCGGCCGGCGAGAAGTCGCAGGGGGCGCAGGCGGCAGCGGCCGACAGCGGCGCCGACAAGGCCGCCGAGGCCGTCGCCGACACCGCCGAGGGCCGGGAGGCCAAGGGCGGCGACGCCAGGCACCAGGGCGGCGCGGACGACCGCCAGGACCGCCAGCGCGGCCCCCGGGACCGCCGTGAGCGGCAGCGCGACCGCCAGCGCAACCGCGGCGAGGACGGCGGCGAGGGCCAGCAGGGCGGCGGCCAGAGCCGCCGGGAGCGCCAGCAGGGCGGCGGCGGCCAGCAGCACCAGGGCGGCGGCCAGCATCAGCAGGGCCAGCAGGAGGACGACGAGTTCGGCGAGGGCCGCGGCCGGCGCCGGGGCCGCTACCGCGACCGCCGCGGCCGCGGCCGGGGCCGGGACGAGTTCGGCGCCGGTGAGCCGCAGGTCGCCGAGGACGACGTGCTGATCCCCGTCGCGGGCATCCTCGACATCCTCGACAACTACGCGTTCATCCGCACCTCCGGCTACCTGCCGGGGCCGAACGACGTGTACGTCTCGCTCGCCCAGGTCCGCAAGAACGGCCTGCGCAAGGGCGACCACGTCACCGGCGCGGTGCGCCAGCCCAAGGACGGCGAGCGGCGCGAGAAGTTCAACGCGCTGGTCCGCCTGGACTCCGCGAACGGCATGGGCGCCGACTCCGGCCGCGGCCGTCCGGAGTTCAACAAGCTCACCCCGCTGTACCCGCAGGACCGGCTCCGGCTGGAGACCGACCCGGGCGTGCTGACCACCCGGATCATCGACCTGGTCTCGCCGATCGGCAAGGGCCAGCGCGGTCTGATCGTCGCCCCGCCCAAGACCGGCAAGACGATGATCATGCAGGCGATCGCCAACGCGATCACCACCAACAACCCCG
Source organism: Actinacidiphila sp. bgisy145 (assembly GCF_057708125.1). Lineage (NCBI taxonomy): Bacteria > Bacillati > Actinomycetota > Actinomycetes > Kitasatosporales > Streptomycetaceae > Actinacidiphila > Actinacidiphila sp. bgisy145. The sequence goes on from NZ_JBYIRL010000013.1 coordinate 113,560, forward strand.
AGTGCCACCTGATGGTCGTCCTCGTCGACGAGCGGCCCGAAGAGGTCACCGACATGCAGCGCTCGGTGAAGGGCGAGGTCATCTCCTCGACCTTCGACCGGCCCGCCGAGGACCACACCACCGTCGCCGAGCTCGCCATCGAGCGCGCCAAGCGCCTGGTGGAGCTGGGCCACGACGTGGTGGTGCTGCTCGACTCCATCACCCGCCTGGGCCGCGCCTACAACCTGGCCGCGCCCGCCTCCGGCCGTATCCTGTCCGGCGGTGTCGACTCGACCGCGCTCTACCCGCCGAAGCGCTTCTTCGGCGCCGCGCGCAACATCGAGGACGGCGGCTCGCTGACCATCCTGGCCACCGCGCTGGTCGAGACCGGCTCGCGGATGGACGAGGTGATCTTCGAGGAGTTCAAGGGCACCGGCAACATGGAGCTCAAGCTCGACCGGAAGCTCGCCGACAAGCGCATCTTCCCCGCGGTGGACGTCGACCCGTCCGGCACCCGCAAGGAGGAGATCCTCCTGGACCGCGAGGAGTTGGCGATCGTCTGGAAGCTGCGCCGGGTGCTGCACGCGCTCGACTCGCAGCAGGCGATCGAGCTGCTGCTGGACAAGATGAAGCAGACCAAGTCCAACGCCGAGTTCCTGATGCAGATCGCCAAGACCACCCCTGGCCAGAACAACGACTGACCGTCGTCGGCGGCGCATGTCGCCGTAATCGGCCGAACCGCCCGCGTAACCCCGTTGACCTGGGGATACGCGGGCGGTCCTGCGTTGTGCCGGTGGAGTGGCCCGCCGCTCGGATGGCGGCACCCGGCCCCGGGGGCGCACGATGGAAGGTCCGGGGGACCGGCTCGTCGAGGACGCAGGAAGCCGAGGTGCTGCCCATGCCGGACGCACAGCAGCCGCGGACCGGCTCCAGCCCCAGTGGGGCCGGAGAGGGCCGCAGGCGCCGCCGGAGGGCCCTGCACGCGACCGCGTGGGCCGTGTCCGGGGTGGTGCTGCTGGGCGCGGGCGGCGCCGGCTACCTCTACCACCGGTTCAACGCCAACATCCACAGCGTGGACATCGACGGCGCGCTGGGCACCCACCGCCCGGCCAAGCTCGGCAACGGCTCGATGGACATCCTGGTGCTCGGCTCGGACTCCCGCTCCGGCGCGAACCGCGTGTACGGCCACGACAGCGGCACCGCCCGCTCGGACACCGCGATGGTCGTGCACCTGGCCAAGGGCCACCGCACGGCGAGCGTGGTGAGCATCCCGCGCGACACCCTCGTCGACCGCCCCGCGTGCACCGGCGCCAAGGGCGCCGCCGAGCCCGCCCAGCAGCAGGTCATGTTCAACAGCGCCTACGAGACCGGCGGCCCCGCCTGCGCGGTCAAGACCGTCGAGCAGCTCACCGGGCTGCGGATGGACCACTACATCGAGGTCGACTTCACCGGCTTCAAGAACCTCGTCAACGCGCTGGGCGGGGTGCCGCTGACCACCACGAAGGCCATCCACGACGACAAGAGCCACCTGAGCCTGGCGGCCGGCTCCCACACCCTCGACGGCGACCAGGCGCTCGGCCTGGTCCGCACCCGGCACGGCGTCGCCGACGGCAGCGACCTGGGCCGTATCCAGCTCCAGCAGGCGTTCATCAAGGCGCTGATCCACCGGGTCGGCGGCCTGGGGCTGTTCACCAACCCGGAGAAGCTGTTCTCCGTCGCCGACACCGCCACCAAGGCGGTCACCACCGACACCGGCCTGGGCTCGGTGAACAAGCTGATGGGGCTCGCCCAGAGCGTGCAGCACCTGCGACCGGACCATGTGCACATGGTGACGCTACCGGTCCGCTACGACCCCGCCGACCACAACCGGGTCGAGCCGATCCAGGCCCAGGCCGCGCGGGTGTGGGCCGCGCTGCGCGCCGACAAGCCGATCCCCGCCGACGCCACCAAGGGCTCGGTCGCCGAGCGGGAGAAGGCCGGCAAGGTGGTCGGCAGCTCCTCGTCCGCACCGCGCTGACCTGGGCGGACATCCCGGGAATGATTCGGGCCCGGAGCTGGTTTTGGTAGCTGCGGCCAGTCCTGGCAGACTGGTCCGCTGGTCCCGGTTCACGCTCACGCAAACCCGCAGGAGCGACCCGGCGCCCTCCCGAACCTAGGAGCACCCGTGAAGCGCGAGATCCACCCCGAGTACGTAGAGACCCAGGTCACCTGCACCTGCGGCGCCTCTTTCACCACCCGCAGCACCGAGACCAGCGGCCAGATCCGTGCGGACGTGTGCTCCGAGTGCCACCCGTTCTACACGGGCAAGCAGAAGATCCTCGACACCGGCGGCCGCGTGGCCCGCTTCGAGGCCCGCTTCGGCAAGAACGCCGGGTCCGCCAAGAAGTAGCGGCCCGACCAGCGCCGGTCTCCGGTCGCCCCGCCCAGGGCGACCGGACCGGCGCTTTGTCGTCCTGCCCCGCGTCCGAAGCCGGCGGCGCCGCGTCCCAGGCGCCCCGGTCCCAGGCAGTACCTACTCCTCCAGGAAGCCATGATGTTCGAGGCGGTCGAGGAACTGATCGGCGAACATGCCGACCTCGAAAAGCAGCTTGCCGACCCCGCGGTCCACACCGACCAGGCCAACGCCCGCCGCCTCAACAAGCGGTACGCGGAACTCACCCCCATCATCGCCACCTACCGCTCCTGGCGGCAGGCCGGCGAGGACGCCGAGACCGCCCGCGAACTGGCCGCGGAAGAACCGGAGTTCGCCGCCGAGGTCAAGGAGCTGGACAAGCAGCGCGAGGAGCTGACCGACCGGCTGCGGCTGCTGCTGGTGCCGCGCGACCCCAGCGACGACAAGGACGTCATCCTGGAGGTCAAGGCCGGCGAGGGCGGCGAGGAGTCCGCGCTGTTCGCCGGCGACCTGCTGCGGATGTACCTGCGGTACGCCGAGCGGGTCGGCTGGAAGACCGAGATCCTCGACGCCAACGCCTCCGACCTCGGCGGCTACAAGGACGTCCAGGTCGCCGTGAAGGCCAAGAGCACCCATGAGCCCGGCCAGGGCGTCTGGGCCCGCCTGAAGTACGAAGGCGGGGTGCACCGCGTGCAGCGCGTGCCCGCCACCGAGTCGCAGGGCCGTATCCACACCTCTGCCGCCGGCGTGCTGGTCACCCCGGAGGCCGAGGAGGTCGAGGTCGAGATCGGCCCCAACGACCTGCGGATCGACGTCTACCGCTCCTCCGGCCCCGGCGGCCAGTCGGTCAACACCACCGACTCCGCGGTCCGCATCACCCACCTCCCCACCGGCCTGGTGGTCTCCTGCCAGAACGAGAAGAGCCAGCTGCAGAACAAGGAGTCGGCGATGCGCATCCTGCGCTCCCGGCTGCTGGCCGCCGCCCAGGAGGAGGCCGAGCGCGAGGCGTCCGACGCCCGCCGCAGCCAGGTCCGCACCGTCGACCGCTCCGAGCGCATCCGGACGTACAACTTTCCGGAGAACCGGATCTCCGACCACCGCGTCGGCTTCAAGGCGTACAACCTGGACCAGGTGCTCGACGGCGACCTCGACGCGATGATCCAGGCGTGTGTCGACGCCGACTCCGCCGCGAAGCTGGCCGCCGCCGGCGACGGCAGCTGAGAAGGGGCCCCACGTGAACCTGCTGCTCGCCGAGGTGGCCCAGGCCGCCCAGCGCCTGGCCGACGCGGGCGTGCCCTCGCCCCGCTTCGACGCCGAGGAACTGGCCGCCTACGTACACGGCATCAAGCGCGGCGAGCTGCACACCGTGGCCGACGCCGACTTCGACGCGCGCTACTGGGAGGCCGTCGCCCGCCGCGAGGCCCGCGAACCGCTCCAGCACATCACCGGCCGCGCCTTCTTCCGCTACCTGGAACTCCAGGTCGGGCCCGGGGTGTTCGTGCCCCGCCCGGAGACGGAGTCGGTGGTCGGCTGGGCGATAGACGCCGTCCGGGCCATGGACGTCGCCGAGCCGCTCATCGTCGACCTGTGCACCGGCTCCGGCGCGATCGCCCTCGCACTGGCCCAGGAGGTGCCCCGCTCCCGGGTGCACGCGGTGGAGCTGTCCGAACAGGCCCTGGAGTGGGCCCGCAAGAACGTCGCCGGCAGCAAGGTCGACCTGCGGCACGGCGACGCGCTGGCCGCGTTCCCCGAACTCAACGGCCAGGTCGACCTGGTGATCTCCAACCCGCCCTACATCCCGCTCACCGAGTGGGAGTACGTCGCCCCCGAGGCCCGCGACCACGACCCCGAACTCGCCCTGTTCTCCGGCGAGGACGGCCTGGACACCATCCGCGGCATCGAACGCGCCGCCCACCGCCTGCTGCGGCCCGGCGGCGTGGTCGTCGTCGAGCACGCCGACTCCCAGGGCGGCCAGGTGCCGTGGATCTTCAAGGAGGACGCCGGCTGGGCGGACGCGGCCGACCACCCGGACCTGAACAACCGGCCGCGCTTCACCACGGCCCGCAAGGCGATGCCCTGATGACCCGGGCCCTGCCTCGGCAGGACGACAGACCACTACGCAGGGAGACAAAGATGGCACGGCGATACGACTGCGCGGACGCGACCGACCGGGTCACGGGGCTGCGCGAGGCCACCTCGGCGGTCAAGCGCGGCGAACTCGTGGTGCTGCCGACCGACACCGTCTACGGCATCGGCGCCGACGCCTTCGACAAGGACGCCGTCGGCGACCTGCTGGAGGCCAAGGGCCGCGGCCGCAGCATGCCCTCCCCGGTCCTGGTCGCCTCCCCGAACACCCTGCACGGCATCGTCACCGACTTCTCCGAGCAGGCCTGGGAACTCGTCGACGCCTTCTGGCCGGGCGCCCTGACCCTCGTCACCAGGCACCAGCCGTCGCTCCAGTGGGACCTGGGCGAGACCCGCGGCACCGTCGCCGTCCGCATGCCCCTGCACCCGGTCGCCATCGAACTGCTCACCGAGACCGGCCCGATGGCCGTCTCCAGCGCCAACCTCAGCGGCATGCCCTCCCCGCAGGACTGCGACGCCGCCCAGGGCATGCTCGGCGACTCCGTGGCCGTCTACCTCGACGCCGGCCCGACGCCCGCCGCCGTGCCCTCCTCGATCGTCGACGTCACCGGCAAGGTCCCGGTGCTGCTGCGGGCGGGCGCGATCAGCGCCGAGGAACTGCGCAAGGTCGCCCCCGACCTCCAGGAGCGCCGTTGACCGCGCCCAACGGGCGTGCCATACGAGGACTCACCGCTTCACCGACCGCGATCGGGGGAGCCGGCCTCCCCGTCCACGCCCCCCACGATGTGCTGCGCGTACTGCACGTGTGCACCGGCAACGTCTGCCGCTCCCCGATGGCCGAGCGGCTGATGCGGCACGGCCTCGCCCAGCGGCTGGGCGCCGACGCGGACGCCATCCTGGTGGAGTCCGCCGGCACCTGGGGCCACGAAGGCGCCCCGATGGAGCTGCACGCCGCGGCCGTCCTCGCCGAACACGGCGCGGACACCGCGGACTTCACCGGCCGCGAACTGCTCGACGACCATGTCATCGACGCCGACCTGGTGCTCACCGCCACCCGCGACCACCGCGCCCAGGTCATCTCGATGGGCCACGCGGCGGGCCTGCGCACCTTCACGCTCAAGGAGTTCACCCGGCTGGTGCGGGCGATAGACCCGGCCACCCTGCCCGACGGCAGCGTCACCGAGCGGGCCCGCGCGCTGGTGCGTGCCGCGGCCGCGCTGCGCGGCTGGCTGCTGGCGCCCAGCCCGGACGCCGACGAGGTCCACGACCCGTACGGCGCCCCGATCACGTACTTCCGCAGCATCGGCGACGAGATCCAGGACGCCCTGGACCCGGTCGTGACCGCGCTCACCGGGATTCCGGCCCGGGTCTGAGCCCGCGGCCGCACGCCCCGCCGCCCGGCCGCGGGAGACGCCCGCACGCCCCTGCACGGGCGGCCCGGCGGCCGTGACCTGACCGCCGCCGTGCTGCGTCCTGAACGTGATCTTGGTCGCTCCGCGGCGGCCCCGTGCGCCCGCCGCCGCCGGGCGCATTGCGCGCACCCGCCGCCGACCTGCGGTTTCGGCGGCCGCCATGGCGAGCGCGACTTTGTTACCTGCCCGCTACCGGTGCCCGGGAACCCTCCGGGCCCCCTGTGAGTCTGGGTAGGTGTTCGCGGTCCCGGCCCGGCCACCACTAGGGTGTGACGCTGTGAAGATCCCCCGGACGTGTGCGCGTGCCCGCCGCACCCCCGAATACGTCGGAGGCTGCCTGTGCGCGAGTACCTGCTGACCCTGTGCGTCTCCGCGGCCGTCACCTATCTGCTGACCGGCCCGGTGCGGAAGTTCGCGATCGCGGCGGGCGCGATGCCCCCGATCCGCGACCGGGACGTGCACAAGGAGCCGATTCCGCGGCTGGGCGGTATCGCGATGTTCGGCGGGCTGTGCGCGGGGCTGCTGGTCGCCGCCCACCTCAACAACCTCTCCGCGGTCTTCAAACTCTCCAGCGAGCCGCGGGCGCTGCTCTCCGGCGCCGGACTGATCTGGCTGCTGGGCGTGCTCGACGACAAGTGGGGCGTGGACGCGCTGATCAAGCTCGGCGTGCAGATGATCGCCGCGGGCGTGATGGTCTTCCAGGGCCTGGCCATCCTGTGGCTGCCGGTGCCGGGCTTCGGCACCATCATCTTCACCCCGGTCCAGTCCACGCTGCTCACCGTCGCGCTGGTGGTGATCACCATCAACGCGGTCAACTTCGTCGACGGCCTCGACGGCCTCGCGTCCGGCATGGTGTGCATCGCCTCGATCGCGTTCTTCATGTACGCCTACCGCATGTGGTACGGCTACGGCATCGAGCAGGCCGCGCCCGCGACGCTCTTCTCGGCGATCCTGATCGGCATGTGCCTGGGCTTCCTGCCGCACAACATCCACCCGGCGCGGATCTTCATGGGCGACTCCGGGTCGATGCTGATCGGCCTGGTGCTGGCCTCGGGCGCGATCTCGATCACCGGCCAGGTCGACCCGGACGCCATCACCGACTTCACCGGGTCCACCCGGCAGACCGTGCACTTCATGGTGCCGGTCTACATGCCGCTGCTGCTGCCGCTGACGATGATCGCGATCCCGGCCGCGGACCTGGTGCTCGCGGTGGTGCGCCGGACCTGGCGCGGCCAGTCCCCGTTCGCCGCCGACCGCGGCCACCTGCACCACCGGCTGCTGGAGTTGGGGCACACCCACAGCCGCGCGGTGCTGATCATGTACTTCTGGGCGGCGCTGTTCGCCTTCTCCGCGGTGGCGTTCTCGGTCAGCTCCTCCAGCCTGTGGATCGTGCTGGTGATCGTGGCGCTCAGCGGGATCGGCCTGGTGGTGCTGCTGCTGCCGGCCTTCCGGCCGCACGCGCCGCGCTGGGCGGAGTCCGTGGTGCCGCCGCGCTACCGCCGCCGGCGCCGCCGGCTGGCGGCCGCCGCGGCCGCGGCCGAGCGGGAGATGAACGGCCCGGACCGGCCGGCGCTGCACGGCTCGACCGCGGTCGGCGACCGGCCGCGCATGCCGGAGCGCTCCACCGCCGCACAGACCGGGACCGCCAACTCCGCGCCCAGCCCCGCGCCGACCGCGAACAGCGGCCGGTGAAACGGCGGCGAGGTCGTGAGCGTCCGACCGCGGACAGTGAAAAGGCCTTTTCCGAGTGGGGGACAACTCCGGTAAATGGGGCGGCGTGTCGCTACCTCCTGCGTGTGACAGGCAGCACATCTTCATGGTAAAGACCGCATCAAAAACTTTGTGATAGCGTTCACGAAAGCAGGGACACGCCGAAAGACCTTGAGAGACACGGTCTTCCGGCGAGAGGCACACCCGCGCTTCCTTTCCGCCTCGCCCTCGCTCGTCTCCGACGACACCCGCTCGCCCCAACTCCCGCCGGAGGAGCCGCCCCATGCAGCCCAACGACGCCCGGATTCTCCGGGGCTCCGCCCTCGTGGCCGGGCCCGTCGGAGTGGTCGCCACCGTGGTCAGTGCCCTCGTCGCAGGCGAGAAGGGCCTGGTCGGCGGTGTGGTGGCAGTCGCCGTCGTGGCGGTCTTCTTCGCGGCCGGCTCCTGGGCGCTGATGCGGATCACCGAGAACCGGCCGCAGGTGGCGATGTCCGCGGGCATGCTGGTCTACGCCGTGCAGATCCTGCTGATCGGCGTCTTCATCGTCGTCTTCAAGGACACCAGCGCCTTCAACGGCCGCGCCTTCGGCCTGACCCTGCTGGTCACCGCGCTCGCCTGGGTGGGCGGCCAGATCAAGCAGACGCTCACCAGCCGGATGCTCTACGTCGATCCCGAACCCTCGGTCCCCGCCGCCCGGAAGCAGGAGGCGGACGCGGTCGGGACGGGGTCGCGCGATGCTACGTAAGGGGAGGGTAAGGGGCCTTCATCCAGGTCTGCTATCGTCCGGAGTCGCATCCGGACGTGAGGGCCCCTCGCACATGCAGAGGGTCAAGCCCCCGCGCCCTGCGGTGTATTCGGAACCGGAACCGCATCGGCGGCACGGACGACGGATGCCCGCGACGCGATGCGGGCTCTCAGCGGACCGGGCGGGCTTCGCCACGCCCTACCCGCAGTGCCGAACAGCGGCCCCACCAGCCGCGCTGACACACAAGGTTGCCGTTACTTATGCGTCACGACGAAGGAGTCACGGGTGAGTGCCCACACGCTGCTCGCTGAAGCTGGATGCCATATCCAGCACGGTTGCGCATTCCCCGCTCCGGGCCTCAACTCGTTCGACTTCAAGCCGATCTTCAGCATCGGCAGCTTCGACTTCACCAAGCCGATGCTGCTCGCGATCATCTGCATGCTGCTGGTGGTGGGCTTCTTCTGGGCTGCGTTCCGCAAGCCGAAGCTCGTACCGGGGAAGCTCCAGCTGGTCGGTGAGATCGGCTACACGTTCGTGGCCCGCAGCATCGCCCGCGAAGTGATCGGCAAGAAGGGCGACAAGTACGTCCCCTTCCTCACGTCGATCTTCTTCTTCGTGTGGCTCATGAACATCATGTCGATCATCCCGGTCGCGCAGTTCCCCGCCACCTCGCGGTTCGCGTTCCCGGTGGGCCTGGCCGCCCTGGTGTTCATCACCTACATGTACCTGACGTTCAAGACCAACGGTTTCCGCGGCGGCATCAAGAACCTCGTCTGGATCGACGGCCTGCCCTGGCCGCTGGTGCCGCTCATCGTGGTGCTGGAGTTCTTCTCCAACGTCATCCTCCGGCCGTTCACCCTCGCGGTGCGGCTGTGGGCCAACATGTTCGCCGGCCACATGCTGATCGTGATGTTCAGCGTGGCGAGCTGGTATCTGCTGACGCCGTCGCTGTTCACGGCGGTGTCCGGAGCGTCCTTCATCATCGCGCTCCTGATGACCACGCTCGAGGTGCTGATCCAGTTCCTCCAGGCGTACATCTTCACGCTGCTCGCCTCGATCTACATCCAGGGAGCGCTCGAAGAGGGTCACTGACCCGCGCCACGAGCCCCTCCACCGAAACTTCCGCTGGGAAGCCCCCCAACGGACCGCATCACAAAGGAAGACAGGGAAATGTCTGCCGAGCTCGTTAACCTCGCCGCCGCCACCACCGCCGGCCGCCTGGGCGCGGTCGCCTACGGCCTCGCCGCCATCGGCCCGGGCGTGGGCATCGGTCTGGTCTTCGGCCACTCGATCGAGGCCATGGCCCGCCAGCCCGAGGCCATGCCGGTCATCCGCACCAACATGTTCCTCGGCTTCGCGCTCTGCGAGGTCCTCGCACTGCTCGGCCTGGTCGTCCCCTTCATCTTCCAGAAGTGACCTGGGCTCCCGACCAGTAGCCACTCGACGAAAGGTTCAGACATGTTCACCTTCCTTGCGGAGGAGGGGCAGCAGAACCCGCTGATCCCGGACACCGCGGAACTGATCGTCGGCCTGCTCTGCTTCTTCATCGTCTTCGGCATCCTCGGGAAGAAGCTGCTGCCGAACATCCAGAAGACCCTGGCCGAGCGGCACGACGCGATCGAGGGTGGCCTGGAGCGGGCGGAGAAGGCCCAGGCCGACGCCAATCGCACGCTCGAGGAGTACAAGGCCCAGCTCGCCGAGGCCCGCCACGAGGCGGCCCGGATCACCGAGCAGGCCCGCGAGCAGGGCGCGCAGATCATCGCGGAGATGCGCGAGGAAGGCTCGCGGCAGCGCGACGCCATCATCGCGGCCGGTCACGCCCAGATCGAGGCGGACCGCCGCCAGGTGACGGTCAGCCTCCGGCAGGAGGTCGGCAAGATCGCGACCGACCTGGCCGGCCGGGTGGTCGGCGAGTCCCTGGAGGACTCCGCCCGCCAGTCCCGCGTGGTCGACCGCTTCCTGGACAGCCTTGAGCAGAGCGCGGACAACGGCGCAGAGGCCGGGGCGGCACGATGAACGGCGCGAGCCGCGAAGCGCTGGCCGCCGCACGCGAGCGACTGGACGCGTTGACCGACAGCACGTCGGTCGACCCGGCCGCGCTCGCCGGCGAACTGGCCGCGGTCACCACGCTGCTCGACCGCGAGAGCGGGCTGCGCCGCGCGCTGACCGACCCGGCCCAGACCGGTGAGGCCAAGGCGGGCCTGGTCCGCCGGCTGCTCGGCACCCAGCTCGGCGGTGAAGCGCTCGACCTGGTGGCCGGCATGGTCAGGTCCCGCTGGTCGCGCTCGCGCGACCTGGTGGACGCCCTGGAGGAGCTGGCCGACAGCGCCGACCTGATCGCCGCCCAGCGCGGTGGCGCGCTGGACGACGTCGAGGACGAGCTCTTCCGGTTCGGCCGGATCGCCGCGGGCAGCCCCGAGCTGCGCGCCGCGCTGTCCGACCGCGCCGCCGGCCCGGAGGCCAAGGGCACGCTGCTGAGCACCCTGCTCGGCGGCCGCGCCAACCCGGTCACGGAACGGCTGGTCGTACGACTGGTCACCGCGCCGCGAGGACGTAGCCTGGAGGGCGGGATCGAATCCCTGTCCAAGCTGGCAGCGGCCCGCCGGGGCCGGACGGTGGCGGAAGTGGTCTCGGCCGTTCCGCTCAGTGACCGGCAGAAGCAGCGGCTCGCAGACGCGCTGTCCCGGATCTACGGCCGCCCGGTGCACCTGAACCTGGACGTGGACCCCTCGGTCCTCGGCGGGGTGCGGGTCCGCGTCGGCGACGAGGTCATCAACGGCTCCATCGCGGACCGGCTCGACGAAGCCGCCCGCCGCATGGCCGGCTGACAGCCACCAACGCAACAAGCATGAAGGCGGCCCTAGTTGGGCCGTGAGGAATACAGGGCCCAACAAGGAGAGCAGGGAACCCAGATGGCGGAGCTCACGATCCGGCCGGAGGAGATCCGGGACGCGCTGGATACTTTCGTCCAGTCGTACCAGCCGGACGCCGCCTCGCGCGAGGAGGTCGGCACGGTCAGCGTTGCCGGTGACGGCATCGCGAAGGTCGAGGGTCTGCCCTCGGCCATGGCGAACGAGTTGCTGAAGTTCGAGGACGGCACCCTCGGCCTCGCCCTCAACCTCGAGGAGCGCGAGATCGGTGCGATCATCCTCGGCGAGTTCGACGGCATCGAGGAGGGCCAGCCGGTGCAGCGCACCGGCGAGGTGCTCTCCGTCGCAGTCGGTGAGGGCTACCTCGGCCGGGTCGTGGACCCGCTGGGCAACCCGATCGACGGCCTCGGCGAGATCGAGACCGAGGGCCGCCGCGCCCTCGAGCTCCAGGCGCCGACCGTCATGCAGCGCAAGTCGGTGCACGAGCCGATGCAGACCGGCCTCAAGGCCGTCGACGCGATGACCCCGATCGGCCGCGGCCAGCGCCAGCTGATCATCGGCGACCGGCAGACCGGCAAGACCGCGCTGACCATCGACACGATCATCAACCAGCGCGACAACTGGCGCTCGGGCGACCCGAAGAAGCAGGTCCGCTGCATCTACGTCGCCATCGGCCAGAAGGGCTCCACCATCGCCGGCGTGCGCGCCGCGCTGGAGGAGGCCGGCGCGCTGGAGTACACCACGATCGTCGCCGCCCCGGCGTCCGACCCGGCCGGCTTCAAGTACCTCGCCCCGTACACCGGCTCGGCCATCGGCCAGCACTGGATGTACCAGGGCAAGCACGTCCTGATCGTCTTCGACGACCTGTCGAAGCAGGCCGACGCCTACCGCGCGGTCTCCCTGCTGCTGCGCCGCCCGCCGGGCCGCGAGGCGTACCCGGGCGACGTGTTCTACCTGCACTCCCGCCTGCTGGAGCGCTGCGCCAAGCTCTCCGACGACCTCGGCGCCGGCTCCATGACCGGTCTGCCGATCGTGGAGACCAAGGCCAACGACGTGTCGGCGTTCATCCCGACCAACGTCATCTCCATCACCGACGGCCAGTGCTTCCTGGAGTCCGACCTCTTCAACGCCGGCCAGCGGCCCGCGCTGAACGTCGGTATCTCGGTCTCCCGCGTCGGCGGCTCCGCGCAGATCAAGGCGATGAAGCAGGTCTCCGGCCGGCTCAAGCTCGACCTCGCGCAGTTCCGCGAGCTGGAGGCGTTCGCCGCCTTCGGTTCCGACCTCGACGCGGCCTCCAAGGCCCAGCTCGAGCGCGGCCAGCGGATGATGGAACTGGTCAAGCAGGGCCAGTACGCGCCCTTCCCGATCGAGGACCAGGTCGTGTCGATCTGGGCCGGCACCACCGGCAAGCTCGACGACGTACCGGTGGAGGACATCCGCCGGTTCGAGCGCGAGCTGCTGGACTACCTGCACCGCGAGCACAAGTCGCTGCTGACCGCGATCGTCGAGACCGGCAAGCTGCCGGACGAGACCGTGGAGACACTGACCGACGCGGTGGCCGCCTTCAAGAAGCAGTTCGAGACGTCCTCGGGCACGCTGCTGGTCGAGGGCTGATCGCATGGGCGCACAGATTCGGGTCTACAAGCGCCGGATCAGGTCCGTCTCCGCCACCAAGAAGATCACCAAGGCGATGGAGATGATCGCGGCCTCGCGGATCATCAAGGCCCAGCGCCAGGTGGCGGCCTCGTCCCCGTACGCGGACGAGCTGACCCGCGCGGTGACCGCGGTCGCGACCGGCTCCAACACCAAGCACCCGCTGACCACCGAGGCGGAGCACCCGACCCGGGCCGCGGTACTGGTCGTGACCAGTGACCGCGGTCTGGCCGGCGGGTACTCCTCCAACGCGATCAAGGCCGCGGAGCGCCTCGGCGAGCAGCTGAGCGCCCAGGGCAAGTCGGTGGAGTCCTATGTCATCGGGCGCAAGGCGGTGGCGTACTACAGCTTCCGTGAGCGCCCGGTCGTGGAGTCCTGGACCGGCTTCTCCGACAGCCCGCAGTACTCCGACGCCAAGGCCGTCGCGGCGCCCCTGATCGAGGCGCTGCTGACGGACACGGCCGAGGGCGGGGTGGACGAGCTGCACATCGTCTTCACCGAGTTCGTCTCGATGATGACGCAGAACCCGGTGGCCAAGCGGCTGCTGCCGCTGACCCTCGACGGCGCGGCGGGCTCCGCCGCGGCCGGCGACGACGGCGACGACGTGCAGCACAAGAAGGGCGAGGCCCTGCCGCTGTTCGAGTTCGAGCCGTCCGCGGAAGGCGTGCTGGACGCGCTGCTGCCGCGGTACGTCGAGAGCCGGATCTACAACGCGCTGCTCCAGGCCGCCGCTTCCGAGCACGCGGCCCGCCGCCGGGCGATGAAGTCCGCGACCGACAACGCGGAAGACCTCATCAAGTCGCTCACGCGGCTTGCCAACGCGGCCCGACAGGCCGACATCACCCAGGAAATCAGCGAGATCGTCGGTGGCGCGAGCGCCCTCGCCGACGCTAGCGCGGGGAGTGACTGACCACATGACCACCACTGTTGAAACCACCACGGCCACCGGGCGCGTGGCGCGGGTCATCGGCCCGGTCGTCGACGTGGAGTTCCCCGTCGACGCCATGCCGGAGATCTACAACGCGCTGCACGTCGACGTGATCGACCCGGCCGCGGACGGCGCCACCAAGACGCTGACCCTCGAGGTCGCGCAGCACCTGGGCGACGGCCTGGTCCGCGCCATCTCCATGCAGCCCACCGACGGCCTGGTCCGCCAGGCCCCGGTGACCAACACCGGCGACGGCATCACCGTGCCGGTCGGCGACGTCACCAAGGGCCGCGTCTTCAACACCCTCGGCCAGATCCTCAACGAGCCGGAGGCCGAGTCCGAGGTCACCGAGCGCTGGGCGATCCACCGCAAGGCGCCGAAGTTCGACGACCTCGAGTCGAAGACCGAGATGTTCGAGACCGGCCTGAAGGTCGTCGACCTGCTCACCCCGTACGTCAAGGGCGGCAAGATCGGCCTGTTCGGCGGCGCGGGCGTCGGCAAGACCGTGCTCATCCAGGAAATGATCATGCGTGTGGCCAAGCTGCACGAGGGCGTTTCCGTCTTCGCCGGCGTCGGCGAGCGCACCCGTGAGGGCAACGACCTGATCGAGGAGATGGCCGAGTCCGGCGTGCTCCCGCAGACCGCCCTCGTCTTCGGCCAGATGGACGAGCCGCCGGGCACCCGGCTGCGCGTCGCCCTGGCCGGCCTGACCATGGCGGAGTACTTCCGCGATGTGCAGAACCAGGACGTGCTGTTCTTCATCGACAACATCTTCCGGTTCACCCAGGCCGGTTCCGAGGTCTCCACGCTGCTCGGCCGGATGCCCTCCGCGGTGGGCTACCAGCCGAACCTCGCCGACGAGATGGGTCTGCTCCAGGAGCGGATCACCTCGACCCGCGGCCACTCGATCACCTCGATGCAGGCGATCTACGTCCCCGCGGACGACCTGACCGACCCGGCCCCGGCCACGACCTTCGCGCACCTCGACGCGACGACCGTGCTCTCCCGGCCGATCTCGGAGAAGGGCATCTACCCCGCGGTGGACCCGCTGGACTCCACCTCGCGCATCCTGGACCCGCGCTACATCACGCAGGAGCACTACGAGTGCGCCTCCCGCGTCAAGGGAATCCTGCAGAAGTACAAGGACCTCCAGGACATCATCTCCATCCTCGGCATCGACGAGCTGGGCGAGGAGGACAAGCTCACCGTCTTCCGGGCCCGCCGGATCGAGCGCTTCCTGTCGCAGAACACCCACGCGGCGAAGCAGTTCACCGGTGTGGACGGCTCGGACGTGTCCCTGGACGAGTCGATCACGGCGTTCAACGCGATCGCCGACGGTGAGTTCGACCACTTCCCGGAGCAGGCGTTCTTCATGTGCGGTGGCCTGGACGACCTCAAGGCCAACGCCAAGAAGCTCGGCGTGAGCTGACGCCTCGCACCACCCGGGCCGCCAGGCCCACGCGGCCGGGGGGGCGGTCCGCGGGACTCCGTACGGGGTCCCCGGACCGGCCTTCCGGTCGCACCCCTTATTCTGTGTCCTATGCATCCTCCGCAGGCGGTGGGTGCCAACCCGAGGAGCCGTCTTGGCCGATCTTCACGTCGAGCTGGTCGCCGCGGACCGCAACGTCTGGTCCGGCGAGGCCAACCTGGTCGTCGCCCGTACCAAGTCGGGTGACATCGGCATCATGGCCAACCACGAGCCGGTGCTCGGGGTGCTCCAGTCCGGTCCGATCACCATCAGGACCAGCGAGGGCGGCACCGTCGTCGCCGCCGTGCACGGCGGGTTCATCTCGTTCGCGGACAACAAGCTCTCCGTCCTCGCGGAGATCGCCGAACTCGCCGAGGAGATCGACGTCGACCGGGCCGAGCGGGCGCTCCAGCGCTCGAAGTCCGAGTCCGACGCCGCGGCCGAGCGGCGGGCGGAGGTGCGGCTCGCCGCCGCGGCGGGCGCACACTGAACGACGTAGTCCCGCACGGCGTACCCCGAGTACGACGGCAGCAGGACCCACACAGCAGCACCCACAAGCAGGACCACGCAGGACCCGGCAGGACCCACGGTGCCGCGGAACGCCCGCAAGGGCGGACCGCGGCACCGCACGCAGCAAGGGCGGCAACCATGGTGAGGCGAGGAGGTCGATGGACGTGATCCTCGCTTTCGAAGTGGGTGGCGCCGTCCTGGTGGCAGCGCTGCTCGGCCTCTTCCTCTTCGGCCTGCGCCGCCGCCTCATCCAGCGCCCCGGCGGCACCTTCGACTGCTCGCTGCGCACGGTTCCGACCGGCGAGGGCGACTCCGCGGCCGGCAAGGGCTGGGTCTACGGGGTGGCCCGCTACAGCGGTGACCGGGTCGAGTGGTTCCGGGTCTTCTCGTACGCGGTGCGGCCGCGCCGGGTGCTGGAGCGGCCCGCGATCGAGGTCACCGGCCGCCGCGAGCCGCAGGGCTCCGAGGAACTGGCGCTGCTGTCCGACGCGGTGGTGCTGTGCTGCGTGCACCGCGGCACCGCGCTGGAGCTGGCGATGAGCGACGACGCGCTGACCGGCTTCCTCGCCTGGCTGGAGGCGGCCCCGCCCGGCCAGCGGGTCAACGTCGCCTGACGGTTTTCCCCGCTCCCGGCCGCCGTCCCCTCAGCGGTCGCCGCCCGGCACCCACAGCACGTCGCCGCGCGCGACGTTGGCGGTCCTGGCGAGGATGAACAGCAAGTCCGAGAGCCGGTTGAGATAGGTCGCGGTGAGCGGGTTCATCGTGTCGCCGTACTCCGCCAGCGCCGCCCACGTGGAGCGCTCCGCGCGGCGGACCACCGTGGTGGCCTGGTGCAGCAGCGCCGCGCCGGGGGTGCCGCCGGGCAGGATGAAGCTGCGCAGCTTGTCCAGGCCCGCGAGGAAGCGGTCGCAGTCGGCCTCCAGCCGGTCCACGTAGGGCTGCTCCACCCGCAGCGGCGGGTACTTCGGGTCCGGCACCACCGGGGTGGCCAGGTCCGCGCCCACGTCGAAGAGCTCGTTCTGGACCCGCGTCACGACGGCGGCCACCGGCTCGGCCAGGTCGCCGAGCGCGAGCGCCACGCCGAGCACCGCGTTGGCCTCGTTGGCGTCGGCATACGCGCCGATCCTGGTGTCGGTCTTGGCGGTGCGGCTCATGTCGCCGAGCGCTGTGCTGCCGTCGTCGCCGGTACGGGTGTAGATACGGGTGAGGTTGACCATGCCGACGAGCGTAGGGCCTGCCGTGGGCGGCCGCCCACGGTGCCGCGCCCGCGCCCGCGGCGGCGTCGCAGTGGCGTCCCGGGACGTCAACTGTGCGACCAAGGACACAGGGTGACGCGGCCGACATGGTGCTGCGGCGGGTGCTGAAGGGGCGTTAGGGTCCGGCCAGATACCCCAACGGAGAGGTGTGTGCCGTGCCGAAGAAGCTCGCCGTCGTCGGAGCAGGACTGATGGGCGCCGGTATCGCGCAGGTGTCCGCGCAGGCGGGCTACGAGGTGGTGCTGCGCGACGTGACCGACGAGGCGCTGGCCCGCGGCCGGAGCGCGATCGCCGCGTCCTACGAGAAGTTCGTGGCGAAGGGCCGGCTGGCCGCGGACGACGCCGAGGCGGCGCTCGCCCGGATCACCACGACCACCGACCTCGACGCGGCCGCCGACGCGGACTTCGTGGTGGAGGCCGCGTTCGAGGACGTCGACGTCAAGCGGGACGTCTTCCGCACCCTGGACCGGCTGGTCGGCGAGGACACGGTGCTCGCCTCCAACACCTCCGCGATCCCGATCACGAAGATCGCCGCGGCCACGCAGCACCCCGAACGCGTCGTCGGCACGCACTTCTTCTCGCCGGTGCCGCTCATGGGGCTGTGCGAACTGGTCCGCGGCCACAAGACCAGCGACGAGACGCTCGCCCGGGCCCGGGAGTTCGCCGAGGGCGTCGGCAAGACCTGCATCGTGGTCAACCGCGACGTGGCGGGCTTCGTCACCACCCGGCTGATCGCCGCGCTGGTGGTGGAGGCGGTCAGGCTGCACGAGTCCGGGGTCGCCTCCGCGGAGGACATCGACATCGCGTGCAAGCTCGGCTTCGGCCACGCCATGGGCCCGCTCGCCACCGCCGACCTGACCGGCGTGGACATCCTGCTGCACGCCTTCGACACCGTCTACAGCGAGTCCAAGGACGAGAAGTTCGCCCCGCCGGAGTCGATGCGGCGGATGGTGGACGCGGGTGATCTGGGCCGCAAGAGCGGGCAAGGGTTCTACACGCACTAACGGAATTCACTCGGAGGAGTGAATTCGGTATCGGTTCGCTCACAGCTGGCAACTTCTGTATGCAACGGACCGTCAGTTGTGTGAGGACTGACGGACCGACGCGTTCGCGCCGCGCGCAGGGCGTCGTCCGACCACCGCACGGGGAGAGTGACTATGCACATCAGGGGCGACCACGCCGAGCTGGTCGTCGGGGGGCGCCTCGACGTGCGCAGCGCCGCGGACGCCCGTACCGCCCTGCACACCGCGCTCGACGCGGGGCAGGGCGACCTGGTGCTGGACCTCACCGAACTCGACTCGTGGGACGCGACCGGCCTCGGCGTGATCATGGGCGCCCACCGCCGGGCCGGTCGCGGTGGCCGCCGGCTGGTGCTGCGCGGGGTGCCCCCGCAGATGCAGCGGCTGCTGGTCGCCACCCGGCTGCACCGGATTCTCGCGATCGAGGCGGAGAAGTAGCGCGGCCGGGAGCCGAGCAGGCGGGGGCCGAGCGGCCGGGGGGCCGAGCGGCCGGCATCGGCCGGGCAAAGCGGACGAACGGCGCTGTTCCCCGGTTTTCCGCCGGTACCCCCCGGGAGTTCCCCGCTTTTCCCCGGTGGGGCACCCCGGCACTTCAACGGCGGTGTGCGAACCTTTAGAGTTTGCGCATCGATGGCCAGGAGGCGTGCCACCGCGCACGCCGCAGAGGGGAAACCGGGCGGCGGTCCGTATGCGCGGACCCGCGGCAGCCCGTGGCGGCCCCCGCCCGTGACGCACCTTGGGGGCGTACGACATGGATGATACCGAGCGCTTCGAGCCCGTCGAGGGCCCGGACGGCGACGGCGCACACGGCTCCGCGCCGCGGCCCCACGGCCCCGGCTCCGCTGCCGGTCAGCGGCCCGCCGGGGCGTTCGACGCGTTCGCCGCCGGTGCGCCGCGACCGCTCGGCCGGTCCGACCGGCGCCGCCCCGAGGCGCGTCCCCACGGCGGGAACGGTTCTGACAACCCCGACGGCTTCGACGGTTCCGGTGCCCTCGCCGGGCCGGGGGCCGTCCCGCAGGCACCGGTCGACGAGGCGGACGACGGCCTCGGGCTCGCCGCCGGTGCGGGTGCCGTCGCGCGGCTCGAGGGCGCCGCGAGCTTCGACGCGTTCGGCAATCGCCGCCCCACCCCGGACCGCACCGACGGCCAGGAGCCGAGCGGCGCGGCCGACACGAGTAGTGCGGCCGGCTCGGGTGGCGAGGTCGGCGCGGCCGACGCCGATACGGCAGTCGGGCCGGTGGTCGGGGTCGGGCCGGTGGTCGGCGTCGGCTCGGGCGGGGACTTCGGTGCCGTGGCGCCGTACGCCCCCGAGGGGCAGGGCGAGCCCGGCACGGGCCTCATCCCCTTCGGCGGGGACATGAGCGGGCCGGGCGGACTGGCACCCGCGGACCGCGACCTGAGCGGCGCCGCGCACAGCTCCGGCAGCTCCGGCAGCTCCGACCCGTCCGACGATTTCGACGCCTTCGGCACGTCCGACGCCTTCGGCCGCTCCGCGCGCCAGGGCGGCAGCTTCGACGGGTTCGCCGCCGGCGCGGTCAGCGGCAGCGGCAGCGGCGGGTCCGACGACCGGCTGCCCGCGCTGCGCCCGAGCAGTACCCCCTCGCTGTTCGACGCGACCGCGCCCGTACCGCGCACGACCCGGCCCGCCCGGGACCCGCTCGCGCCCGACATGGTCGGCAGCAGCGGCCCGAGCAGCAAGGTCGAGCGGGTGGTGGCCGCGGACTACCTGCTCACCATCAACCACGTGGACGGCACCGAGGTCGTCGCCTGCCCGCCGGAGGAGGCGCGGGTGCCGGTGCGCCGCGGCAAGGCCGAGCTCGGCGCGCGCACCGCCGGCGCCCGGCCCACCCCGCCGCCCGGCCCGCCCGGCCCCGAACTGCCGCTGCTGGAGCGTGACGAGGAGCGGGAGCGGGTGATCCGGCTGCTGGCCCGCGGCCGCTCCATACGCGTCACCGGCTCGTCCGGAGCCGGCCGCACCGCCCTGCTGGAGTCCGTGGCCAACGCCTGCGGCGACCTCGCGCCCGACGGCGTGCTGTGGCTGTCCGGCTACCACCGCACCGTCGGCGACGTCCTCCAGGACCTGTACAGCGTCGTCTACGCCGGGGACGGCTACCGGCCCGGCCGCGCCGAACTGCCCGGGCTGCTGCGCGAGGTCGGCGCCGTGGTTGTCGTGGACGACCTGGAGTTCGGCGGCGCCGCGCTGGAGGAGCTGCTCGCCGCGGCCCCCGAGTGCGCCTTCCTGACCGCCGCCACGCCCGACGTGCCCGCACCCGCCGCCGAGTCCGGGGTCGAGGAGGTCCTCCTCGCCGGGCTCAGCCGCGCCGCCAGCCTCGACCTGCTGCACCTGGCCGCCGGACGGCCGCTGGCCGACGACGAGGTGGCGTGGGCGGCCGACCTGTGGTTCGAGTCCGAGGGGCTGCCGCTGCGCTTCGTGCAGGCGGGCGCGCTGCTGCGGCAGCGCGACGTGCTGCGGACGGCCGTGGAGGAGCCCGAGGCGGGGGAGTGGGACGACTCGGTCTGGCGGAAGGGCGCGCCCGCGGCCGACCCGTCCGCGGCGGGCGCGCGGCCCGCGCGGGTCCCGCTGCCCTCGCTCGCGCAGAGCGCCGCCCCCGCGGACCTGCTGGCGTCGCGGCTGAGCGAGGCCGCCCGGGAGGCGCTGGCCTTCGCGGTCGCGCTCGACGGCGAGTGCCCGCACCCCTCGCACCTGCCCGCGCTGGTCGGCGACACCCACGGGGACGCGGCGCTCGGCGAGTTGACGTCGGTGGGGCTCGCGGTGCCGGTCGCCGCGCACTTCCGGCTGGCGGCCGGGGTCGTGGCGCAGCTCGCCCCGAGCCTGTCGGTCGACGGCGAGCTGTCCGACGTCCAGGCGCACACCGCGGCGCTGCACTACGCCTGGTGGACCGGGCACCCCTCGGTCACCCCCGAGCGGGCCACCGCCGAGTCCGAGGCGATCCTCGCGGCGATGACGGCTTGCCGTGACGGCGGGCACGCGAGCGCCGCGGTGCTGCTGGCCCGTACGGTCGCGCCCGCGTTCGCCGCCGCGCTGCACTGGGGCGCCTGGGAACGAGCGTTGCGGGTCGGCCAGGAGGCCGCGCGGCTGTCGGGCGAGGTCGCCGAGGAGGCGTACTTCCTGCACGAACTGGGTGTCCTCGCGCTGTGCGGCGGCAACCTCCAGCGGGCCCGCGCCGACCTGGAGGCGTCCATCGCGCTGCGCTCGGCGCTGGCCGACCGGCAGGGCACGGTCGTCGGCCGCCGTACGCTCGCGCTCGTCACCGACCTGATCGGCGCCGAGGACGCGACGGAGGTGCTGGCCCCGGTGGCCGTGCCGCAGCCGGCCGCCGACGGGACGCTCACGCTGCCCGAACTGGCGCCGCCGGCGCCGCCGGTGCTGATCAGCAGGCCCGTGCCCGCCGCGGTCCCCGCCGCCGCCCCGGCCGGGCCGGGAGTGCGCAAGCTCGCGGCGGCCGGGTCCCGCCGCAATCTCGTGGCCGCGGGCACCGGGGTCCTGATCGCCGCCGTGGTCGGCACGATCGTCACCCTCGGCGCCACCTCGGGCAGCGGCGACAGCCACCCGGACAACCAGGTCAAGCCGATCGAGTCCGTCCAGGAGGACCCGCCGCAGTCCTCGGAGCCCGCTCAGGACACGACGACGGCCGCGCCCTCCACCACGGCCTCCAGCGCCTCCCCGTCGCCCTCCACCACGTCCACCGCTGCCGCGGGCACCACCAGCCCCACGGCCGAACCCCCCACCACCCCGCCGACCACCCCTTCGACCACCACCAGCCCCACCCATGCGGGGAGTGGCAGCAGCGGCGGGGGCGGCGGTAAGCCGACGAAGACCTCGACCCCCAGCCCGTCGACCACGGCGCCGACGACTCCGCCCACGACGCCCACCACCACGCCGCCGACGACCGCGACGACATCCCCGCCCGCGGCCGGTGACGCCACCACCACCCGTACCGCCAGCGCACCCTCCTCGCCCGTGGCGGACACCCCCACGCCCTCGGCCACCGCCGATTCCCCCGCCCCGTAGGCGAGCAAGCGTACGCACGGTTCTCAAAGGGGCGCGTGGGGGCACCGCCCAGGCGAAGCTCTGGGGGAGAACGGAGCGACCAGCCCATCACCGGCGGACGGTCCGGGAACCGACAGACGGGGCAGCCCGAGCGGTCCCGCACCCCCACCCTCACATCAGAACAGGCGGAGCTTGTCGTCCTGGATGCCGCGCAGGGCGTCGTAGTCCAGCACGACGCAGTCGATCCCGCGGTCGGTGGCGAGCACCCTCGCCTGCGGCTTGATCTCCTGCGCGGCGAACACGCCCTTCACGGGCGCGATCCGGGTGTCGCGGTTGAGCAGTTCGAGGTAGCGCGTGAGCTGCTCCACCCCGTCGATCTCCCCGCGCCGCTTGATCTCGATCGCCACGGTGGCGCCGGCGCCGTCCCGGCAGAGGATGTCCACCGGGCCGATGGGCGTGGGGTACTCGCGGCGGATCAGGCTCCAGCCGGCGCCGAGCACCTCCATCCGGTCCGCCAGCAACTCCTGCAAGTGCGCCTCGACGCCGTCCTTGATGAGCCCCGGGTCGACCCCCAACTCGTGCGACGAGTCGTGCAGGATCTCCTCGATCGTGATGATCAGCTGCTCGCCGGCCTTGTTGGTGACCGTCCACACCCCGTCGTCGCCCTCCTTGAGCGAGCAGGGCGGGGACATCCAGTTGAGCGGCTTGTAGGCGCGGTCGTCCGCGTGCACGGAGAGGCTGCCGTCGGCTTTGATGAGCAACAGCCGTGTGGCGGACGGGAGATGGGCGGACAGCCGGCCGGCGTAGTCCACGGAGCAGCGGGCGATCACGAGGCGCATGGTGCGCAACGCTATCCGACCCCGGCCCCGCCCGGAAAATTGGCCGGTTGTGGGTGCCGCCGCCTGGTGCGGCCGCGCAGGTGACGCCTACGGTTGACGTGCCGGGGCCGACCCGCACAGCTTGGGCGGCCTCCGGGCAACATGTCCTCCCGCACGGCGGTTACGGCCGTGCGCGGTGCCCGCAGACCCCCGTCCCGCCGGACGCGTGGTCACGAGAGGAGTACCCATGTCGCTCGACGTCTCACCGGCCCTTCTCGAACAGGCCGAGCGAGGCGAGGTCGACGAGCGAGAGTTCGTCGACTGCGTCCGGACGTCCCTCCCTTACGCGTGGGAGATGATCAGCTCGCTGGTGGCGCAACTGAAGGTCGACGGTGGGGAGTTCGCCGACAATCAGGTGCCGCCGCCGAGTGAGAAGGAGCGCGGCCAGCTGCTGCGCGCGCTGGCCAGTGACGCGATACGCGGCGCGCTCCAGCGGCACTTCGGGGTGCGGCTGGCCTTCCAGAACTGCCACCGGGTGGCGGTCTTCCCGCTGGACCCGGCGGTGGAGCGCAGCCACGCCGAGTTCACCTCGCTGCGGTCGCAGGTGCTCAACCAGTCGCCGGAGCTGCGGGACTGCTGAGGCGTCCGCCGCGCCGCCCGCGCCGGCCGACCCGTTCGCGGGGCCGGGCGGCGGGCGGTCCCGCGCCGGGGCGAGGCGCCTGGTCGCGGCCGGTGCACCGCCGGTGGGGCAGGTCGGCGGTGTACGCTCCGTCGTTGATCGGCAGCCACCCGTAACCGATCAACGGTGCCGCGCACAACCAGGCGTGCGGCGGTGCGGGGCGGTCCACACCGGATCAGGACAGTTCCGGGAGCACCTCGCCGCCCAGCCGGGCGATGTTCTCCATGGTGGCGGCGAGGTCCCCGGAGCCCTCGGCGAGCAGTGCGAAGCGGGTGATGCCGGTGCGTTCCGCGGTGGCGGCGAGCCGGTCGGCGCAGAGCCGGGGCGGGCCCACCGGGTGCAGGTCGCAGAGGAGTTCGGTGTAGCCGTGCGGGTCGCGCATCCGGCGGGGGCTGCCGTCGTAGGTGCGGTGCGCGGCCAGGCCCTCGCGCAGCCAGCCGGGCATTGCCTTGGCCAGCGTCTCCACGGCGTCCGCGCGGCTGTCGGCGACCTGCACCACACCCGCGGAGACATGGCCGGCGGCCGAGACCGCCTCGGGCGGGTGCCCGGCCTCGCGGGCGGACTGCTGCCACATCGCGACCATCGCGGCCTTGTCGTCGTCGCCGCAGTGCATGCCCAGCAGCATCGGCAGGCAGCGGCGGGCGGCCTCGCGCACGGTCCCGGGGGAGGTGCAGGCCACGACCACCGGGGGGCCCGGCTGCCCGTCGAGTTCGTCCGGCCGCGGCACCACGGCCACTTCGGGGAAGGCGTAGCGGGTGCCGCGGGCCCCGACGGCTGGTTCGCGCAGCCAGCGCATCAGCAGATCGAGTGATTCCGGGAAGCCGGTCTCGAAGGCGTCCAGCCCGGCGCCGAAGACCTCCAGGTCCACCCAGGGGCCGCCGCGGCCGACACCGAGGGTGAAGCGGCCGCCGGAGGCGAGGTGCAGCAGCGCGGCCTGCTCGCCGAGGGCGACGGGGTGCACGTTGGGCAGCACGCTCACCGCGGTGCCGACCCCGATCCGGGAGGTGCGGCCGAGCATGAGCCCGGCCAGGGTGACCGCCGACGGGCAGACCCCGTACGGCACGAAGTGGTGTTCGGCGAGCCACACCGCGTCCAGTCCGGCGGCCTCCGCCGCGTCGGCCGTGGATATCGCCCGGCCCAGCGCCTCGCCCTGTCCCTGACCGGGGAACTGGGCCGCGAGGACGAACGTCCCGATCCGCATCACGCACCCCCTTTTCCCCGTCCAACGCCTGGCACGTGCCAAAGGCACGGCCTGGTGCGGGAGTTTTCATGATTTTCGGCAGCGTGTGGGGTGTTCGGCCGGTCCTTGTGCGTACGCGTAACCTGGTGGGAACGGTCCGTCCCCTCCGGCGGCTCGGACCGGTCCGCTGTCGAGCCAGTGCAGCCCGGGTTCCGGCCGGGCAGAGCGCGAGGTGTCCCGTGTCGCCGCGACGTAACCGCCCCTACCAGCGGGAGTCCGCCCAGCAGTGGGAACCCGGCCTGGGCAGTGGCCGGACCGAGCAGTGGCAGGGCGAGGAGTGGGTGGTGCGGCCGATCGCCGGCAGCGCCTCGGCGAAGCACTACCGCTGCCCCGGCTGCGACCAGGAGATCCCGCCCGGCGTCGGCCATGTGGTGGCCTGGCGCGAGTACAACGGCGTGGACGACCGGCGGCACTGGCACCGCGCCTGCTGGAACGCGCGGGACCGCCGCACCAGCAAGGTGCAGCGGTCCCGTAACGCGCCGCGCTACTGAGCCGTCGGCCCGCCTCGGCCCGAAGGAGCCGGGGCAGGTCCCGGGCGGACCGGACCGGCCTCAGGCGTCGCGGTTCTTGAGCACCGCGTAGCCGCCGATGAGCACCGCGACCACCCACAGCGCCATGATGAGGATGCCGCCCCACGGGCCGTACGAGGTGTGGTCGCCGTCGCCCGGCACCACCTGCATGATCTTCTGGCCGGCCTGGTCGGGGAAGTAGCGGGCCACCGACTTGACCTTCGGCACCGCGCTCAGGATCGGCGAGACCAGGAAGAAGAACGGCATCAGGATGCCCAGGCCCAGCATCGGGCTGCGCAGCATGGCCGCGGCGCCGACGCAGAACAGCACGATCAGCGTCATGTACAGGCCGGCGCCGAAGACCGCGCGCAGCACTCCGTGGTCGCTGATCGAGGCGCTGTGCGAGCCGAGCAGCGCCTGCCCGACGAAGAACGTCAGGAAGCTGGTCACCATGCCGACGACCAGGGCGAGCACACCGGCGACCGCGACCTTCGAGGCGTAGAAGTGGCCGCGCTGCGGCACCGCGGCGAGCGAGGTGCGGATCATGCCGGTGCTGTACTCGCTGGACATCACCAGCACCCCGAAGACGATCAGCGCGAGCTGGCCGAGGGTCATGCCGAAGAAGCTGGTGTTCGTGGGGTCGAAGGTGGCCCGGTCCGACATGGACATCGAGCTCCACTGGCTGTTGAAGACCGCGCTGATGATCGCGCCCAGCGCGAGGGTGACCAGGAAGGCCAGCGCGAGGGTCCACACGGTGGAGCGCACCGAACGGATCTTGGTCCACTCGGACTGGAGGACCGCGGAGGTGGAAGCCATGTCAGCGACCCTTCTTCTTGCCCTGGTCACGCCACTGCGCGCCCCACTCCGGGGCGCCTGGAGGTGCCGGTGGCGCCTGCGGAGGAGCCTGCGGCGGCGCCGCCTGCCCGCCCTGCCCGGGCGCCTGCCACCCCTGCCCCTGCGGTGCGCCCTGCCCCTGCGGTGCGCCCTGGCCGGGCGCGTACGGGGACTGGCCGTAAGGGGACTGGCCGTACGGCGAGCCGCCGTAGGGCGAGCCGGCGTACGGCGGCTGGCCCGCGGGCGCCCCGGGCTGCTGCCCCGGACCCGCGCCGGGCACCGGCGCCCCGGGCCCGCCGGGCGGGGGCGCGCCCACCTGCCCGTGCGCGTGGTACTCCACCGACTCCGCGGTGAGCTGCATGAAGGCTTCCTCCAACGACGCCCGCTGCGGGCTGAGTTCGTGCAGCACCAACTGGTGCTTCGCCGCGAGCTCGCCGAGCGCGGCCGCGTCGCCGTCCGCGATCTCGAACGCGCCGTCGGCCGTCTCGACCGCGGTCTGCCCGCTCCTGCTCAGCAGGTCCCGCAACTGCTCCCGCTGCGGGGTGCGCAGCCGCACGTACGACCGCGAGTTCTTCTCGATGAAGTCCGACATCGAGGTGTCCGCCATCAACCGCCCGCGGCCGATGACGATCAGATGGTCCGCGGTCAGCGCCATCTCGCTCATCAGGTGGCTGGAGACGAAGACGGTGCGGCCCTGGGCGGCCAGACCCTTCATCAGGTTCCTGATCCAGTGGATGCCCTCCGGGTCCAGTCCGTTGACCGGCTCGTCGAACATCAGGATCTCCGGATCGCCCAGCAGCGCCCCGGCGATGCCCAGCCGCTGGCCCATGCCGAGCGAGAAGCCCTTGGACCGCTTCCTGGCCACCGCGCTCAGCCCGACCGTCTCCAGCACCTCGTCCACCCGGTGCCGGGGGATGCGGTTGGACTGCGCCATGCACAGCAGGTGGTTGTACGCGGTGCGGCCGCCGTGGATCGCCTTGGCGTCCAGCAGCGCGCCGATGTACTTCAGCGGCTCGCTGAGCTGCGCGTAGTGCTTGCCGTCGATACGGACGTCGCCGCTGGTGGGGTTGTCCAGCCCGAGCATCATGCGCATCGTCGTGGACTTGCCCGCGCCGTTCGGCCCGAGGAAGCCCGTCACCACGCCGGGGCGCACGGTGAAGGTCAGATGGTCGACTGCGGTCTTGTCCCCGTACCGCTTGGTGAGCCCCTGCAACTCAATCATGCGCCCGAGGCTACTTCAGAACGCACAACCCCCGCCCGAGGAGAGGGCGGGGGTTGTGGAAAAACAGGCCGCCGACCGCTGTCGGCAGGTAGAACCGCAGGTCAGCGGGACTGCTGCGCCGGAACGCCACGGGAGACCGGCTCGTCGTCGGCGGGGGAGCCCGCCGCGGCGACCGCGGCACCCGTCAGCGTCGCCAGCATCTCGCGGACGTTGGTCAGCTGGGCGTTGATGCTGTCGCGGCGGTTGGTGAGCGCCGCCAGCTCGCGCTCGGACTCGCTGCGAATCCGGTCGGCCTTGGCGTTCGCGTCCGCGACGATGTCCTCGGACTGGCGCTGCGCGGTCTCCACCGTCTGGCGGGCCCGGCGCTCCGCGTCGGTGCGCAGCTTCTCGGCCTCCAGCCGCAGCTGCTCCGCGCGGTGCTCGATCTCCGCCAGCCGCTTCTCCGCCTTCGCCTGACGGGACGCCAGGTCCCGCTCGGACTGCTCACGGCGCTTGGCGAGGTTGGTCTCGAAGTCCGCGGCGGCCTGGGCGGCCTTCGCGCGGGTCTCCTCGAACAGCGCGTCGGCCTCCTCGCGCTTGGCCGAGGCGTCCTTCTGGGCGTCCGCGCGCAGCTGCGTCGCGTCGCCCTTGGCCTTGTCGACGATCCGCGCGCCCTCGTCCTCCGCCTTGGCCTTGCGGTCGGCGGCGAACGACTCGGCGTCGCTGCGGACCTGGGCGGCGGCCGACTCGGCCAGCTCGCGGTGCTGCTCGGCCGCGCGCCGGGCCTCCTCGCGCAGGTCCTTCGCCTCCTCCTCGGCGAGGCGGAGGATCTTCTCGACCCGGGCACCGAGGCCCGCGTAGGACGGCTCGGAGTCGGTGACCTGGGCCTGGGCGTTCTGGGTTTCGAGGTGCAGCTCCTCGATGCGCTTCTCCAGCGCGGTGATGCGGGTCAGCGCGCTGTCGCGGTCGGCGACGAGTTTGGTGATGCGGTCGTCCACCTGTCCGCGGTCGTATCCGCGACGCACGAGCTCGAAGCCGAAGGGGGAGGAAGTGTCGCTCATGGGGTTCCTGTCGATGATTCAGACCGGTGAGGTGATAGGGGGAATCCTAGGGGCCGCGGCGGCGTGTCACCGGGCCATTGCGTATTCGGTATGGAGAATGTCCGCTCAATCGAGTGGCGCCTCGTCGGCACGCTTGCCGCCGGTACGGGTGGCGGGAATGCCCGCGCCGGCCGCGACCGCGTTCTTGCCGCCCCCGCTGCCGGGTGCCTCGAACGACTCCAACGCCTCCAGCACGTCCTGGACACGGGAGATCTCCGCGTTGATGTCCTCCCGGCGGCGCACCAGGACTTCCAGCTCTCGTCTGCCCTCGGACACGATCCGCTCGGCCTCGGCACGGGCCTCGCTCCTGACCCGCTCCGCCTCGCGTTCGGCCGCGGCCTTCTTCGCCTCCGCCTCCTTGAGCAGGCCCTCGACCTTCTTCACCGCGGCGATCCGCACCTTGCTCGCCTCGGACGTCGCGGTGCTCTTGATCTCGGCGGCCTTCGCTTCCGCTTCCCCCAACTGCTCGGTCGCGGCGGCCACCAGCTTGTCGACGCGCTCCCCGACCACCTTCATGGCCTCGGCGGCCTCCTTGCGGGCCCGCTCGTGCAGCTCCTCCACCTCGGACTCCACCCGCTGCCGCAACTCGGCGGTGCGGTTACGGGTGTTGGTGGCGTCGTTGCGCGCCTCGGCCAACAGGTTATCGGCGTCGGTACGGGCCCGCTCCACCATCGCGTTGCCCTCGTTGGTGGCGTCGGCGACGATCCGCTCCGCCTCGCCGCGGGCGGCGCCCACCATCGCGTCGGCATGCTGCTCCGCCGCGGCCTGCGTCTTGACCGCCTCCGCCTGCGCCTTGCCGATCAACTCGTCGGCCTGCTCGGCGGCTTCGCTGCGCCGCTTGTTCGCCGCCTCGCGCGCCTCGTCCAGCACCCGCTGCGCCTGCGCACGCGAGTCCTCGGCGTTCTGCTCGGCGCTCGCCAGCGCCTCCCGGGCCTGGGCGCCGAGGCGTTCGGCCTCCTCCCGGGCCTTGCCGACCAGCTGGTCGGCCTGGTTCGCCGCGTCGGTGCGCATCCGGTTCGCGTCACCGCGGGCCTCCGACCGCAGCCGGTCGGCCTCCTCGATCGCCTCGCCGACGGTGCGTTCGGCCAGCGCGCGGGCCGCGTCGGCCTCCTCGTTCGCCTCCCGGCGCACCCGTGCGGCGTCCTCACCGGCGCGCTCCCGCTCGGAGTTGGCGTCGGCGTGCAGCCGGTCCGCCTCGCCCTGCGCCTCGGCCCGCAGCCGCTGCGCGGCGTGCTCCGCGGCCGACCGCAGCCCGGCGATCTCCTCCTCGGCCTCCTGCCGCAGCCCCGCGACCGAGTCGCGCACCTGCTGCGCGGTGCTCTCGGCCGCACCCACCAGCTCCGCGGCCCGCTGCTCCGCCTCGGCGACCAGCCGGTCCGCCTCGGTACCGGCGTCCTCCACCCGCTTGCGGGCCGCGGCGAGCAACTCCTCGCTCTCCCGGCGGGCCTGGGTGCGCTCCTGCTCGGCCTCGGTGCGGGCAGCGCCCAGCACCTCCTCGGCCTCCCTGCGGCGGCGGGCCGCCTCCTCCTGCGCGGCGCTCAGCGCCTCGGCGGCCTCCACCCCGATCCGCTCGGCCGCGGCCGCGGCCTCCGCGCGCAGCCGGTCCGCGGTCTCCTGCGCCTCGGTCCTGCGCTGCTCGGCGTCGGCGGCCGCGTCGGCCTGCAGGCGTACGGCGACGGACTCGCCCTCCGCGCGGGTCTGCGCCGCGTCCGAGGCCGCCTCGTCGCGCAGGCGCACCGCCTCCGCCTCGGCCTGCTCCTGGAGCGCGCGCACCCGCTCGGCGGTCTCCGCCCGCAGCCGCTCGGCCTCCTCGGCGGCCTCCGCGCGCAGCCGGTCGGCCTCCGCCGCCGCCTCGCGCAGCGCCTCCTCGGCCGCGGCCACCCGCGCCTCGGCCTCCGTGCGCAGCCGGGTCAGGTCCTCCTCGGCCTCCGCGTGCAGCCGGGCCGCGGCCGCCTCGGCCTCGGTACGGGCGTCGGCGAGGGTCTGCTCGGCCGCCGCCCTGGCCGCCTCGGCCTGGCGGACCGACTCCGCGTGCAGCTCCTCGGCCTCCTCGCGGGCCTGCCGCAGCGCCTCCTCGGCCTTGGCGTTCAGCGCCGAGGCCCGCTCCACGGACTCGGTGCGCATCCGGTCGGCCTCGGTGGCCGCGCTCTGGCGCACCTCGTCGCCGTCGGCCTTGGCCTTGGCGAGCAGCTCCTCGGCCTTGCTCGCCGCCTCCTCGATCTGTCCGACCGCCTCGCGCCGCGCCTCGCCGCGGATGCGCTCGCCCTCGGCGACCGCGTCGGCCCGCAGCTGCTCGGCCTCGCCGCGCAGCCGCCGGGCCTCCTCCTGGAGCTCGACGGTCCTGGCGCGGTACTCCTCGGTGTCGTCCTGCGCGGCGCCGCGCAGCTCCTGCGCGGACGCCTCCGCCTCGGCCCGCAGCCGCTCGGCCTCCGCGTCGGCCTCGCGCCGGATGCGCTCGGCCTCCTCGGCGGCGGCCTTCGTGGCGGAGCGGGCGTCCTCCGATGCCTTGGTGAGGATCTCCTCGGCGGACCGGGCCGCCTGGGCGAGCTGCGCGGCCGCGTCCTCGGTGGCCTTGGCGCGGGCGCTCTCCTGCGTCTCGGTCCTGATCCGGTCGGCCTCGGCGCGGGCGTCGGCGATGGTCTGCTCGGCCTCCGCCTTGGCCGCCTCGGCTTCCTTGGTGGCCTCGGCGACCATGCGGGCGATCTCGGCGCGCGCGGTCTTGGTGCGCTGCTCGTTCTCCGTCTCGGTGGCCGCCAGCCGCTTCGCGGCCCCTGCCGCGGCCTCCTCGCGCAGCTTCTCGGCCTCGGCGCGGGCCTGCCGCAGCGTCTCCTCGGCGCTGCGGGCCCGCTCGTCGGCGAGCCGGGACAGCTCGGTGGCGCGCGAGCGCGCCTCGTCGGACTCGCTGCGGGAGGTGGTGCGCAACTGCTCGGCCTCGCTGGCCGCCTCGGCGGCCTGCGCGGTGGCGCCGGCCACCAGCCGCTCGGCGTCCGCGCGCGCCCGGCGCAGCAGCTGCTCGGCCTCGGCGCGGGCCGTCTCGGCCTCCCCGGCCAGCCGCTGGGCGGTCTGCTCGGTGATCCGGGCGGCCTCCGCGCGGGCGGCGGAAAGGGCCGCCTCGGCCTCCGCGCGGGTCTCGTCCATCAGCCGCCGGGCCTGCGACTCGCTGCGGGCGCGCAGCTGCTCGGCCCAGGCCACGTTCTCGTTGACGTGGGTCTCGACGGTGGCGCGCCGCTCGGCCAGCTCCTCGTCGAGCTGGCGGCGGCGGGCGATCGCCTCGGCGTGCCAGTCGGACTCGAACCGCGCCTGGTGCTCGGCCTGCTCCTGGAGCAGCCGCTGGGTCTGGGCGCGGGCCTCGCGCAGCTCCCGCTCGGCGTCGGCCCGCAGCTGGTCGGCCTGGATCTGGGCGTTGCGCAGCAGCTGGTCGGCCTGGTGGCCGATGTTGTCGTAGGCGGGACGGGAGGCGAGGTTGCGGCGCGCCTCGTGCAGCTTGGCGCGCAGCACCTCGACCTGGTAGCCGAGGTCGTCGGCGTGATCGACGGCCTTGCCGCGCTCGGTACGCAGCCGGTCCATCTCGGCGTCGAGTCGAGAGAGCTGGTCGTCAGCCCGGTAGCTGTCGTTGCCCCGCACTCCGCGGTCCCATCGGTCTCCTGGCGTCCTCACCCGCCAACCGGGTGAGATTCTCCGCAGCTCCGTTTCGAAAGAACGGAGCCGTACGGAGAATGGTGTCAGATCAGCGTCGCGGAGCGGGAGCGTACCCAGGAGCGTGCTCCCGGCCGCCCACCCCGGTCGGCCTCCGGTCACTCTACCGGGCGGCACCGGGGTTGGGTCAGTGGTCTCGGGCCTGTTCGGCGGTCCGCAGGCGGGATCGCTAGTGCTCGTCGTGGGCCGCGGGGGTGCCCGGGGCAGAGGTGACCAGCTCGGTGAGGACCCCGTGGCAGTCCTTCGGGTGCAGGAAGGTGATCCGCGAGCCGGAGGTGCCGTGCCGCGGCTCCTTGTAGAGCACGCGGACGCCCTTGTCGCGGACGGCCTCGGAGTCGGTGTCGACGTCGTCGGTGCCGAAGGCGATGTGGTGCACGCCCTCGCCGTTCTTCGCCAGCCACTTCCCGACCGCGGAATCCTCCCGGGTCGGCTCCAGCAGTTGCAGGTAGGAGGCCCCTCCGTCGTCCGTCCCACTGATCCTGATCATGGCCTCGCGAACGCCCTGCTCCTCGTTGACCTCGGTGTGCTCCACCTCGAAGCCATAGGTGGCACGGTAGAACTCGACGGTCGCGTCCAGGTCGAAACAGGCGATCCCGATGTGGTCGATGCGCGTCAGCATGCGACCAGTTGACCGTACGCGCGCATGGTCACGCAACGTGCGCGCCATCACACGTTCCGCCTCGTGACCCGGAGGCTACCGCTCAGTACATTGACGGTAACCCTCGTTAACCTCTCTTCTGTCGAAGGGGCCGCACCATGAGCAGTCAGGAAGCCCGCACCTCCGTGATCGTCGCCGGCGCCCGCACCCCGATGGGGCGGCTGCTCGGCAGCCTGCGCGCCTTCTCCGGCGCGGAGCTCGGCGGCATCGCGATCAAGGCCGCGCTGGACCGGGCCGGCATCGCCGGCGACCAGGTCGAGTACGTGATCATGGGGCAGGTGCTCCAGGCCGGCGCCGGCCAGATCCCGGCCCGGCAGGCGGCGGTCAAGGGCGGCATCCCGATGAGCGTGCCCGCGCTCACGGTGAACAAGGTGTGCCTGTCGGGCCTGGACGCGATCGCGCTGGCCGACCAGCTGATCCGGGCCGGCGAGTTCGACGTCGTGGTGGCCGGCGGCCAGGAGTCGATGACCAACGCGCCGCACCTGCTGCCCAAGTCCCGCGAGGGCCACAAGTACGGCGCGATCGAGATGCTCGACTCCATGGCGTACGACGGGCTGACCGACGCCTACGACGAGATCGCGATGGGCGCCTCCACCGAGCGGCACAACACCCGGCTGGGCATCGAGCGCGCCCCGCAGGACGAGTTCGCCGCGCTGTCGCACCAGCGGGCCGCGGCCGCCCGGAAGAACGGCCTGTTCGACGCGGAGATCACCCCGGTGGAGATCCCGCAGCGCAAGGGCGAGCCGGTGGTCTTCTCGCAGGACGAGGGCATCCGCCCGGAGACCACCGCGGAGTCGCTGAGCCGGCTGCGGCCCGCCTTCGCCGGCGCCGACGGGGCCGGCACCATCACCGCCGGCACCTCCTCGCAGATCTCCGACGGGGCCGCCGCGGTCGTCGTGATGAGCCGCGCCAGGGCCGAGGAGCTGGGGCTGCCCTGGATCGCGGAGATCGGCGCGCACGGCAACGTGGCGGGGCCGGACAACTCGCTCCAGTCCCAGCCCTCCCACGCGATCGAGCACGCCCTCGGCAAGGCCGGGCTGACCGTCGCCGACCTCGACCTCATCGAGATCAACGAAGCGTTCGCCGCCGTGGCCGTGCAGTCCATGAAGGACCTGGGCGTGACACCGGAAAAGGTGAACGTCAACGGCGGCGCGATCGCGCTGGGCCACCCCATCGGCATGTCCGGCGCCCGTATCGTGCTGCACCTGGCACTCGAACTGAAGCGGCGCGGCGGCGGCACCGGTGCGGCGGCCCTGTGCGGCGGCGGCGGGCAGGGCGACGCCCTGATCATCCGGGTGCCGGGCAACTGACGTCGCACGGGGCGCCGCGGGGCGCGCCGGGTCGAGAGGGAGAGCACGCGCGGTGAGCCACGGACGGGACGTCGGGACGCTGGTCGAGCAGGCACGGGCGGGGCGGCCGCGCGCGGTGGCGCGGCTGATCTCGCTGGTGGAGGGCGACTCCCCGCAGCTGCGCGAGGTGATGGCCGCGCTCGCCCCGCTCACCGGCGGCGCCTACGTCGTCGGGCTGACCGGCTCGCCCGGCGTCGGCAAGTCCACCACGACCTCGGCACTGGTCAGCGCGTACCGCAGGTCCGGCCGCCGGGTCGGCGTGCTCGCGGTGGACCCGTCCTCGCCGTTCTCCGGCGGCGCCCTGCTCGGCGACCGGGTGCGGATGTCCGAGCACGCCTCCGACCCCGGCGTCTACATCCGCTCGATGGCCACCCGCGGCCACCTCGGCGGCCTGGCCTGGGCCGCCCCGCAGGCCATCCGGGTGCTGGACGCCGCCGGGTGCGACGTGGTGCTGGTGGAGACCGTCGGCGTCGGCCAGTCCGAGGTCGAGATCGCCGCCCAGGCCGACACCTCCGTGGTGCTGCTCGCCCCCGGCATGGGCGACGGCATCCAGGCCGCCAAGGCCGGCATCCTGGAGATCGGCGACGTGTACGTGGTGAACAAGGCCGACCGCGACGGCGCCGACGCCACCGCCCGCGAGCTGAACCACATGCTGGGCCTGGGCGAGGCCCGCGCGCCCGGCGACTGGCGGCCGCCGATCGTCCGGACCGTCGCCAGCCGCGGCGAGGGCGTCGACGAACTCCTCGACGCGCTCGACAAGCACCGCGGCTGGGCCGAGGAGCACGGCACGCTGGCCGACCGGCGCCTCGAGCGCGCCGCCCGCGAGATCGAGACCATCGCGGTGACCGCGCTGCGCCGCCGCATCGGCACCCTGCACGGCGACGCCCGCCTCTCCGCCCTCGCCGCGAAGGTCACCGACGGCGCCCTGGACCCTTACGCGGCGGCGGACGACCTCGTCGCGGGCCTCACCGAGGCGTAGCGAAACGCCTGTACGCGCGGAAGCTTACGCCCGTAAGGTCACGGATGGTACGGCTACCGGCCGTACGCTTGCGGCCGTAGCTGTACGCCTGTAAGTTCACGCGGGTTCGCCCTGCGGGGCGGATGCCTCCACCGGCGGGACGGTCCGGCGCACCGCCCGCAGCACCAGCAGCACCCCCGCCGTCCCGACCAGCCCGCCGCCGCAGACCACCGCGTACGGCGGCAGCGCCTCGGCGACGGCGCCCGCGGCGGTCATCCCGACCCCCTGAAGGGTCATCAGCCCGGTGCCCAGCAGCGTCATGGCGCGGCCGCGCATCTGCGGGGGCACCGCCTCCACGAACCACCGGTCCATGCCCAGCGCGTAGGCCCCGCACAGCCCGGTGACCATCAGCAGCCCGACCGCCACCGGCAGCGGCGGGTGGAACGCGAACGCGGCCAGCGGCAGCAGGGCGACGCCCGCCAGCGGCACCGTGATCCGGTCCCTGGTCGCCGGGCCGAGCAGCGAACCGGCCACCATCTGCCCGACGACGGTCCCGACGGGCATCGCCGCCAGGAAGATGCCGTAGCCGACCGAGCCGGCCCCGGCGTCGGACGCGAACGGCACCGCCACGCCCTCGGCGACCCCGAAGAACATCGGCGGCACCCACCACATCAGCAGCAGCGCCCTGATCCGCGGGTGCGACAACAGCCGGCCGCTGGCGGCGAGCGACTCGCGCATCAGCGCCGTGCCCGGGCCGCCGCGCGCGGGCCGGCGCAGCGTGCCGAACCGCAGCAGCAGCGCCGAGCACAGGAACGTGCACACCGTCACATAGAGCGTCTCGCGCGGGGACAGCCACGCCACGACCGCGCCGGCCACCCCGAAGCCGACGATCTGCGAGGACTGGGAGACCATCGAGATCAGCGAGCGGCCCAGCACGAACAGGTCCCCGGTCAGGATCTCCGACAGGCTCGCGCCGCGGGTGCCGGTGAACAGCGGCGAGATGATCGAGACGCCCATCCGCAGCACCAGCAGCGCGGCGACCGGCATCCCCGGGATCACCATCAGCCCGACGCAGGACGCCGACAGCAGGTCGCAGGTGACCAGCACCCGGCGGGCCGGGGCGCGGTCGGTGATGCCCGACAGCAGCAGCCCGCTCAGCGCGTACGGCAGCGTGGTCAGCGCGAAGACCAGCGCGGTCAGCAGCGCCGAGCCGGTCTGCCGGAACACCAGGACCGCCAGGGCCACTTCGCAGAAGACGGTGCCGAGCATGGAGAGCACATGGGCGGCGAACATCGCCCGGAACTCCCGGACCGCGAACACCGCGCCGTAGCCGGCGCTTTCGTTCTCCCGCTCCGTGGTGCCGGAGGAGTGGCCCGAGTCCGCCGACGGGGAGGGATGCTCCCCGTGCGACGGGTGCTCGCTGTCCGTTGTCATGACATCACACTGGTGGCAGGGGCCCCACCCGTCGTAGTCTTTCGGCTGCTGCCGAATCTTGGGGGGTGTGGTGTCGTCGCGCCTGCGGTTCACCGCCGACGAACTGCTGCGCTGCCGCTTCGCGATCTCGCCGCTGCGCGAGGTGCAGGGAGCGATCCGGACCCTCTCCCACCCCGACCGCAACGGCTACCACCTGCCGTGGCTGCGCCAGGTCCGCACGGCAGTCGCGGGCCTGGATCTGAGCGCGTTCCGGCTGCTCGCCCCGGTGGGCGGCCACGGCCCGGGCTTCCTCCACCCGGTGCCGGCACTGCCGTTGGCCGCGCTGGAGGACGAGACCGCCGCGATCAGGGCCACCGGCCCCGACCTCGCCCGGCAGCAGATCGCCGAGGCGCTGGCCCAGACCCCGGGCGCGGCCGGCACCCGGCGCGGCCGCGCCATGCTCGCCGACCCGGCCGGCACCGTGGGGCAGTTGGCGGCGCTCTACGAACACGTGTGGACCGCGCTGCTCGCGCCGCACTGGCCGCGGCTGCGGGCCGTCCTGGAGGCCGATGTCGCCTACC
Source organism: Actinacidiphila sp. bgisy145 (assembly GCF_057708125.1). Lineage (NCBI taxonomy): Bacteria > Bacillati > Actinomycetota > Actinomycetes > Kitasatosporales > Streptomycetaceae > Actinacidiphila > Actinacidiphila sp. bgisy145. Next base: position 150,635 of record NZ_JBYIRL010000013.1, read on the forward strand.
ACGCACGGCGGTTGACCGACGGCGGCATGCAGCGGCTGTTCACCGGGCTGCACCCGCTGCTCAGCTGGTCGGACGGGGCGCTGGCGGTGGGCGGGGCGCTGCCCGAGACACGGCAGCCGGCGACCGAGGGCGGCCTGGTGCTGGTGCCGAGCGTCTTCTTCTGGCCCGAGGCGGGCAGCGCGTTCGACCCGCCGTGGCAGCCGACCGTGGTGTATCCCGCCCGCGGGGTCGGCGGCCTGTGGGCGCGCAGCGGGCCCAGCGCGTCCGCCGCGCTGGTCCGGCTGCTGGGCGCCAACCGGGCGGCGATCCTCACCGGGCTCGACGCCCCGACCACCACCACCGCCCTCGCCCACCGGCACGAGTTGGCGATGTCCTCGGTCTCCGCCCATCTGGCGGTGCTGCGTGACGCCGGGCTGCTCAGATCCCGCCGCTACGGCCACCAGGTGCTCTACGAGCGCACCCCGCTGGGCATCGCGATGGCGACCGGCGGCCTGCTGTAGACGTACGCCTGCCCGCACCCGTACCCGTACCGCCCGGCGTACGACCGGGCCGTACGTACGGCGGGTCCCGCCGCGCCCTCACTGCGCGAGGAAGCGCTCCACCGTCTCCACCTTGGAGGTGAGCCCGTCGGTCACCGAGGGCCGGATGTCGGCCTTGAGCACCAGGGACACCCGGGGCGCGCGGGCCTCGACGGCGGCCACCGCGCGCCGCACCACGTCCATCACTTCCTCCCACTCGCCCTCGATCGAGGTGAACATCGCGTCGGTGCGGTTCGGCAGCCCGGACTCGCGGACCACGCGCACCGCGTCCGCGACGTACTCCCCGACGTCCTCGCCGACGCCGAGCGGGGTCACGGAGAAGGCGACGATCACGCGGAGGTCACCGCCTCGGCGTCCGAGGCGTCGGACGCGTCCGGGCCGGCCGCGCCCTGCTGCTGCGCGGCCCGGGCCACCGCCACCGCGCGCTCGCTCTCCTTCGCGAGCATCCGCTCCGCGAAGAACCCGCCGGTCGGCAGCACCGACAGCACCAGGTAGAGCGCCGAGCGGCCCAGCGGCCAGCGGGCCCGGTTCCAGGCGTCGGCCCAGAACAGCACGTAGATGATGAAGAGGATGCCGTGCACCATGCCCATCACGGGCACGGCGTTGAAGTCCGTGGTGCTCTTGAGCACCACGCACACCAGCAGGATCACGAAGGACGCCGCCTCCGGGGCGGAGATCAGGCGCAGCCTGCGCAGAGCGGCGGCGGTCTTGAGTTCCACGGGAACCTCGCTGTCGGGACGGTCGTGCGGGGCCGCCGCCGGGCGGCCGGGGCGGATGCGTAGCTCTTGTGAAGGCGATCACAAAGGCGTTTCCATTATCACCGGACCGTATCGATGACCGGTGGCCGGGGTCGGCAACCGTACGGCGGGCGATAACGTCCCAGTCCAGGGAGCGCGGCCGGGCCGGAGCCCCGGCGCACCGCCCGGGCGGCCCTCCTGCCTGGACCTTTCCGCCCACCTTCCGTTGCCGAGCGACGACCCACGGGGACCGACACCGATGAGCAGAGACTGGAATCGCAGGCACTGCGCCAGCAAGGGACACATCACCTACGCACCCGACGAGCCGGCCTTGCGCGAACTGCTCCAGGCGCCGACCGCGCTGGGCACCGTGTGGCGCTGCCTGCGCTGCGGGGACTTCGTCCTCGGCGAGCCGCACGGCTCCGGGCCGGCCGACCGGGCGCCGCTGGTGCCGCGCGGCCGGGCGCTGCGCGACCTGTTCATCCTGCGCTTCCTCGCCGTCGAGCGGGTGCTGCGCGGGGTGCTGGTGATCCTGGCCGCCTGGGCGGTGTGGAAGTTCTCCAACTCCCAGGACGCGGTGCGCCGCCTCTTCGAGCAGGACCTCACCGTCTTCCGCCCGGTCGCGAACCACTTCGGCTACGACCTGGACCACTCGCCGGTCGTCGACACCATCCAGAAGACCTTCGACTACAAGAAGTCGACGCTGCACGTGGTGGCCGGCGGTCTGCTCGGCTACGCGCTGATCGAGACGGTCGAGGGGGTCGGGCTGTGGTTCGGCAAGCGCTGGGCGGAGTACCTGGCGGTGGTCGCCACCGCCGCCTTCCTGCCGATCGAGGTCTACGAACTGACCGAGAAGATGAGCTGGTTCAAGGTCGGCACCCTGGCGCTGAACATCGTCGCGGTCCTCTACATCCTCGTCGGCAAGCGGCTGTTCGGGCTGCGCGGCGGCCACGCGGCGTTCGAGGCGTCCCGGCGCGAGGAGTCGCTGCTGGAGGTCGAGGCGGCGGCCGGCGCGGTCGACACCGCGGGCACTCCCGCGGGCAACCCCGCCCGTACGCCCGCCGCCAGGGCCGGTGCCGGGCTGCCGGGCGGCGCCGCCAAGCCGCCGCTGCCGGTCCGGCACCCCGGCGCCTCCCCGGGCCCGGCCTCGGCTTCCTCGCCTTCCCCGGCCTCGCCGGCCTCGTCGGCCGATACCGTGTGAGCCATGGCGAACTTCCGGCTCCAGGGCACCCGTGTGCTCGCCGTGGACCTGGCGGGTGAGGCGGTCAAGGCGAAGAACGGCGCCATGGTCGCCTACGACGGCGAGATGACCTTCAAGAAGATGACCGGCGGCGGCGAGGGCCTGCGCGGCCTGATGACCCGCCGGATCACCGGCGAGTCGATGGCCGTCATGGAGGTCAAGGGCCACGGCACCTGCTACTTCGCCGACCGGGCCACCGAGATCAACCTGGTGCGGCTGGGCGGCGAGAAGCTCTACGTCGAGGCGTCCAACCTCCTGGTCACCGAGCCGTCGCTGCGCACCGGCACCACCTTCACCGGGCTGCGCGGCGCCTCCCAGGGCAACGGCCTGTTCACCACCACCGTCGAGGGCACCGGGCAGGCCGCCATCCTGTCCGACGGGCCCGCGATCGTGCTGCGGGTCACCGCGCAGACCCCGCTCGTGGTGGACCCCGGCGCGTACGTCGCCCACACCGGCGGCCTGCGCCAGCAGCTCCAGACGGCGGTCGGCTGGCGCACCCTGGTCGGGGAGGGCTCCGGCGAGAGCTTCCAGCTCCGCTTCGAGGGCGAGGGCCTGGTCTACGTGCAGCCCAGCGAACGCGACACCGTGGGAGGGCAGCTGTAGTGCCGTTCACCCGGATCAACTCCAAGATGGTCGAGGCGGCCGTGGCGCCCGGGCAGCGGCTGTTCAGCCAGCGCGGCGCCATGCTCGCCTACCGCGGCCAGGTCACCTTCACCCCCAGCATCGTCGGCGGCCAGGGCGGGGTCATGTCGATGATCGGCCGCCGCGTCGCGGGCGAGGCGACCCCGCTGATGACCGTCGAGGGCTCGGGCTCGGTGATGTTCGGGCACGGCGGCCACCACATCCACACCGTGGACCTCGCCGGCGAGACGCTCTACGTGGAGGCCGACCGGCTGCTCGCCTTCGACGGCTCGCTCCAGCAGGGCACCATGTTCATGGGCTCGCAGGGCGGCGTGATGGGCGTGATACGCGGCCAGGTCACCGGGCAGGGCCTGTTCACCACCACGCTGGCGGGCAAGGGCTCGGTGGCGTTCATGGCGCACGGCGGCGTCATCGAGCTGCCGATCACCGCGCGCGGCCCGGTCCACGTCGACCCGCAGGCGTACGTCGCGCACCGCGGCGACGTCCGCAACAAGCTCACCGCGGCGATCGGCTGGCGGGAGATGGTCGGCCGCGGCTCGGGCGAGGCGTTCCAACTGGAGCTGTCCGGCAGCGGAACGGTCTACGTGCAGGCGTCGGAGGAGAAACTGTGAGCTACCCGCCCCCGCCCCCCTCGCCCCCGTCCCGGCCGCCGCTGCCGGGCACACCGCCGTCCGGGCCGGTCGTCCACGACGCGTGGACGCTGCCCTCCGGCGACAACGTCAACCCCTATGCCTTCAGCGTGGCCCTGGACGGCCAGTGGTTCCTGCAGAAGGGGAAGATGATCGCCTACTACGGGCAGATCGACTTCCAGGGGATCGGTGCCGGGCCGCTCGACCACCTCATCGCGGCGAACTTCCACTCCCCGACGCACGCCGCGGACTGGGTCGTCGCCCAGGGCCGCGGCAAGATGCTGCTCGCCGACCGGTCGTACGACATCAACTCCTACGACCTGGACAACGGCAACCTCACCATCCGCTCGGGCAACCTGCTCGCCTTCCAGCCCGGGCTGTCGCTGAAGCAGTCGATCATCCCCGGCTTCCTCACCCTGATCGGCACCGGCACGTTCGTGGCCGCCTCCAACGGCGCCGTGCACTTCGTGGAGCCGCCGATCCGGGTGGACCCGCAGGCGCTCGTCGGCTGGGCCGACTGCCCCTCGCCCTGCCACCACTACGACCACGCGTACCTGCGCGGCGTGCTCGGCGGCATCCGGGCGCTCACCGGGATCGGCGGCGCCTCGGGCGAGGAGCACCAGTACGAGTTCGTCGGCGCCGGGCAGGTGCTGCTCCAGTCCACCGAGTCGGTGCTCGCGCAGCGCGCGACCGGCGCGGAACCGGCGCCCGGCACGTAACCCGCACGCCCCCGGGCTCGTTCCACAGGGTGACCGGGCGGCTACCCTGGCAGCCGTCGCGGGGTGCGATCCCCGGTAACATGGCGGCATGGAGACCGAGACCGAGGATGCCCCCACCACCTGGCTCAGCGAGGCAGAACAGAGCGCCTGGCGACTCCACTTGGACGTCAGCCGCCTGCTGATGCACCAACTCGAGCGCGACCTCCAGCCGTTCGGCCTGACCAACAACGACTACGAGATCCTGGTCAACCTCTCCGAGGCCCCCGACCGGCGGATGCGGATGAGCGACCTGGCGAAGTCCACGCTCCAGTCGAAGAGCCGGCTCTCCCACCAGATCACCAGGATGGAGAGCACCGGGCTGGTGCGCCGGGAGGACTGCGAGTCCGACCGCCGCGGGCTGTACGCGGTCCTCACCGACCAGGGCTGGGAGACCATGAGCGAGGTGGCCCCGCGCCATGTCTCCTCGGTCCGCCGGCACTTCATCGACATGCTGACGCCCGGGTCGCTGACCGCCTACCGCGAGGCGCTCCAGCCGGTGGCCGACCACCTGCGGGCCGAGCGCCCCCGGTAGCCGGGCGGCGGGGAAAGCGCCCACACGATGGACACTTGTGCCCAGTATGTGACCGGCGGGTAGGCTCGGGGCCGTGCCAAAGCCGTTGAGCCTGCCCTTCGACCCCATCGCCCGCGCCGACGAGCTGTGGACGCGGCACTGGGGCGGTGTGCCCTCGATGTCCGCGATCACCTCCATCATGCGCGCCCAGCAGATCCTGCTCGGCCAGGTCGACGCGGTGGTCAAGCCGTACGGCCTCACCTTCGCCCGCTACGAGGCGCTGGTGCTGCTCACCTTCTCCCAGGAGGGCGAGCTGCCGATGTCCAAGATCGGCGAGCGGCTGATGGTCCACCCGACCTCGGTGACGAACACCGTCGACCGCCTGGTCTCGGCGGGTCTGGTCGCCAAGCGCCCCAACCCCAACGACGGGCGCGGCACGCTGGCCTCCATCACCCCCAAGGGCCGCGAGATCGTCGAGGCGGCCACCCGCGACCTGATGGCCATGGACTTCGGCCTGGGCGTGTACGACAAGGAGGAGTGCGGCGAGATCTTCGCGCTCCTGCGCCCCTTGCGGATAGCGGCAGGGGACTTCGAGGGCTGACGCCCGAGCAGCCGGAGTGGAAGGCCGACGGAGGAGGTCTTCCGCGGAGGCTGCGAGCAGGAGGACCGAGTGGGGTGAGGTGTGGGCTGACGCCCGAGCAGCCGGAGTGGAAGGCCGACGGAGGAGGTCTTCCGCGGAGGCTGCGAGCAGGAGGACCGAGCGACAAAGGGGCCAGCCGGAATAGCGTTGCTGGGAGGGCCTGGCCCGCCCCGGATTCGGGGGGAGGTTCGGGGCGGTTTACGCTCGTCCCATGAAATCCAGCGTGTTGACCCGCTACCGGGTGATGGCCTATGTGACGGGTGTGCTGCTGATCGTGCTCACCCTCAGCGTCATCGCCGAGTACGTGCTCCACATCGACGGCGCGAGCACCGCGACCGGCATCGTGGGCTTCGCCCACGGCTGGCTCTACGTGGTCTACCTCGTCTTCGCCTTCGACCTGAGCACCAAGGCGAAGTGGCCGCTGAGCCGGATGGCCTGGGTGCTGCTGGCCGGCACCGTGCCGACCGCCGCCTTCTTCGTCGAGCGCCGCGTCACCCGCGAGCTGGCCCCGAAGGTGGTCCGCGCCGAGCAGGCCGCCGAGCCGGTCGAGGTCTGACCCGGGGCGCCGCCCGGTAAAGAAAGCCCCAGGATCTGCCGCTCCGCCGCAGGTCGGCGCCGTCCACCCCGGAATCACCCGGGTGCGGGCCGACTGCCGTCGACATTTACTAGGACGTCCAAGTAAATTTGAGGCATGGACGCCCACGAGATCGAGACAGGCCGCCGGCGCTGGCAGGCGCGCTACGACTCCGCGCGCACCCGGGACGCCGACTTCACCACCCTCTCCGGTGACCCCGTACAGCCGGTCTACGGGCCACCGCCCGGCGCCGACGTACCCGGCTTCGACCGCATCGGCTGGCCGGGGGAGTACCCCTTCACCCGCGGCCTGCACGCCACCGGCTACCGCGGCCGGACTTGGACCATCCGCCAGTTCGCCGGCTTCGGCAACGCCGAGCAGACCAACGAGCGGTACAAGATGATCCTCCAGGCCGGCGGCGGCGGGCTGTCCGTCGCGTTCGACATGCCGACGCTGATGGGCCGCGACTCCGACGACCCCCGCTCGCTCGGCGAGGTCGGCCACTGCGGGGTCGCGATCGACTCCGCGGCCGACATGGAGGTCCTCTTCGGCGGCATCCCGCTCGGCGACGTCACCACCTCGATGACGATCTCCGGCCCTGCGGTGCCGGTCTTCTGCATGTACCTGGTCGCCGCCGAGCGCCAGGGCGTCGATCCCGCGGTGCTCAACGGCACGCTCCAGACCGACATCTTCAAGGAGTACATCGCGCAGAAGGAGTGGCTCTTCGCGCCCGACCCGCACCTGCGGCTGATCGGCGACCTGATGGAGCACTGCGCCCGCTCGGTACCCGCCTACAAGCCGCTGTCGGTCTCCGGCTACCACATCCGCGAGGCGGGCGCGACGGCCGCGCAGGAGCTGGCGTACACCCTCGCCGACGGCTTCGGATACGTGGAGCTGGGCCTGTCCCGCGGCCTGGACGTCAACACCTTCGCGCCGGGGCTCTCCTTCTTCTTCGACGCGCACCTGGACTTCTTCGAGGAGATCGCCAAGTTCCGCGCCGCCCGCCGGATCTGGGCCCGCTGGATGCGCGACGTGTACGGGGCCACCTCCGACAAGGCGCAGTGGCTGCGCTTCCACACCCAGACCGCCGGGGTCTCGCTCACCGCCCAGCAGCCGTACAACAACGTGGTGCGCACCGCGGTCGAGGCGCTGTCGGCGGTGCTCGGCGGCACCAACTCCCTGCACACCAACGCGCTGGACGAGACGCTGGCGCTGCCCAGCGCCCAGGCCGCGGAGATCGCGCTGCGCACCCAGCAGGTGCTGATGGAGGAGACCGGGGTGGCCAACGTGGCCGACCCGCTCGGCGGCTCCTGGTACGTCGAGGCGCTCACCGACCGGATCGAGGCCGACGCGGAGCAGATCTTCGAGCGGATCAGGGAGCTGGGCGCCAGGGCGGTGCCGACCGGTGAGCACCCCATCGGCCCGATCACCTCGGGCATCCTGCGCGGCATCGAGGACGGCTACTTCACCGGGGAGATCGCCGAGTCCGCCTTCCAGTACCAGCGGGCACTGGAGAAGGGCGAGAAGAAGGTGGTGGGCGTCAACTGCCACACCGGCTCGGTCACCGGCGACCTGGAGATCCTGCGGGTCAGCCACGAGGTGGAGCGCGAGCAGGTGCGGGTGCTGGCCGACCGCAAGGCCGCGCGGGACGGCGCCGCGGTGCGCGCCGCGCTCGAGGCGATGACCGCCGCCGCCCGCGACGGCTCCAACATGATCGAGCCGATGCTCACCGCGATCCGGGCCGAGGCCACGCTCGGCGAGGTCTGCGGGGTGCTGCGGGAGGAGTGGGGTTCGTACACCGAACCGGCCCGATTCTGATCTTCCGTCACCTGATCGGACCAACGCCCCCTTCCTGAAGCCGAGTTGGCCACGGGATGCTACTGGCTGCGCCCTTAGTCTCATACGCACCCAGCCCGGCAACCCTGCGGAAGGAACCGCGTGGCCCTCGAAGCGACCGTCGGTGACGACGGGATGATCTATATCCGGGAGACGCGGCGGCCCGACGTGGTCGCGGTGACCACGCCCGCGAAGTGGGAGGCGTTCGTGAAGGGCGTCAAGGCCGGGGAGTTCGACCACTTCGTGACGGAGGCGGAGGCGGAGACGGACACGGAATCGGACACGGACCCGGGGGAGAGGGCCGACGCGGGCCGGGCGACGGAGACGGGCTGACGGCCGGGCCGCCCGCCGGCCGGGCTCAGCGGTCCGGCGCCGCGGTCAGCCCGCTCACCAGCAGCCGGGCCAGCCGGTCGGCCCACTCCCGGTCCACCTGCTCGGAGCTGACCATCACCCGGTGCACCACCGCCCCGGCCACCACGTCGAAGATCAGGTCGTCCCGGGCCGGGTCGGCGGCGCCCTCGTCCGGGGGCAGCTCGCCGCGCAGCTGGGCGCGGGCCCGGCCGAGCAGCACCAGGTGCTTCTGCCGGTCGACGATCGCCTCCCGGATGCGGGCGCGCAGCGCCTCGTCGTGCCCCGCCTCCGCGACCACCGCCATCAGCGAGGTGCGGGTCTCCGGGCGGTCGAGCACCTCGGCGAAGCGCAGCACCACGCCCTCGATGTCGGCCTGGAGGCTGCCGAGGTCGGGCAGTTCGAGCTGCTCGTCGAAGAGCGCCGCGAGCGCGTCCACCACCAACTCGTTCTTGCCCGCCCAGCGCCGGTACAAGGTGGTCTTGGCCACGCCCGCGCGGGCCGCCACGTCGCCGAGCGTCAACCCGCCGTAGCCCAGCTCCACCAGCGCCGCGCGGGTCGCGTCCAGGATGGCGCGGTCCGCCTCGGCGCTTCTGGGCCGACCGGTGCGCCTGCTCGGGCCGGCCGGCGGAGTGGGGGACATAGGCCGGACCTTACCCGCCGGTAGCCATCGCGGCGCGCGTGATCGTTGTCACACCAGGCGCCACTGCGCGCCCCGCGCCCGGCAGTTACGCTACGACTCGTAGCGAAAGGGTGGGCCTGCGAGCCCGCCGACGCGACAGCCACACCGTACGGACGGGGACTCCGTACCGAGGACACCCGCGGCGGCGTTCCCCGCCGCGACCGGCCACCGGCCCCTCCCGCAATCCGGCGGGTATCGGGGTCTGTACACGCTTTGCTCCGCGACGGGGGAGGATTGCCTCATGCAGCCACGGAACATGTCCATGAGCGGCGTGGTCGACCTCGCCGCGGTGAAGGCGGCCACCGAGGCCAAGGCGAAGGCCGAACAGGCCCGCGCCCAGCGCCAGGAGGCCGGACCCGGCGCCGCCCCCGCCGCCCCGCTCGTCATCGAGGTGACCGAGGCGACCTTCGAGAGCGACGTCCTCCAGCGCTCCGCCGAGGTCCCGGTCGTCATCAGCTTCTGGGCCGATCAGGCCGAGCAGAGCAAGCAGCTCAACACGGTGCTGGAGCGGCTGGCCGGCCAGTACCGGGGGCGCTTCGTCCTCGCCACCGCCGATGTCTACGCCAACCAGCTGCTCTTCCAGCAGTTCGGCGTGCAGGGGGTGCCCGCGGTCTTCGCGGTGCTGGCCGGGCAGGCGATGCCGCTCTTCCAGGGCGCCGCGCCCGAGGAGCAGATCACCGAGGTGCTCGACCAGGTGATCGCCGTCGCCGAGCAGCGGTTCGGCATCGTCGGCGCCGAGGTGGACCCGGCCGACGCGGCCGCGGAGCCCGCCGAGCAGGCCCCGCCGCGCCCCGCCACCCCGCAGGAGCTCGCGCTGACCGCGGCGCACGAGGCGCTGGACGCGGGCGACCTGGCCGGTGCGATCCAGGCGTACCGCAACGTACTGTCCGACGAGCCGGGCAACGCCGAGGCGAAGCTCGGCCTGGCGCAGGCGGAGCTGCTCCAGCGGGTGGAGGGCGCGGACCCGCAGCAGGTGCGCAAGGCGGCCGCCGACGCCCCCGCCGACGTCGACGCCCAACTGGCCGCCGCCGACCTCGACCTGGTCGGCGGTCATGTGGAGGACGCCTTCGGCCGGCTGGTGGACGTGGTGCGGCGCACCGCGGGCGAGGACCGCGACCGGGTCCGGCTGCGGCTGCTGGAGCTGTTCGAGGTGATCGGCCCGGACGACCCGCGGGTGGTCGCGGCGCGTACCGCGCTGGCCCGGGTGCTCTTCTGACCCGCGCGTGACCCGCGCGCGGACCTGCGGGCACTCACGGATTTAGCGATACGGCGGCCGCACTTTATCAAACCGTGACAATGCGCGGCCGCTGTTACTTCCGGTAGGAAGCCCGCCCCCGTTTGGGGGCCGTTGTCCCGGGGTGCCGGATTCGCGCCCCCGGATTTCGGTCACTCTGCGTCAGAAAAGGCGCTGTGGCGATCATGTTGGTGACGCTCTGCCGTTACCCGCTGGTAACGAACCCCCTTGTGCACAGCCCCCGAATGGACCACGATCGGCCAAGCTCGGTCCCGTAACCGTGCGTCCGGCCGCCAGCCGGTGCGACGGCCGCGGGTCCCCGCCGGGCGGGGTGCGCGGTGACCGCCGTCGCCCCGGGACAGGGGGGTCTCCGTCCACGGATGGAACCGGATGGAGCCTGTCCCCAAGGTTGCGCGAGAGCGTGGCCAGTGGTTGTCGCTCGGGGGTGATCGCCGACGTTCGGACAGCGCCGTCCGCGACTCCCCCGGGAGGGGACGGCCTCCCGACCACCGGCGCTCTCCTTCCCGAGGACGTAGCACTTCTCCCATCCCGGGCCGGGCCCGAACGACCCGGCCGGAGATGTACGTCCGAGAAGGAGGAAGTATGGAGTCGATCGTTCGTGGCGGTACCAGATGGCGGCGGTTCGCCGTCGTCATGGTGCCGAGCGTCGCGGCCACCGCGGCGATAGGCGTGGCGCTGGCCCAGGGGGCGCTGGCCGCGTCCTTCAGCGTGTCGGGCCAGGAGTTCAAGGTGCACGCCGACACCTTGAACGGCACCGGGTTCATCCAGTACGGCGCGGTCGACGTCCAGCACGGCGGCACCGCGCAGCCGGTCGCGGTCTCGGCCTTCAAGTCGGCGACCATCACCGGGCTGTGCCAGTCGGTGGTCCTGCCGAAGATCCCGCTGGTCGGCGACGTGACGCTGAAGCTGACGGCCGGCAACAACGGCAAGAAGGTCAAGGCCAGCAACCTCTACATCGACCTGAACCAGCTCAACGCCGACGCCACCTTCTACGACATCAACATCGGTGTCGCGGCGGGTGACAGCCAGAAGGGCCCCGGCGTCGCGGCGGGCGACAAGGCCGACCCGGGGTCGTTCGCGCAGGAGGCCGACCGGGCCGTCCTGACGAACGTGGACCAGACCGCCTGGGCGACCAGCGCGGGCACCTTCAAGCTCGCCGGGCTGAGCATGAGCGTGAAGAAGGGCTCCGGTTCCGGAGTCGAGTGCTACTAGGCGATCAGGCGAGAGCCGCGCCGTGTGGCCGCGGGCGAGTCGCGCGGGACGCGGCTCGCCCAGGCCGCCGTACGTATTTCCACCGCACCAAGCCAGTCCCAGGGAGCTGTTTTCGATGAGCGCCGAGTCGACAGGACTGCGTGCCGGGTTCCGGAAAGGACGTCTGGCGTTCCGTCACTGGAGGTGGCAACGCCCCTTCTGGGCCGGACTGCTGACCCTCATCGCGGGCCTGCCCATCGCGTACTTCCCGTACGAGAACCTCACGCTCGGCCAGTTGACCGTGCGGATGTCCACCACCACCGGGTCCGCCTCGCTGATCATCGGCGTGCTGCTGTTCGTGCTGGGGCTGACCATGTGGTTCCAGTCCGCGGTACGGATCTTCGCCGGGGTCGCCTCGATCCTGCTCGCGCTGGTGTCGCTGCCGGTCTCCAACGTCGGCGGCTTCCTGATGGGCTTCGTGCTCGCGTTGCTCGGCGGTGCGCTCGCGGTCTCCTGGGCGCCCGGCGTCCCGGCGGCGGACGAGCCCGGTGAGAAGGCGGAACTGCCCGACGGCGACCCGGGACCGGCCGGCGAGGACGAGGGCGCCCCCGGCGGCGCGCGTCCGGACGACCCGTTCGTGCCCGCCCAGCCGCGGGGCGAGACGCCGCAACGCGCCGAGGAGCCGGTACTGGCCGGCGGACGCGGCGACGAAGAGACCACCAAGGAGAAGAACGGGAGGCACCGTGCTGGGTGACGACGCTCAGCCGGCCACGAGCGACGGGCCACGCGCCAGGGCGACCTCGGGGCCGCGCCACGCGGCTCCGCGCAAGTCGCTGCTGACCAAGCTGCATGTCCCCGCCGGCAAGGCGGTGGCGCTCGCCGCGATGCCCACGGCGGTGCTGATGGGCATGGGCCTGACCCCGCACCTCGCGCAGGCCGACGAGCCCTCGACGCCGTCGTTCGCGCCCGGCGCCTGCGTCTCCCAGTCCGAGACGCCGTCCCCGACGGCTTCCGGGCAGGACACGAAGGACAGCTCGAAGAGCAGCGCCAAGGACAGCGCGAAGAGCACCAAGAAGGCGGACCAGGACAGCACGTCCGGTACCGCCACCCCGACGCCGACGGCCAGCCCCGAGGGCGACCGGCCGGCCGCGACCGCGAGCCCGAGCCCGACCGCCACGTCCGGTGACTCGGCCAAGAAGTCCACGCCGGCCGCCACCGCGAGCCCGACGCCGACGGCGACCTCGTCGTACAACCCGCTCGACCCGCTGGGGCTGGGCGACCTGCTGAGCGGGCTGCTCGGCGGCAAGAAGAGCGACCCGACGCCGACGGCGACGCCCACCACGGCCGACCCCACGCCGACGGCGAGCGCCACCACGCCGGCCCCCGACCCGACGTCCACGTCCAAGACGTCCGGCAGCGGCACGACGAGCAGCAAGAGCAGCACGGGCACCAAGAGCAGCAAGTCCACCACGGACACCGTCGAGAAGGCCGTCAAGGGCCTCACGGACGCCACGGCGACCCCGAAGGCGACGGCCACCCCGTCGCCGTCCACCACGGCCTCCGACGGCAAGCAGGGCTACCCCTGCCCGACCTACGACGCCAAGGCGCTCGCGGACGCGAAGACCGAGGGCGGCATACCGCTGCTGCCCGACGAGCCGTGGACCCTCAAGAGCAGCATCCTGACCCTGCACGGCCTGAACTACGACGGCATCGTGCAGGTGAAGACCGCCAGCGGCGAGGTCAAGGACGTCCTGAAGTTCACCACCACCGGTATCGACATCGGCGACCTCGACCAGTTCGTGGTCGGCCCGGGCGGCAAGGGCCATACCGAGGTCAAGGCCGCCAAGGGCTCCACGTCCACGATCACCGGCGGCACCACGACGCTCTACACCGAGTCGCTCAGCGGCAACCTGCTCGGCCTGATCCCGATCACCTTCACGCCGAAGTCCCCGCCGCCGCTGACGCTGCCGGAGCTGTTCTTCACCAACGTGACGGTCATCAACGCCGGCCAGTTCGGCGGCAACCTGCACGTGCCGGGCATGCAGGTGCTGCCCGGCCAGCCCTGACCGCACCCCGCGCGCGGCCCCGGCCGCGCGGCAGGACGCACGAAGCGGCCACGCACCCCCTCCCACAGGGGTACGTGGCCGCTGCTCGTGCGGGGCGGGTCAGTTCCCCAGGTGGTGCACCCGGACCAGGTTGGTGGTGCCGGGCACGCCGGGCGGGGAGCCGGCCGTGATGATCACGGTGTCGCCCTTGGCGTACTCCGAGAGCTTGAGCATCTCCCGGTCGACCAGCTCCACCATCGCGTCGGTGTTGTCCACGTGCTCGACCACGAACGTCTCCACACCCCAGGTCAGCGCCAGCTGGTTGCGGGTGGCGGGGTCGGTGGTGAAGGCCACCACCGGCTCGGGCACGCGGTAGCGGGCCAGCCGGCGGGCGGTGTCACCGGACTTGGTGAACGCCACCAGGGTGCGCGCGTCGAGGAAGTCGGCCAGTTCGGCGGCCGCGCGGGCCACCGCGCCGCCCTGGGTGCGGGGCTTCTTGCCCGGCGCCAGCGGCTGGAGGCCCCGGCAGAGCAGCTCCTGCTCGGCCGCCTCCACGATCCGCGCCATCGTCTTGACCGTCTCGATCGGGTACTTGCCGACCGAGGACTCCGCCGAGAGCATGACCGCGTCCGCGCCGTCCAGGATCGCGTTGGCCACGTCGGACGCCTCGGCGCGGGTCGGCCGGGAGTTGGTGATCATCGACTCCATCATCTGGGTCGCCACGATCACCGGCTTGGCGTTGCGGCGGCACAGCTCGATCAGCCGCTTCTGCACCACCGGCACCTTCTCCAGCGGGTATTCCACCGCGAGGTCGCCGCGGGCGACCATCACGGCGTCGAACGCCATGACGACGTCCTCCATGTTCTCCACCGCCTGCGGCTTCTCCACCTTGGCGATGACCGGGACCCGGCGGCCCTCCTCGTCCATCACCCGGTGCACGTCGCGCACGTCCTTGGCGTCCCGGACGAAGGACAGCGCGACCATGTCGACGCCCATCTGCAACGCGAAGCGCAGGTCCTCGATGTCCTTCTCGGACAGCGCGGGCACGTTCACCGAGGCGCCGGGCAGGTTGATGCCCTTGTGGTCGGAGATCACACCGCCCTCGACCACCAGCGAGCGGACCCGGGCGCCCTCGACCTCGATGACGCGCAGCGCCACGTTGCCGTCGTTGATGAGGATCGGGTCGCCCTGCGAGACGTCGCCGGGCAGGCCCTTGTAGGTGGTGCCGCAGATGGTGCGGTCACCGGGCACGTCCTCGGTGGTGATGACGAACTCGTCGCCGGCCACCAGCTCCACCGGCCCGTCGGCGAAGGTGGCCAGCCGGATCTTCGGCCCCTGGAGGTCGGCGAGGATGCCGACCGCGCGGCCGGTCTCCTCGGCGACCTTGCGCACGCGCTGGTAGCGGCTCTCGTGCTCGGCGTGGCTGCCGTGGCTGAAGTTGAGGCGGGCCACGTTCATACCGGCGTCGACCAGCGTCTTGAGCTGGTCGTACGAGTCGACGGCGGGACCCAGGGTGCAGACGATCTTGGCTCGGCGCATGGGCACTATCCTATCGGTTTGTTCCGCTCCGGAATAATGTGGGGCTGCGTTGCTGGTGCCTTCGGCGTCAGGTCCTTAAGCGCGCGCCAAGGCATAAGTATCCCGTGCGATCTCGAACTCCTCATCAGTGGGGACCACCGCCACCGCCACCCGGCTGGTCGCGGCCGAGACCAGCCGGCCGCCCGAGGCGCGCACCGCGTTGCGCACCGGGTCCAGCTCGATGCCCAGACCCGCCAGCCCGTCCAGCGCAGCGGCGCGCACCGCGGCGGAGTTCTCGCCCACGCCCGCGGTGAACGCCACCGCGTCCACCCGGCCCAGCACCGCGGTGAACGCGCCGATGTAGCGGCGCAGCCGGTGCACGTAGACGTCGAAGGCCAACTGCGCTTCCTTGTCGCCCGCGCCCATCCGGCGGCCGATCTCCCGCATGTCGTTGGCGCCGCACAGGCCCAGCAGCCCGGACCGCTTGTTGAGCAGCGTGTCGATCTCGTCGGTGGGCATCCCGGCCACCCGCTGGAGGTGGAAGACCACCGCCGGGTCGATGTCGCCGGAGCGGGTGCCCATCACCAGCCCCTCCAGCGGGGTCAGCCCCATCGAGGTGTCCACGCACACCCCGCCGCGCACCGCCGACGCCGAGGCGCCGTTGCCCAGGTGCAGCACGATCACGTTGGCCTCGGCGGGCTCCTTGCCGAGCAGCGCGGCCGTCGCCCGGGAGACGTAGGCGTGCGAGGTGCCGTGGAAGCCGTAGCGGCGGATGCCGTACCGCTCGGCGGTGGCCGCGTCGATCGCGTAGCGGGCGGCCGCCTCCGGGATGCTCGCGTGGAAGGCGGTGTCGAAGACCGCCACCTGCGGCAGGTCCGGGCGCAACTGGCGGGCGACCTTGATGCCGGTGATGTTCGCCGGGTTGTGCAGCGGGGCGAGCGGCACCAGCTTCTCGATCTCCGCGACCACCACGTCGGTGATCAGGGTCGGCTCGGTGAAGCGGGTGCCGCCGTGCACCACCCGGTGCCCGACCGCCGCCAGCCGCGGCGAGTCCAGGCCCAGGCCCTGCCCGTCCAGTTCGCGGGCGACCTGGCGCAGCGCCTCGGCGTGGTCGGCGACGCCGCCCTCCTCGCCGATCCGCTCCACCACCCCGGACGCGGGGCGGGCCCCGTCGGCCATGTCGAGCAGCTGGTACTTCACCGACGAGGAGCCGGAGTTGAGCACGAGTACATGGGTCGCGGCGGTCACCGTGGGTCCCCCTGGGCCTGGATCGCGGTGATCGCGACCGTGTTGACGATGTCCTGCACCAGCGCGCCGCGCGACAGGTCGTTGACGGGCTTGCGCAGTCCTTGCAGGACCGGGCCGACCGCGACCGCGCCCGCCGAGCGCTGGACTGCCTTGTAGGTGTTGTTGCCGGTGTTCAGGTCCGGGAAGACCAGCACCGTGGCCCGCCCGGCCACCGCCGAACCCGGCAGTTTCGCGGCGGCGACCACCGGGGAGACCGCCGCGTCGTACTGGATCGGGCCCTCCACCAGCAGGTCGGGCCGGCGCTGCCGGACCAGCTCGGTGGCCGCCCGCACCTTGTCCACGTCCGCGCCCGAGCCGGAGGTGCCGGTGGAGTACGACAGCATCGCCACCCGCGGCTGCACGTCGAAGCGGGCCGCGGTGCCCGCCGCCTGGATCGCGATGTCCGCGAGCTGCTCGGCGTCCGGGTCCGGGTTGACCGCGCAGTCGCCGTAGACCAGCACCCGGTCGGCCAGGCACATGAAGAACACCGAGGAGACGATGGCCGCGCCCGGCCGGGTCTTGATGATCTCGAACGCCGGGCGGATCGTGGCCGCCGTGGAGTGCACCGCCCCCGACACCATGCCGTCGGCCAGGCCCTCCTGGACCATCAGCGTGCCGAAGTACGACACGTCGGCGACCACGTCGTAGGCCAGCTCGTAGCTGACGCCCTTGTGCGCGCGGAGCTTGGCGTACAGGGCGGCGAAACGGTCCCGCAGCGGTGAGGTGTGCGGGTCCAGGATGTCCAGCGCCGGGTCGTCCAGCGCGATGCCGAGGTCGCCCGCCTTCTTGCGGACCGCGTCCTCCTCGCCGAGCAGGGTCAGCTCGCACACGCCCCGGCGCAGCAGCACCTCCGCGGCCCGCAGGATGCGCTCCTCGGCGCCCTCGGGCAGCACGATCCGCCGCTTGTTGCTCCGGGCCCGCTCCAGCAGCGCGTGCTCGAACATCATCGGGGTGACCCGGGCCGAGCGGGCCACCGACAGCCGCTCGGTCAGCTCGGTGGTGTCCACGTGCGTCTCGAACAGGCCGAGCGCGGTCTCCGCCTTGCGCGGGGTGCCCGCGCCCAGCTTGCCGTCCAGCCCGAACAGTTCGGTCGCGGTGAGGAACGAGCCGGTCGGCACCGCCACCACCGGGGTGCCCGGGGCCAGCCGCTCGGCCAGTTGCAGGATGT
Organism: Actinacidiphila sp. bgisy145; assembly: GCF_057708125.1. Classification (NCBI taxonomy): domain Bacteria; kingdom Bacillati; phylum Actinomycetota; class Actinomycetes; order Kitasatosporales; family Streptomycetaceae; genus Actinacidiphila; species Actinacidiphila sp. bgisy145. Next base: position 168,235 of record NZ_JBYIRL010000013.1, read on the forward strand.
CCTGGCCGGGCTTCTCGCCCAGCGTGAGCAGCACGCCCGCGATCGGCGGCGACCCGGCCGAGTGCGCGGCCAGCGCTCCTATGATCAGGTCGGCGCGGTCGCCCGGGGTGACCACCACGCACCCGGGGGTCAGCGCGGGCAGGAACGTCGGCAGCATCGCGCCGCCGAAGACGAAGTCCAGCGCGTCGCGGGCCAGCCCCGCGTCGTCGCCGAGCAGCACCTCCGCGCCGAGCGTCTGCACGATCTGCCGGACCGTCGGCGCCGACAGCGCCGGCTCGTCCGGCAGCACGTACACCGGCACGTCCAGGCTGCGCCGCAACTGCTCGGTGGACGCCTCCAGTTGGTCCGGGGCCACCCGGTTGGCGACCATCGCGATGACGTCGCAGCCGAGGTTGGTGTAGGCGTGGTGGGCGTTGCGGACCTCCGCGACCACCGACTCGGCGTTCTGGTCCCGGCCGCCGACCACCGGCAGCACCGAGGCGCCGCACTCGTTCGCCAGCCGGGCGTTGACCCCCAACTCGGCCGGCAGGTTCGTGGCGGCGAAGTCCGAGCCGAGGATCAGCACCGTCTCGAAGCTCTCCGCGACCCGCAGATAGCCCTCGACGAGCCGCCCGATCAGCGCCGCCTCGCCCTGCTCGGCCTGGAGCGCGGCAGCCTCCTCGTACCCCAGGCCGAAGTACGTCGCCGGGTCCTGGGCGAGCCGGTAGCGGCCGCGCAGCAGCTCGAAGATCCGGTCCGGGGCGTCGTGGACCAGCGGGCGGTAGAGGCCGACCCGGTCCACCTGGCGGGTCAGCAGCTCCATCATTCCGAGTTCCACGACCTGACGGCCGTCGCCACGGCCGATGCCCGTGACATAGACGCTGCGCGTCACCCCTGTGCTCCGTTCCTGTGCTGCCGAACCCCGTGCCGCGGACCGCTGCCGGCCCGCGGGGCGCGGGAAGTGCGTACGTGCGTGCGCACAGCAGACGCTAACGCGCCAACCGGGCGAATGCCCGACGAGGGCGGGGCGTGCCGACGTCGCGTCGGCGGACACGCGGTGCGCGGGATGCGTTTCTGGGCCGTTCGGGCAGCGCGCGGCAGGCGCGGCGCGGCCGGTTCGGCGGGTCCACCGGACGGAACCGGCCGTACCCGTACAGTGAGGGCAGATCGGAGACGGAGGGCGGTGCCATGGAGGTCCTGGCTACCGGAGTGCAGCGTGACGAACGGCCCCTGCTGGAGCGCGCGTTCGCGCCGCGGCACGACGTGCGCTGCCTGGAGACCGTCCTGACCGCCGACACGCTGCCGCTGGCCGCGGGCTACGAAGCGGTGTCCACCAGCGTCAACGCGGCCCTGGACGCGCCCGCGCTGGAGGCGCTGGTGCGCGGCGGCACCCGGCTGATCACCCAGCGCTCCACCGGCTACAACAACATCGACCTCGCGCACGCCGAGCGACTCGGGCTGACCGTGGCCCGGGTGGCCCGCTACTCCCCGTACGCGGTGGCGGAGTTCGCGTGGGCGCTGGCGATGGCGCTCAACCGCCGTATCGTGCGGGCCGCTTCGCGCACCCGCGACTTCGACTTCCGGCTGGACGGGCTGCTCGGCCGCGACTTCCACGGCCGCACCGCCGGGATCGTGGGCACCGGGCGGATCGGCGCGGCCTTCACCGCGATCGCCCGCGGCTTCGGCATGCGGCTGCTCGGCTGGGACATCTCGGTCAACCCGCAGTGCCAGGAGATGGGCCTGGAGTACGTCGAACTCGACCGGCTGCTGCGCGAGTCCGACCTGATCAGCCTGCACGTGCCGCTGATGCCCTCCACCCACCACCTGCTCGGCGCGCGGCGGCTGGCGGAGCTGAAGGACGACGCGATCGTGGTCAACACCGGCCGCGGCGCGCTGATCGACGCCGACGCGCTGGTGGCCACGCTGCGCGAGGGCCGGCTCGGCGGCGTCGGCCTGGACGTGTACGAGGAGGAGGCCGGGGTCTTCTTCTACGACAAGTCGCTGGAGGTGATGACCGACGACACCCTGGCCCGGCTGCTGACCTTCGCCAACGTGCTGATCACCTCGCACCAGGCGTACTTCACGGTGGACGCGGTCGAGGAGATCGTCACGGCCACCGTCCGCAATGTGGACGACTACCTCGCGGGGCGGATCACTGAGTGCACGCTGATCCCGAAGTCCCCGTGACACCGGGGGCCCGGCCCGCCCGGCCCGTGCGGCGGCGCGGACCCGCACCCGGTCCGCGACCCGCTACCCGTGTCTCCTGGAGATCGCCATGCGTATCGGAGTGCTCACCGCCGGCGGCGACTGCCCCGGCCTCAACGCCGTCATCCGCTCGGTCGTCCACCGCGCGCTGACCGGCCACACCGACGAGGTGATCGGTTTTGAGGACGGCTTCGTCGGGCTGCTGGAAGGCCGCTTCCGCGAACTCGACCTCAACTCCGTCAGCGGCATCCTGGCCCGCGGCGGCACCATCCTCGGCTCGGCCCGGCTGGAGCGGGCCCGGCTGCGCGAGGCCGCCGACAACGCCGACGAGCTGTGCGCCCAGTACGGGATCGACGTCCTCATCCCGATCGGCGGCGAGGGGACCCTGACCGCCGCCCGGATGCTCTCCGACGCCGGCATGCCGGTGGTCGGCGTGCCCAAGACCATCGACAACGACATCAACGGCACCGACCGCACCTTCGGCTTCGACACCGCCGTCACCGTCGCCACCGAGGCGATCGACCGGCTCCAGACCACCGCCGAGTCGCACCAGCGGGTCATGGTGGTGGAGGTGATGGGCCGCCACGCGGGCTGGATCGCCCTGGAGGCGGGCATGGCCAGCGGCGCGCACGGCATCTGCGTGCCCGAGCGGCCCTTCGACCCGGCCGACCTGGTGGACATGGTCGAGAAGCGCTTCGCCCGCGGCAAGCGCTTCGCGGTGGTCTGCGTCGCCGAGGGCGCCCACCCGGCGAAGGACACCATGGAGTACGGCGTCGGCGCGATCGACAAGTACGGCCACGAGCGGTTCAACGGCATCGGCACCACGCTCGCCCGCGAGCTGGAACGGCGGCTGGGCAAGGAGGCCCGCCCGGTCATCCTCGGCCACGTCCAGCGCGGCGGCGTCCCCACCGCCTACGACCGGGTGCTGGCGACGCGGTTCGGCTGGCACGCCGTGGAGGCCGCGCACGCCGGCTCCTTCGGGCAGATGACGGCGCTGCACGGCACCCGCGTGGTGATGGTGCCGCTCGCCGACGCCGTCACCCACCTCAAGACGGTGCCCGAGGACCGGATGGAGGAGGCCGAGTCGGTCTTCTGAGAGCCCCGCCCGGCCGGTCGCGGGCCGAGCCGCGGCCGGCCGCCGCGGCTCAGCCCGCGGCCGGCCGCAGCCAGACCGTGGCCAGCGGCGGCACGGTCAGCGTGATGCTGTGCCGGCGGCCGTGCCAGGGCGTCGGCTCGCTCTTGACCGGCCCCCCGACCGACACGCCGCTGCCGCCGTAGCGGGTCTCGTCGCTGTTGAGCACCTGGACCCACACCCCCTCGGGGCAGCCGATCCGGTAGTCCCGGCGCACCACGGGGGAGAAGTTGCTGACGCACATCAGCGGGTTGCCCGCGGTGTCGTGGCGCAGGAAGGACAGCGTGTTGTCCTCGGCGGCGCCGCCGTCGATCCACTCGAAGCCGCCCGGGTCGGTGTCGCGCTGCCACAGCGCGGGCGTCGCGCCGTACACCGCGTTCAGGTCGCGCACCCAGTCGCGCACCCCGCGGTGGTCGCCGGCCGCGGGGTAGTCCGGCGCGAGCAGCCACCAGTCCGGGCCGCTGTCGTGCGACCACTCCGCGCCCTGCGCGAACTCCTGCCCCATGAACAGCAGCTGCTTGCCCGGGTGGGCCCACATGTAGCCCAGGTACGCGCGGGCGCCGGCCCGCCGCTGCCACCAGTCGCCGGGCATCTTCTCCACCAGCGACCGCTTGCCGTGCACCACCTCGTCGTGCGAGATGGGCAGCACGTAGTTCTCGCTGTACGCGTACACCATCGAGAACGTCAGCTCGTCGTGGTGGTACTTGCGGTGCACCGGCTCGTGCGCCATGTACTGGAGCGTGTCGTGCATCCAGCCCATGTTCCACTTCAGGCCGAAGCCGAGGCCGCCGAAGCCGGTCGGGCCGGCCTGGTGGGTGGGCCGGGTCACCCCGTCCCACGCGGTGGACTCCTCGGCGATGGTGACCACGCCCGGGCAGCGCCGGTAGACGGTGGCGTTCATCTCCTGGAGGAAGGCCACCGCGTCCAGGTTCTCCCGGCCGCCGTACGCGTTCGGCAGCCACTGCCCGTGCTCACGGGAGTAGTCGAGGTAGAGCATCGAGGCGACCGCGTCGACCCGCAGGCCGTCGATGTGGAACTCCTCGCACCAGTACACCGCGTTGGCCACCAGGAAGTTGCGGACCTCGGTGCGGCCGAAGTCGAACTCCAGGGTGCCCCAGTCCGGGTGCTCGGCGCGGCGCGGGTCGGCCGGCTCGTACAGCGGCTCGCCGTCGAACCGGGCCAGCGCCCACTCGTCCTTCGGGAAGTGCGCCGGCACCCAGTCCATGATCACGCCGATGCCCGCGCGGTGCAGCGCGTCCACCAGGTACCGGAAGTCGTCCGGCGAGCCCAGCCGCGAGGTCGGCGCGTAGTACGACGTGACCTGGTAGCCCCACGAGCCGCCGAACGGGTGCTCCGCGACCGGCATCAACTCCACGTGGGTGAAGCCCAGTTCCTGCACGTAGGCGGGCAACTGCTCGGCCAGGCCCCGGTAGTCCAGGCCCGGCCGCCAGGACGGCAGGTGCACCTCGTACACCGACAGCGGCGCGCGGTGCACGGGGACGTCCGCGCGGTGCGCCATCCACTGCGCGTCGCCCCACGCGTACGACGACTCGGTGACGATCGACGCGGTGGCCGGCGGGACCTCGGTGGCGCGCGCCATCGGGTCGGCCTTCATGCCGCGCGAGCCGTCGGGCCGGATGATCTCGTACTTGTACGCCGTGCCCGGGCCGACCCCGGGGACGAACAGCTCCCACACCCCGGACGAGCCGAGCGAGCGCATCGGCAGCCCGGAGCCGTCCCAGTACGTGAAGTCCGCGGCCAGCCGCACCCCGCGCGCGTTCGGCGCCCACACCGCGAAGCGCGTGCCGGGCACCCCGCCGTGCGTCATCGGGTGCGAGCCGAGCACCTTCCACAGCTGCTCGTGCCGCCCCTCGCCGATCAGGTGCAGGTCCAGTTGCCCCAGCGTCGGCAGGAAGCGGTACGGGTCGTCGACCACCGTCTCGCCCGCGTCGTAGGACACCGCCAGCCGGTACCGCGCGGGGATCTCGGTCAGCGGGAGCAGCGCGGAGAACAACCCGTCGCCCTCCGGCGCCAGTTCGGTGCGCTCGCCGTCCAGCACGACCGCCACGGCGCGGGCGAACGGGCGCAGCGCCCGCACCCGTACGCCCTCCGCCTCGCGATGCGCGCCGAGCAGCGCGTGCGGGTCGTGATGGGTGCCCCCCACCAGCCGCCCCCTCTCCTCGGCGCTGAGCCCGGTCCCCCCGCAGTTGCGGCCGCCGCTGCGTTCGGGGGCGTCCCCGGAAGACCCAGCGGCGCTGGGGGTACCTCCCAGGCCAGGCTCTGGGGGAAGAACTGCGCGACCGGCCGCGACGGCGCCGCGGTCCGTCACCGGCCGGGTGGGGCCGCCTGGTTCGCCCCGCACCACCGGCGTGGAGTGGGGCGCATCGCGCTCCTTGGGCGCCGTACCCGAGGCCGCCGGGTGCGGCGTCGTCGCGTCGTAGCCGCGGGCGGCGGCTTCCGGGAGGGCGCCGTCACCGGGTGACGGTTGGCGCGGTGGCTGTGCGGCGGGGGTCACGGCAAGCACTCCTCGGGGTCTCGTCAGGGGGTCGTGGACAGGCGGGCGAGGGCGGACAGCGGGATGGGCAGCCAGGCCGGGCGGTGGCGGGCCTCGTACCGGGCTTCGTACACCGCCTTGTCGGTTTCGAAGGCCCGTATCAGCACGGGCTGTTCACGGGGGTCGGTGCCCGCCACCGCGGCGTACCCGGTGCAGAAGGCGGCGCGGTGCCGGGCGGCCCAGGGGCCGTTGCCGCTGTGGTGGGCGGCGTAGTCGAAGGAGCGCAGCATGCCCGCGACGTCCTGGACCGGCGGCGCGGGGCGGCGCCGGTCGGCGAGCGGGCGGGCCGGCTCGCCCTCGAAGTCGATCAGCACCCACGCGCCGTCCGGCCCGCGCAGCGCCTGCCCGAGGTGGAGGTCGCCGTGGATGCGCTGGGCGAACACCGCCCCGCCGGGCCCGGTGCCCGCGCCGAGCTTGGCGAGGTCGTCGTAGGCGGCGCGCAGCGCACCGGTGAACGGGCGGACCCCGGGCACCTCGGCGGCGGTCTCCTCCAGCCGGCGCGTCATCGCCGCGGCGACCCGCTCCAGGGTGCTGCCGTCCAGCCGGCGCACCGGCAGCGCGTCGGCCAGCGCGCGGTGCACCTCGGCGGTGGCCCGGCCCAGCGCCGCGGCCTCGGCGCGGAAGTCGCCGTCCTCGGCCACGGACGCCAGGGCGAGCGCCCAACCGTCGCTGGAGCCGGGCAGGAAGCGCTGGAGCACCCCGAGGGTGATCGGCTCCCGGCCGCCCGGCGGCGCGGCGGCCGGGCCGCCGGTGCCGGCGGCGTCCTTGGGGTCCATGGCGTCCATGGCGTCGGCGGTGTCGGCGTCCAGCGCCTCGAACCACGCCACCGGCTCCGCCACCCGGCGGGACCCGGCCCGGGCCAGCGCGAGCGACAGCTCCAGGTCCGGGTTGCTGCCGGGCGAGACCCGGCGGAAGAGCTTGAGGATGTACCGGTCGCCGTACACCACGGAGGTGTTGGACTGCTCCGCGGTGGACACCCGCGGGGTCAGCCCGGGCGGGAACTGCGCGGACGGCTCGGTGGTGAAGCGCAGGTTCCCGGTGCGGCCGGGGAGCTTGAGGCGTTCCAGCAGCAGTGCCGCCATCCGGGGGTCGTGCGGCGCGTCGTAGAGGGTCAGCCCGTCGTAGGGGCCGCCGACGGCCGGGCCGAGCGCGGCGCGCACCAGTGCGGACGGCAGCAGCGGATGCGCGCCGAGCAGCAGTTGGTAGCAGTCCGGCGGCCGCCCGGGCTGCTCCACGTCGACCAGGATGTGCAGCAGGCCGAGCGGCCCGAGTCGGCCACCCGGGGGAACCAGCTCGGTCGCCGCCGCCAGCCGGAAGTCGCCGATCGGCAGGCCCTTGCCGGCGAACCAGCGCTGCCGCGGCAGCCAGCGCCGCAGCAGCGGATCGAGGGAGCGCAGCAGTCCCGGCACGACAGCGCGGCCGGTGGTGGCGGGAACGCGGGTCCAGGAGCTGTCCGACATGACGTCCTTTCCCCGGGGAGTCGCGCACCGGCCGCGGTGGTGGAGCGGCGGATGCGCCAGCCTCCCGGATGACGGGTACGGGCTGTCCGGCGACACGGGGAGCCTGCCCCGGGCGGGTGACAGGAAACCGCCGTACGGGCTGCTGCGGGTTTCGCTCGATCGTCCCAAAGGTGCGGTGCCCGCGCACCTCGGACGGCGGGTCAGGCCGAGGGGCCGGTCCGGCCGGCCCCCCGCCGTCAGGACGGGTCGCGGCGCAGCCGGAACCAGTAGAAGCCGTGCCCGGCGAGCGTGAGCAGGTACGGCAGCTGTCCGATCGCCGGGAAGCGCACCCCGCCGATCAGCTCCACCGGGTGCCGGCCCGCGAACTGCCGCAGGTCCAGCTCGGTGGGCTGGGCGAAGCGGGAGAAGTTGTTCACGCACAGCACCAGGTCGTCGCCGTCCTCGCGCAGGAAGGCGAGCACCGCCGGGTTGCTCGACGACAGCTCGGTGAAGGAGCCGACGCCGAACGCCCGGTTCTGCTTGCGGATCTCGATCATCCGCCGGGTCCAGTGCAGCAGCGAGCTGGGGGAGCTCATCTGCGCCTCGACGTTGGTGACCTGGTAGCCGTAGACCGGGTCCATGATCGTCGGCAGGTAGAGGCGGCCGGGGTCGGAGGAGGAGAACCCGGCGTTGCGGTCGGGGGTCCACTGCATCGGGGTGCGCACCCCGTCGCGGTCGCCGAGCCAGATGTTGTCGCCCATGCCGATCTCGTCGCCGTAGTAGAGGATCGGCGAGCCGGGCAGCGACAGCAGCAGCGCGGTGAACAGCTCGATCTGGTTGCGGTCGTTGTCCAGCAGCGGGGCCAGCCGGCGGCGGATGCCGATGTTGGCGCGCATCCGCGGGTCCTTGGCGTACTCCGCGTACATGTAGTCGCGCTCTTCGTCGGTGACCATCTCCAGCGTCAACTCGTCATGGTTGCGCAGGAAGATGCCCCACTGGCAGTTCGCCGGGATCGCCGGGGTCTTGGCCAGCACCTCGGAGACCGGGTAGCGCGACTCGCGGCGCACCGCCATGAAGATCCGCGGCATCACCGGGAAGTGGAACGCCATGTGGCACTCGTCGCCGCCGGCCGGGAAGTCGCCGAAGTAGTCGACCACGTCCTCGGGCCACTGGTTGGCCTCGGCGAGCAGCACGGTGTCCGGGTAGTGCGCGTCGATCTCGGCGCGCACCTTCTTCAGGAAGCCGTGGGTGCGCGGCAGGTTCTCGCAGTTGGTGCCCTCCTCCTGGTACAGGTAGGGCACCGCGTCCAGCCGGAAGCCGTCGATGCCCAGGTCCAGCCAGAACTTCAGGGCGGCGAGGATCTCCTCCTGCACGGCCGGGTTCTCGTAGTTCAGATCCGGCTGGTGGGAGAAGAAGCGGTGCCAGTAGTACTGCTTGCGGACCGGGTCGAAGGTCCAGTTCGACGTCTCGGTGTCCACGAAGATGATCCGGGCGTCGGAGAACTGCTTGTCGTCGTCGGCCCAGGTGTAGTAGTCGCCGTACGGCCCGTCCGGGTCGCTGCGGGAGGCCTGGAACCACGGGTGCTGGTCGCTGGTGTGGTTCATGACGAAGTCGATGATGACGCGCATGCCGCGCTGGTGGGTGGCGTCCACGAACTCCACGAAGTCGGCGAGGTCGCCGAACTCCGGGAGCACCGCGGTGTAGTCCGCGACGTCGTACCCGCCGTCCCGCAGTGGGGAGGCGAAGAACGGCGGCAGCCACAGGCAGTCCACGCCCAGCCATTGCAGGTAGTCGAGTTTGGCGGTGATCCCCTTGAGGTCGCCGACGCCGTCGCCGTTGCTGTCCTGGAAGGAGCGGACGAGGACTTCGTAGAACACCGCCCGTTTGAACCACTCGGGATCACGGTCCTTGGCAGGGGTGTCCTCGAAGGTGTCAGGAACGGGTTCGTTGACGATCAACTGAGTGACCCTCCGATCGATGGAGACGGTCGCAGCGACAGCACGTGCGCGGGCGCGTGGCCCGGATCGAGCCGCACATAGTTGTCCCTGCCCCAGTGGTAGGTCTGGCCGGTCAGCTCGTCGCGTACCGGGAACGACTCGTGCCAGGAGAGCCCGAGCGCCGCCATGTTCAACGACACGGTCGCCTCCTGGGTGTGGAAGGGGTCGAGGTTGACGACCGTCAGGACCACGTCGTCGCCGTGCCGCTTGGAGTAGGCGAGCAGGGCCTCGTTGTCCACCGGGTGGAACGTGATGTCCCGCAGCTGCCGCAGCGCCGGGTGCCGGCGGCGCAGCCGGTTGAGCGTGGTGAGCAGCGGCGCCAGCGAGCGGCCCTCGGCCTCCGCCCGGGCCCAGTCGCGCGGCCGCAGCTCGTACTTCTCGGAGTGGGCGTACTCCTCGCTGCCGGGGTGCGCCGGCTCGCCCTCGCACAGCTCGTAGCCGGCGTAGACCCCCCAGGTCGGGGAGAGGGTGGCGGCGAGCACCGCGCGGGCGGCGAAGGCCGGCCGGCCGCCGTGCTGGAGGTAGGCGTGCAGGATGTCGGGGGTGTTCACGAACAGGTTCGGCCGCATGTAGGCGGCGCTGTCGCCGCTCAACTCGGTCGCGTACGAGGTGAGTTCGTCGCGGGTGTTGCGCCAGGTGAAGTAGGTGTAGGACTGCTGGAAGCCGATCTTGCCGAGGGTGGCCATCATCGCCGGGCGGGTGAACGCCTCGGCGAGGAAGATCACGTCGGGGTCGGTCCGGTTGATGTCGGCGATCACCTTCTCCCAGAACACCACCGGCTTGGTGTGCGGGTTGTCCACCCGGAAGATCCGCACCCCGTGCGCCATCCAGTGCCGCAGCACCCGCAGCGTCTCCCGCACGATGCCCGCGAAGTCCCGGTCGAAGGCGATCGGGTAGATGTCCTGGTACTTCTTCGGCGGGTTCTCCGCGTAGGCGATGCTGCCGTCGGGGCGGTGCGTGAACCACTCCGGGTGCTCCTTGACCCAGGGGTGGTCCGGCGAGCACTGGAGGGCGAAGTCGAGCGCGACCTCCATGCGCAGGTCGCGGGCGCGCGCCACGAAGTGGTCGAAGTCGGCGAGGGTGCCCAGGTCCGGGTGGACCGCGTCGTGGCCGCCCTCGGGCGAGCCGATCGCCCACGGCGAGCCGACGTCGTCCGGCCCGGCGGTCAGGCTGTTGTCCCGGCCCTTGCGGAAGGAGGTGCCGATCGGGTGGATCGGCGGCAGGTACACCACGTCGAAGCCCATCGCGGCCACCGCGGGCAGCCGTTCGGCGGCGGTGCGGAAGGTGCCCGAGCGCAGCCGCCCGTCCGGCCCGGCGCTCGCGCCCTCCGAGCGCGGGAACAGCTCGTACCAGGACCCGAACAGCGCCCGCTCGCGCTCGACGTGCAGCGGCATCGGCCGGGAGGCGCTGACCAGCTCCCGCAGCGGGAAGCGGTCCAGCGCCGCGACCACCTCCGGGGCCAGCGCCGCGGCGTGCCGGGCGGCCGGCGCCAGGGAGGCGTCGCGCAGCGCGTCCACCGCCGCCAGGACCGCGGGCCGCCCGTCGCCCTTGGGCACCCCGGCCGCGGCCCGCTCGTGCAGCCGCGCGCCCTCGGCCAGCACCAGGTCGGTGTCCATCCCGGCCGGGATCTTGATGCCCGCGGTGTGCCGCCAGGTCGCCACCGGGTCCGACCACGCCTCGACCGTGTACGTCCAGCGCCCTTCGGCCGTCGGGGTGATGTGCGCCCCCCACCGGTCGGTGCCCGGCGCCAGCTCCCGCATCGGCGTCCACGGCCCGGACCGGCCCGAGCTGTCGCGCAGCACCACGTTCGCCGCCACCGCGTCATGGCCCTCGCGGAAGACGGTGGCGGTCACCTGGAACCGTTCGCCGACCACCGCCTTGGCGGGCCTGCGGCCGCAGTCCACACTCGGCTCGACGTCGACGACGGGGATACGACCGATCATTTCCTCACCTGACAGCTCGGGACGGGACTGCTCGACTGACGTGCGGACGGCGGGGCCGGCGGGGCCGGCTGACCGGATCTGCCGGGACGTTCTGGGGTCGGCTGCGGGGGACGGGACGGCGGGGCCGCCCGGTAGGGAGCCTCGCTACTTTTTAACTGCTCTTGGCCGAACCGGCTCGCCCGCGAGGTCGCTCCAGGAGGGGTTCACCCGGGTGGCCGCCGGTGCGGGACGTCACATGTGCGAGCCTGCCCACGCTTCCCGGCCTGAACGCACCACCTGACGGCGTTTCGGTAGCGCGGCGCGAAGTGCGCGCGTTCGCGGTGACCGATCCGCCGAGCGGCCGCGCCCCTTACCCGCGCTCGTCACCGGGGGTCTGCGCCCCGCGGCGCGCCCCCGCGTACGCCTGCCGGGGCAGCATGCCGCCGGAGCACCGCTCGCACGCCGTCGTGCCCGGCCGGCGGCGCCGCACCGCCCGGGCACCGCCGTGCCCCCGGGCCGCCCGCCGCCCCGGCGGCGGCCGCACCCGGACGGCGGGCGGGCCCACCCGGGCGCGCCCGCGCCCGGCCCCGGGGCCGCTTCGCCCCGGTGAGCCGCCGTTCGGGCGTTTGGCCCAGGAGATCGTGGACAACCCCCCCGGCCCCGCGGCACCCGGGCTACGGTCGAAGACGTGAAGGCAATCCGTCGATTCACCGTGCGCACCGTCCTGCCGGAACCTCTGCGCCCGCTGGGGGAACTGGCCTCGAACCTACGCTGGTCCTGGCACGAGGAGACCAGGGAGCTGTTCCGCAGCATCGACCCCGCCGGCTGGCAGACCGCCCAGGGCGACCCCGTCCGGCTGCTCGCCGCCGTCTCCGAACAGCGGCTGGCCGCCCTCGCCGCCGACCGCCGCTTCCTGCGCCGGCTGTCCGCCGCCGCCGAGGAGCTCGCGGACTACACCACCGCCCCCCGCTGGTACCAGGAGCAGACCGACCTGCCCGCCGCCGTCGCCTACTTCTCACCCGAGTTCGGCATCACCTCGGCGCTGCCGCAGTACAGCGGCGGCCTGGGCATCCTCGCCGGCGACCACCTCAAGGCCGCCAGCGACCTGGGCGTACCGCTGGTCGGGGTCGGCCTGCTCTACCGGCACGGCTACTTCCGGCAGAGCCTGTCCCGCGACGGATGGCAGCAGGAGCACTACCCGGTGCTGGACCGGGACTCGCTGCCGATCAGTCCGCTGCGGGAGGCCGACGGCAGCACCGCCCGCATCACCCTGGCGCTGCCCGGCGGCCGCACCCTGGCCGCCCGGATCTGGCTGGTGCGGGTCGGCCGGGTGCCGCTGCTGCTGCTCGACTCCGACACCGAACCCAACCAGCCGGCCGAACGCGACGTCACCGACCGGCTCTACGGCGGCGGCAGCGAGCACCGGCTGCTCCAGGAGATGCTGCTGGGCATCGGCGGGGTCCGCGCGGTCCGCGCCTACTGCCGGATCACCGGCCACCCGCAGCCGGAGGTCTTCCACACCAACGAAGGCCACGCCGGCTTCCTCGGCCTGGAGCGCATCAGGGAACTCTCCCTGGACGGCCTCGACTTCGACGCGGCCCTGGAGACCGTACGGGCCGGCACCGTGTTCACCACCCACACCCCGGTCCCGGCCGGCATCGACCGCTTCACCCGCGACCTGGTCGCCCGCCACCTCGGCGACGGCGGCGAACTGCCCGGCGTGGACGTCGCCCGCGTCCTGGAACTGGGCCGGGAGACCTACCCCGGCGGCGACCCGGACCTGTTCAACATGGCCGTGATGGGCCTGCGGCTGGCCCAGCGCGCCAACGGCGTGTCCACCCTGCACGGCGCGGTCAGCCGGGAGATGTTCGCCGGGCTGTGGCCCGGCTTCGACCCGCAGGACGTGCCGATCACCTCCATCACCAACGGCGTGCACGCCCCGACCTGGGTGGCGCCGGAGGTGCTGCGGCTCGGCAGCCGCCAGTTCGGCGCCTCCCGCGCCGAGGACGCCCTGACCGTCGGCGGCGCCGAGCGCTGGGAGGCGGTCGCCGGCGTGCCGGATGCCGCCGTGTGGGAGCTGCGCCGCACCCTGCGCGAACGCCTGGTGTCGGACGTACGGGACCGGCTGCGCGCGTCCTGGCGGCAGCGCGGCGCCGACGACGCCGAGCTGGGCTGGACCGGCCAGGTCCTCGACCCGGACGTGCTGACCATCGGCTTCGCCCGCCGGGTGCCGTCCTACAAGCGGCTGACCTTGATGCTGCGCGACAAGGAGCGGCTGGCGGCGCTGCTGCTGCACCCGGAGCGGCCGATCCAGATCGTGGTGGCCGGCAAGGCGCACCCCGCCGACGAGGGCGGCAAGCGGCTGGTGCAGGAGCTGGTGCGGTTCACCGACGACCCGCGGGTGCGGCACCGCATCGTCTTCCTGCCTGACTACGACATGCGGATGGCCCGCACCCTCTACCCCGGCTGCGACGTCTGGCTCAACAACCCGCTGCGCCCGCTGGAGGCGTGCGGGACCTCCGGGATGAAGGCCGCCCTCAACGGCTGCCTCAACCTGTCGGTCCGCGACGGCTGGTGGGACGAGTGGTACGACGGCGAGAACGGCTGGGCGATCCCCACCGCCGACGGCGTCGCCGACGAGGACCGGCGCGACGCGCTGGAGGCGGCCGGGCTCTACGACCTGCTGGAGCACCAGGTCGCCCCGCGCTTCTACGACCAGGGCCGCGACGGCCTGCCGAGCCGCTGGATCGAGATGGTCCGGCACACCCTGACCGTGCTGGGCCCGAAGGTGCTCGCCGGGCGGATGGTCCGGGACTACGTCGAACAGCTCTACGCCCCGGCGGCCCGCTCGCACCGCGCGGTCCAGGGCCCGGCCGCCGCCGAACTGGCCGGATGGAAGCGCCGGGTGCGCCAGGAGTGGCCGCGGGTCGCGGTCGACGAGGTGGAGGCCGTGGCGGCGGCCGGCGCGGTGGGTGAGGACGCGGAGCTGGGCGCCACCCTCACCCTGCGGGTGCAGGTCGCGCTGGGCGGGCTCGACCCGTCGGACGTGGACGTGCAGCTGCTGTCCGGGCCGGTGGACGCCGGCGACCGGCTGACCGCGCCCGTCGCGCAGTCCCTCAAACCGGTGGCGCGGCCCGACGTGGCGGGCCGCTGCACCTTCGAGGGGTCGCTCACCTTGGACCGTACCGGCGCGTTCGGCTACACCGCGCGGGTGCTGCCGGCGCACCCGCTGCTCGCCGACCCGGCCGAACCGGGCCTGGTCGCGGTGCCGCCGGAGACCGAGGGCATGACCGCGGGAGTGCTGCGCTAGGGGAGACGGGGAAGGCCCGCACCGAGCTGGTCGGTGCGGGCCTGAGCTCAGCCACGGGGGCCGGAGCCGGCGGCCGTCCTCAGACCGCGCCGTTGAGCATGCGGATGTTCTCCGCCTGCGGTCCCTTGTTGCCCTGCGTGACGTCGAACTCCACCTTCTGGCCCTCCAGCAGCTCACGGTAGCCGGTGGCCTGGATGTTGGAGTAGTGGGCGAAGACGTCGGAGCCGCCGCCGTCCTGCTCGATGAAGCCGAAGCCCTTTTCCGAGTTGAACCACTTCACGGTTCCGGTTGCCATAATCCATCTCCTACGGGGTATTGCGGGTTTCCAACACCGCACTGTACGGAATCGGACCCCGGGTGCCGATCACCCCACACCGGTGGAAAACGGCAAAAACCAGTCCGGCCGAGCGCAGGCCGGTCCACGCCCCGGCCCCGGCCGGAAAACCGGATGAGCGCTGTCACACGGTGGGCCTAGTGTCGACAAGTGACCTCTGCCACCAGCGACACGACCGCGCCCGACCACCGCCACCGATCCACCGTCCGCTCCCTGCGCCGGCTGTGGCCGTACGTCAGACCGGTACGGGCGAGACTGGCCCTGTCGGCGGTCGTGGCGGTGGTGGCGTCCTGCATGTCGCTGTTCATCCCGCTGGTGCTCAAGTGGATGGTCGACGGCCCGGTGCAGGACCGGGACCCGGGCGGGGTGTGGCTCGGCGGCGGCATCGTCCTGCTGCTCGGGCTGCTGGAGGCGGGCCTGTTCGGCGTCCGCCGCTGGCTGGTGGCCCGCCCGCTGGCCGGCGTCGAGGCCGCCATGCGCAAGGACCTCTACGAGCACCTGCAGCGGCTCCCGGTCGACTTCCACGACCGCTGGGCGTCGGGCCAACTGCTCTCCCGGGCCACCATGGACCTCCAGATCCTGCGGATGTTCCTCGCCTTCCCGCTGGTGTTCCTGGTGGTCAACGGCGCCACGGTGCTGATCGGCTTCGCGATCCTCTTCGCCCAGTCGTGGCTGCTGGGACTGCTGCTGCTCGCCCCGGCCGTGCCGCTGATGATCCTGTGCTCCTACTTCGAGACCCGCTACGCGCTCGCCGCCCGCCGGGCCCAGGACCAGGCCGGCGACCTCGCGACCCTCGTCGAGGAGTCCGTGCTCGGCATCCGCATCATCAAGGCGTTCGGCCGGCACCGCAGCCAGGCCGCGTCCTTCCGCCGCCAGACCCGCGCGCTGTGGGACACCGAGATCGACAAGGCGCGGCTGCTCTCCAACATCTGGGCGGTCATCATGACGCTCCCGGAGATCGCCCTCGGCGCCGCCCTCGTGGTCGGGGCGCTGCGGGTCGCCGACGACCGGCTGTCGGCCGGCACCCTGGTGGCGTTCCTGTCCACCGCGCTCACCCTGCGCTGGCCGGTGGAGTCGATCGGCTTCCTGCTCGCGATGAGCAACGAGTCGGCCACCGCCGCCGACCGCTACTTCGAGGTCCGCGACACCCCGCGGACCGCCGATGCCGCCGACACCCCCGATGCCGCCGACGCCCCCGGTACCGCCGACGCGGCAGCCGCAGCCGCCGCCGACCGCGGCTCCCACCCCGACGGCATCCGGCTGGCCGGCGTCCGCTTCCGCTACCCCGACGCGCCGCCGGACAGCCCCGAACTGCTGCGCGGCATCGACCTGCACATCCGCCCCGGCGAGACCATGGCCCTGGTCGGCGCCACCGGCTGCGGCAAGACCACCCTCACCGCGCTGCTGCCCCGGCTGCACCGCGCCACCGGCGGCCGGATCACCCTGGACGGCGTCGACACCGCGGACCTGGCCCCCGGCCGGCTGCGCGAACTCGTCGCCGTCGCCTTCGAGGAACCCACCCTCTTCTCCGCCACCGTCCGGGAGAACGTGGAGATGGGCGCCGGGCCGCAGGGCGCCGACGAAGAGGACGTCCGGCGGGCACTGGCCGTCGCCCAGTGCGACTTCGTCGACGCCCTGCCGCAGGGCCTGGACACCCAGGTCGGCGAGCAGGGGCTGAGCCTGTCCGGCGGCCAGCGGCAGCGCCTCGCGCTGGCCCGGGCGGTGGTCGGCCGCCCGCAGTTCCTCGTACTGGACGACCCGCTCTCCGCGCTCGACGTGCACACCGAGGCCCTGGTCGAGGCCGCACTGCGCGACGTACTGCGGGCGACCACCGCGCTGGTGGTCGCCCACCGGCCCTCCACCGTCATGCTCGCCGACCGCGTGGCCCTGCTCGCCGACGGCCGGATCACCGCGGTCGGCACCCACGCGGAACTGCTGCGCGACAGCGCCGAGTACCGCTACCTGATGTCCGGCGCGCCGGCCGACGGCGCCGCCGCACCCGGCCGGCCACCACGTGGAACACCCGCTGGCCCCGGCGCCGCGCACCGGCCCGGCGGACTCGCCGCCCTCGAAGGGAGCGACGCCCGATGACCGCCGAACTCGTCGACACCGCCGACCCGTTCGACCGGGACGTCCTCCCGGCACCGCGCAACGCCCAGCTCACCCTGCTGCGCTCGCTGCTGCGCCCGCACTCCGCCCGGGTGTGGGCCGCCGCGATCTACCTGCTGGTGCAGCAGGCCGCCGTCCAGGTCGGCCCGCTGCTCGTCGCCTACGCCATCGACCACGCCATCCCCGCGGTCCGCGACGGGCGGCACGGCCCGCTGGTCGCGGTGGCCTGCGGCTACATCGGCTGCGGCGTCGCGGCCGGCGTGCTGCAACGGGTCTTCATCAGGACCGCCGCCCGGGTCAGCCAGGACGTCCTGGTCGACCTGCGCGGGCGGATCTTCCGGCACGCCCAGACCCTCAGCCTCGACTTCCACGAGCGGTACACCTCCGGCCGGCTGATCGCCCGCGCCACCTCCGACGTCGAGTCGATCCGCGAACTGCTCAACGACGGCCTCGACGAACTCGTGGAGGTCGTGCTGTCCGCGGTGTACATCACCGCCCTGCTGCTCTTCCTGGACTGGAAGCTCGGCCTGCTGACCCTGGTGTCGTACGGGCCGCTGTACCTGGCCATCCGCAGCTACCAGCGGCGCGCGGTCGAGGCGTACCGCAGGCGCTCCACCGCGATCGCGGCGGTGATCGTGAAGTTCACCGAGACGATGAACGGCATCCGCCCGGTCAAGGCGTTCCGCCGCGAGCAGCCCAACGACACGGCGTTCGCCGAGCTCAACGAGCGGCACTACCGGGCCAACGGCGACGCGATCCTGGAGATGGCGCGCTACGTCGTCCGCTCCCGGCTGATCGCCAACGTCACGATCGCCGGGATGGTGCTGTGGGGCGCCTACCGGGTGGCCGGCGGCAGCATGGCGCTGGGCGTCCTCGCCGCCTTCGTGCTCTACCTGCGGCGGCTGTACGACCCGATCGACCGGCTCGGGATGTTCCTCAACTCCTACCAGTCCGCGGCCGCCTCGCTGGAGAAGATCGCCGGGCTGCTCGCGCAGGCGCCCACGGTGCCCGAGCCGGCGCAGCCGGTGCCGCTGCCGTCCCGCGCGGCGGGCGCGCTGCCCGGGCGGGAGGTCGTCTTCGACGGCGTGCGGTTCGCCTACCGGACCGGCGGGGAGGTGCTGCCCGCCTTCGACCTGCGCATTCCGGCCGGGCAGACCGTCGCCGTGGTCGGCGCGACCGGCGCCGGCAAGTCCACGCTCGCCAAGCTGCTGGCCCGCTTCTACGACCCGACCGACGGCCGGGTGCTGCTCGACGGGGTGCCGCTGCGCGACCTCGGCCGGGAGGACCTGCACCGCGGGGTGATCATGGTCACCCAGGAGGCGTTCCTCTTCTCCGGCACCGTGGCGGAGAACATCACCATCGGGCGGCCGGACGCCACCCGCGAGGAGGTCGAGGCCGCGGCCAAGGCGATCGGCGCGCACGACTTCATCGCGGCGCTGCCCGACGGCTACGACACGGACGTCCGCAAGCGCGGCGGCCGGATCTCCGCGGGGCAGCGCCAACTCGTCGCCTTCGCCCGGGCGCTGCTCGCCGACCCGGCCGTCCTCATCCTCGACGAGGCGACCTCCTCGCTCGACGTCCCCGGCGAGCAGGCGGTGCAGCACGCCATGGACACGGTGCTGCGCGGCCGCACCGCGGTGATCATCGCGCACCGGCTGTCCACGGTGGAGATCGCCGACCGGGTGCTGGTGATGCGGGCCGGGCGCGTCGTCGAGGACGGCGCCCCCGCCGAACTCATCGCCGCCGACGGTGACTTCGCCGGGCTGCACCAGGCGTGGGCGGACAGCCTGGTGTAGCCCGGCGGGGCCTTGGGCAGCCGGGTCTCAGGCGGCCGGGCCGGTGAAGTAGTGGCCCTGGTCGAGGTCTTCGAGCAGGCCGGGGCCGGCCGGCCGCCAGTCCAGCAGTTCGCGGGTGCGGGTGCTGGCGGCGGGGCTGTCCAGGCCGACGAAGGTCGCCATCCAGGTGAAGTGCGCGGGCGCGTCCTCCGGGGAGATCGACGCCACGGGCACGTCCAGGTGGCGGCCGATCACCTCGGCCACGTCGCGCAGGGCCACGCCCTCCTCGCCGACCGCGTGCAGCACGGACCCCGCGGGGGCGGACTCCACCGCCAGCCGGAAGAGGGTCGCCGCGTCGGAGCGGTGGACCGCCGGCCAGCGGTTGGTGCCGTCGCCGACGTAGGCGGAGCGGCCGTTGGTGCGGGCGGCACTGATGATGGTGGGCACGAAGCCCTGGTCGCCGTCTCCGTGCACGGTCGGAGGCAGGCGCACCACGGAGGAGCGGACCCCGCGGTCGGCGAGGGCGACGGTGGCCCGGGCGTTGTCCATCCGCTTCGACGGGCCCGCCCCGTGGTCGTCCGCCAGGCCCGTCAGCCCGTCCTCCTCGGTCAGCACCCGGCCCGGGGTCAGCCCGAGCACGCCCCCCGCGATCACCAGCGGCTTGCCCGTCCCGGCGAGCACGTCGCCGAACGTGTCGATGGCCAGCCGGTCCGCGTCCGCGGCCGCCTCGAACCCGCCGCTGAACGCGATGTCGTGCTTGAACGCCAAGTGGATGACCCCGTCCGCCCCCTCGGCCGCCTCCCTCAGCGTCTCCACGTCGTCGAGGGTGCCCCGCACCACCTCGGCCCCCGCCTTCACCAGCGCCTCCGCCGACGCGTCCGACCGCGCCAGCCCCACGACCTGGTGCCCCGCCCCCAGCAGCTCCGGCACCACCGCCGACCCGATCCAACCCGACGCACCCGTAACGAACACACGCATGACCCAACCTCCTCGCACACGGGCGACCAGCCATCCGGCCACCCCGATGTCAGCCACTGTCATCAACCCTAACACCCCATGACACCCCCTGCCATCACCCCCCACCAACGGCCGGCCCCACAGCAACGGCTGGCCGCACCCCCACCGGGCGCACCCGGGCAAGCTCGTGCACCGCAGCGGCGCATGGCCGCAGACCCACCGGGGTTCAGGAACCGTGCCGCCGGAGGCGGCGCAGGGGCGCGGGGAACTGCGCGCCCAGCCACCCACCGGCGCGCACCCGGGCGAGGAGGGGCACCGCAGCGGCGGCTGGCCGCAGCCCCACCGGGGTTCAGGAACCGTGCCGCCGGAGGCGGCGTAGGGGCGCGGGGAACTGCGCGCCCAGCCACCCACCGGCGCGCACCCGGGCGAGAAGGGGCACCGCAGCGGCGGCTGGCCGCACCCCCACCGGGCGCGCCCGGGCAAGCTCGTGCACCGCAGCGGCGCATGGCGCGGGCCCACCGGGGGCGCGGACCCGGGCGGCGGGGGCACCCCGGGAACGGGGGGCGCGGCTGAACCCGCGGAGCTACCTGCCGGGGAGGCTCCGCACGGACCGAATCCCGAGAAGCGTCGCGGCGACGACCAACGGCACCACCCCGCCGACAAGAAGCACATCCCGCGCACCGAACACCGCGGACGCGGGCCCCGCCAGCGCCTGCCCGACAGGCACCATCGCAATGGACCCGGCCACTTCGTACGCGTGGATGCGGTTGAGGATGTCCCCGGGCACATGGGTCTGCACACTGGTCGCCCAGTTGACACCCCAGTACGCCGAACACGCCCCCGCCACCAGCACGCAGCAGGCGATCGCCCAGACCGGCAGGCCGAGACCGACGGACGTCGGCATCAGCGCCACCCCGAACAGCGCGAGCGACCCCGCCCGCAGCGGCCGCGCGGACCGCAGCCGCATCGCGCACAGCGCCCCGAGCGCCGTACCCCCGCCGAGCGCGGAGTTGACCAGCCCGTACGCGCCCGCCCCGTGCGCGGGGATGATCTGCGCGGCGGCGAGCGGCGTGTACGGCCCGACCGTGCACACCATGTACACCATCCACACGAGGATCACCGACCACATCCACGTGCGGGCCCGGAACTCCTGCCAGCCCTCGACCAGATCGGCCCGGAAGGACGAGACGGCGGCGGCGAGCCGCGGCGGCGGGGGCGGCAGCCGGAGCGAGAGCAGGCACAGCGCGCTGGCGAGGTACGTACCGGCGTGCGCGGCGAACACCACACCGGTGGAGGTGAACCCGACGAGCACCCCCGCCAGCCCCGGCCCGACCAGCCCGGCGACGGACTCGGCGGTGCGGATGACGGCGTTGGCGCCCTGCACGTCGTCCGCGACGCGCACGATCGTGCTGGCCACCCCCGGCTGGAACATCGCCGCGCAGATGCCGTTGACCACCGCGATCAGCGCCACCTCCCACAGCCGCACCTGGTGGACGGCGAAGAGCACCGCCGCGGTGGACTGCGTGCAGACCCGCACCAGGTCCGCGCCGACCATCATCGCGCGGGCGTCGAACCGGTCGGCGAACACCCCGCCGAAGACCACGAACCCCGCGAAGCACGCGGTGGACGCGGCCATCACCAGCCCGATGTCGCCGGCGGAGTAGCCGTAGCCCAGCAGACCGGCCGACAGCGCGACGGGCAGCATGGTGTCGCCGAGCATCGCCACCGTGCGGGCGGTGAAGAAGGCGCGGAAGTTCGCCGACCACAGCGGGCCGGCGGCCGGGCGTACCGTGAACCCCGAAGCGGCGGCAGTGACTTCGGGTCCGGGTTGCGGAGTGCTCACGGTGCCAATATGGACTGGACCACTCGGTGATTTCCACAGGGTTCTGACCTGCGAGATGCCCGGTTCCGCGAGCCCGCCCGGGCCGACCGGCTCACTGCGCGGCCGGCCGTACCCGCAGCAGCCGCACCGACCGGGCCGCGACCGTCAACGTCCCGCCGTCCGAAAGGAGTTGACCGCCGCCGCTCCCGTCGCCCTCCGCCGCGGTGTCGAGCACCGCCTCGTACCCCGCCGCCCACGGCACCCCGGGCAGCGTGAACTCCAGCTCCCGCGCACCGGCGTGCACGATCAGCAGGAAACTGTCGTCCACCACCGGCTCCCCGCGCGCGTCCCGCTGCGGGATGTCCCGCCCGGACAGCAGCATCCCCAGGGTCGCGGACGGCGCGAACCAGTCCCGTTCGGCCAGCTCCCGCCCGTCCGGCCCGAACCAGGTGACGTCCGGCAGCCCGTCCGGCGTCAGCGACAGCCCGGAGAAGAAGCCGCCGCGGCGCAGCACCGGGTGCGCGCGGCGCAGCGCGATCAGGCGGGCGGTCAGGTCGAGCAGCGCCGCGTAGGACGGGTCCTCGCGCAGCGACCAGTCGACCCAGCCGGTCGGGTTGTCCTGGCAGTAGGCGTTGTTGTTGCCCTGCTGGGTGCGGCCCATCTCGTCGCCGGCCACCAGCATCGGCACCCCGGTGGACAGCAGCAGGGTGGCGAGCAGGTTGCGCAGCTGGCGGTGGCGCAGCGCCAGGACGGCCGGGTCGTCGGTGTCGCCCTCGGCGCCGCAGTTCCAGGAGCGGTTGTCGTCGCTGCCGTCCCGGCCGTCCTCGCCGTTGGCCGCGTTGTGCTTGCGGTCGTGGCTGACCAGGTCGCGCAGGGTGAAACCGTCGTGCGCGGTGACGTAGTTGACGGAGGCGTACGGTCGGCGGCCGCCCCAGTCGTAGAGGTCGCTCGACCCCGACAGGCGGTAGCCGAGGTCGCGCACGTCGGTGGTCGCGCCGCGCCAGAAGTCCCGTACGGTGTCGCGGAACCGGTCGTTCCACTCGGTCCACAGCGGCGGGAACGCGCCCACCTGGTAGCCGCCGGCGCCGACGTCCCACGGCTCGGCGATCAGCTTCACCCGGCGCAGCACCGGGTCCTGGGCGATCACCGCGAGGAACGGCGAGAGCATGTCCACGTCGTGCAGCGAGCGGGCGAGCGCGGCGGCGAGGTCGAAGCGGAAGCCGTCCACGCCCATCTCGGTGACCCAGTAGCGCAGGCTGTCGGTGATCAGCCGCAGCACGTGCGGCCGCACCACGTCCAGGGTGTTGCCGCAGCCGGTGTAGTCCGTGTAGCCGCGGCCGTCGGCGCCCAGCCGGTAGTAGCCGCGGTTGTCGATGCCGCGCAGCGACAGCGTCGGGCCGCCCTGGCCGCCCTCGGCGGTGTGGTTGTAGACCACGTCGAGCAGCACCTCGATGCCCGCCGCGTGCAGCGCGCGCACCATCCGCTTGAACTCCCCGACCTGGCCGCCCCGGCTGCCGCTGGCGCTGTAGGCGGCGTGCGGGGCGAAGTAGCCGATCGAGTTGTAGCCCCAGTAGTTGCTCAGCCCGCGGCGCAGCAGGTGCTCCTCGTCGGCGGACTGGTGCACCGGCAGCAGCTCCACCGCGGTGACGCCCAGCCGGGTCAGGTGCGCGATCGCGGCCGGGTGGGCCAGCCCGGCGTAGGTGCCGCGCAGCTCCGGCGGGATGCCGGGGTGCCGCCGGGTGAAGCCGCGCACGTGCAGTTCGTAGATGACCGTGTCCGACCAGGGGGTCTTGGGGCGGCGGTCGTCCCGCCAGTCGTCGTCGTCCTCGACCACCACGCCCTTGGGGACGTACGGCGCGGAGTCCCGGTCGTCGCGCACGGTGTCGGCGAGGCCCGCCTCCGGCCAGTCGCGCACATGGCCGTACACCTCGGGGGCCGCGGTGCGGAAGCTGCCGTCGACCGCCCGCGCGTACGGGTCGAGCAGCAGCTTCGCCGGGTTCCAGCGGGCGCCGGTCCACGGGTCCCAGCGGCCGCCCACCCGCAGGCCGTAGCGCTGCCCGGGCCGCACCCCGGGGACGAAGCCGTGCCACACCTCGTGGGTCAGCTCGGTCAGCGGGGCGCGGGTCTCGGTGCCGTCGTCGGCGAACAGGCACACCTCCACCCACTCCGCGCCGCCGGCCCACAGCGCGAAGTTGGTGCCGGGCGTGCCGTCCGGGCCGGGGTGGAAGCGGGCGCCGAGCGGCTGCGGGGAGCCGGGCCAGACGGTGGTGGTGGCGGACGGCGGTGGGCGGCCGGCGGGCGGGGGCGTACGGCGGCCGGTGCGCGGCCCCGGCGGTGCGGCCGGGGCCCCGGGTATGCCCGGCGGGCGGGTTGCGGGGCCGGCGCCCGGGCCCGGCTCGGGGAACGGCTCGGCCCGTTCGGCGTCGAACTCACGGGTCTCGGACATGTCTCAGCCCTCCAGCGGCTCCCCGGTGCCGCGGGGCGTCCCGTGCCCGGCGGCCGACCGTCCCTGAGCAGTCCGCGCACCCTTCGCGGTCCCCGCACGCGTCGCGCTCCTCGCAGGGATTGTTCCCCGGTGGCCGGGCCGTCACCCTGACGCCGCCGTGCAGTCACCAACGCGGCACGACATCGTTGACCTTGCGTGACACGTGATGTGACGGGTGATGCTGCGGGGGACATGACGGGCGCGGGAGCCGGCGGCGGGAGGGCCGGGACGGCGCGCGGGACGGCGGGCACGGTCCCGTACGGGGTGCCGCGCGCCCGCCGTACGGCACGGGGACCGCTCGCGGTGCTCGCCGCCTCGGTGGCCGCGCTGGCCGTGCTGGTGGCCGGCTGCGGCTCGGGCGGCGGCTCCGACGGCAAGCCGCACGGCTCGGCCCGCCCGCGCCCGACGACGAAACCGCCGACGTTCGTGGGCATCTACTCCCCGGAGCAGGGCACCACCGTCGGCACCGGGATGATCATCTCCCTGGACTTCACCCGGGACATCACCGACCGGGCCGCGGTCGAGCGCGGCGTCAGCGTCACCAGCGTGCCGCCGGTCGAGGTCACCGGCCACTGGTTCGGCGACCGGCGGCTGGACCTGCGCCCGGCCCGCTTCTGGCGCGCGGGCACCCGCGTCACCCTGCACCTGCGGCTGCGCGGTGTGCAGGGCGCCCCGGGTGTGCGCGGCACCCAGTCCAAGGACATGTCCTTCGCCATCGGCCGCGACCAGCACAGCACCGTGGACGTGCTCGCCCACACCATGACCGTCGTCCGCGACGGCCGCCCGCTGCGGGTGCTGCCGATCTCCGCGGGCAGCGACGCGCACACCACGTACAACGGCATCATGATGATCTCCGAGAAGTACGCGGTGACCCGGATGAACGGCAGCACGGTCGGCTTCGGCGGGGAGTACGACATCCCGGACGTGCCGCACGCGATGCGGCTGACCGCCTCCGGCACCTTCGTGCACGGCAACTACTGGTCGCCGCCGAGCGTGTTCGGCACGGCGAACGTCAGCCACGGCTGCGTGGGCCTGCGGGACGTCAAGGGCGGCGGCGCGGACACCCCCGCCGGGTGGTTCTACGGGCAGTCCCTGGTCGGTGACACCGTGGAGGTGGTGAACTCCCCGGACGCCGTGGTCGCCCCGGACAACGGGATGAGCGGCTGGAACCTGAGCTGGCCGGAGTGGACGGCCGGGTCCGCGCTCTGAGCCGCGGCGCCATGCCGTGACCCTGTGCCGCGCCGTACGGAACCGTGCGGGTGAACCGCGTGTTGACTGCCCATGTCCCCGGGGTAGACGCCCTGATGGCAGTTGGGACGAAACGGTGACATTCCCGTGGCGGCGTGCTCCTACTTCGTATGGTTTTCTTGCGCTGGCAGGGGGAGTTCGGGTGTGTCGCGGTATGGGGAATAGGGGAACAGGAACTGTGAAGCCGATAGGTGGGGCCCGGCGTGCCAGACGGCACGCGGCCGCGGCCGTGGTGCTCGGCGCGCTGATGCTGGTGGTGACCGCGTGCGGTCCGAACGGCGGCAGCAAGGCGAGCTCCGGCAGCGACGACGGCAAGGGCGGTGGCGCGTCGACCAGCGCCACCGACACGACCGTCTCGAAGGCGGTGGTCGACATCGCGCCCAAGGACGGTGCGAGCAACGTCGCGACCACCGGCGCGCTCAAGGTGTCGGCGTCCAACGGCAAGCTGTCGTCGGTGACCGTGAAGGACGACAAGGGCAACGCGGTCGACGGAAGCATCGCCGCCGACGGCCTGTCATGGGCGCCCACCGGTCATCTGAACACCTCCACCGAGTACACGGTGGACGCCGCCGCGAAGGACTCCTCGGGCCGCGAGTCCGACAAGCACGCGACCTTCACCACGGTCGTGCCGAAGGACACCTTCGTCGGGTTCTTCACCCCCGAGGACAACTCCACGGTGGGGGTCGGCATGGAGGTCTACCTCAACTTCAACCGGCCGATCACCAACAAGAAGGCCGTCGAGGCCGGGCTGAGCGTGACCGCCTCGCCGTCCGTGCCGATCGCCGGCCACTGGAACGGCGACACCCAGCTGTTCTTCCGCCCGCAGGACTACTGGGCGGCCGGCACCAAGGTCACCCTCAAGCTGGACCTCGACGGGGTCGAGGGCGCGCCCGGGGTGTACGGCAAGCAGAACAAGTCGGTGCACTTCACGGTGGCCCGCCGCCAGGTCAGCGTGGTGGACGCGGCGAAGCACACGATGACCGTCTACCGCGACAACAAGGTGCTCAAGACCATCCCGATCTCCTCGGGCGCTCCGGACCACACCACCTACAACGGCAAGATGGTGATCTCGGAGAAGTACATCAAGACCCGGATGAACGGCGACACGGTCGGCTTCGGCGGGGAGTACGACATCCCGGACGTGCCGCACGCGATGCGGCTGACCAACTCCGGCACCTTCATCCACGGCAACTACTGGGCCGCGACCTCCGTCTTCGGTCACAGCAACACCAGCCACGGCTGCGTCGGCCTGCACGACGTGCGCGGCGCGGGCGACCCCGACACCCCGGCCGCCTGGTTCTACAACAACTCGATCATCGGGGACGTCGTCCAGGTGATCAACTCCAAGGACAAGACCGTCCAGTGGTACAACGGCCTCAACGGCTGGAACATGCCCTGGAGCGAGTGGACTGCCTGATTGTGTTCGCTCGCCGTGGTGAGGTAGGTACGGCCCGTCCCTTCGCGGGGGCGGGCCGTCGTCGTACGCTCCGGGCATGACTGATACCCCGGTGACCCTTGAGGTCGAAGACGGCGTCGGCACCATCCGGCTGGTCCGGCCGCCGATGAACGCGCTGGACGCGGCGATGCAGGACCTGCTCAAGGAGCTGGCCGAGCAGGCGGCCGCGCGGGCGGACGTGCGGTCGGTGGTGGTGTGGGGCGGCCCGGAGGTGTTCGCGGCGGGCGCGGACATCAAGGAGATGCGGGCGATGTCGTACCAGGACATGGTGGACCGCTCGCGCGGCCTCCAGGACGCCTTCACCGCGGTCGCCCGCATCCCCAAGCCGGTGGTCGCGGCCGTCAACGGCTACGCGCTGGGCGGCGGTTGCGAGCTGGCGCTGTGCGCGGACATCCGGATCGCCGCGGAGGACGCCAAGCTGGGCCAGCCGGAGATCCTGCTCGGGCTGATCCCGGGCGCCGGGGGCACCCAGCGGCTGGCCCGGCTGGTGGGCCCCTCGCGTGCGAAGGACCTGATCTTCACCGGCCGGATGGTCACCGCGGCCGACGCGCTGGCGATCGGCCTGGTCGACCGGGTGGTGCCGGCCGACCAGGTGTACCCGCAGGCGCTGGAGTGGGCGCGGCGGCTGGCGCGCGGCCCGGCGTACGCGCTGCGGGCCGCGAAGGAGGCCGTGGACGGCGGGCTCGACACCGACCTGTCCAGCGGGCTCACCCTCGAACGCACCCTGTTCGCCGCGCTGTTCGCCACCGAGGACCGCGAGACCGGTATGCGCAGCTTCATCGAGAACGGCCCGGGCAAGGCGGAGTTCGCCTGATCCCGCGGCGGTCCGCCCGGGCCGCCGGGCCGCCGCAGCGCGGGGCGCAGGTGGCGGAGGTGACGCCGGTTCAGATGAATTAGCCGGGTTACCGGGCGAAGCCGTCCCGTTACGGCCATCATGAGGGCATGGCGGGACGGGGTGGAGCGGAGCAGTCACGGCAGGCGGCTCAGGAGGTTGCCACGGCACCTCTGGCGGCCATGGTGACCCCGGCCCGCCCCGCGGCCGACGCTGCCGGCGACCGCCCGGCCTGCGGCGCCGCGGACGGACGCGCGGAGGTGGACGACGACCCCGACGACGTGGCGGCCGCGGCCGCGCGGGCGCTGGAGCGGCTCGGCGACCCCTCGGTCAAGGAGGTGCACCTCACCTCGCGGCCGGAGTCGGCCGCCCTCGCCCGCCGGCTGGCGCTGTCGGTGGTGCGCGGCTGGGGGCTGCCGCACCTCGCGGACACGGTGGAGCTCCTCGTCTCGGAGCTGGTCGGCAACGCGGTACGGCACACCGGCGCACGCACCTGCGGGCTGCGGATGCACCGGCGGCGCGGGCGGGTGCGGGTGGAGGTGCGGGACCCGTCGCGGGCACTGCCCTGCCGGCTGCCGGTGCGCGAGATGGACACCAGCGGGCGCGGACTGTTCCTGGTCGACAAGCTCTCCGACCGGTGGGGCGTCGATCTCCATGCGCGCGGCAAGACCACATGGTTCGAGCTGCGGGTCATGGACCGGATCTGAAAGGGAAGAGGCCCTCCGCGCGTCGGGGGGGATGACTGCGGGGGGCCTCTTCTACATCGCCGCGAAGCAGGGGGGGTGTTCCGCGGCGGTCCTGGAACGGCCGAGCCCGGGTCGGTGGCGGCCGTTGTCTACGACTGTGGCACGGGTCGGGGTGCAAGAGCAAGTTTGGCAAGCGTGTCACTCGCCACAAACCGGGCATATTACTTGGGGATGAAAGGGTGACATGTGCCACCACCTTGTAAATGATGGCTAAACTCTCTCATGACCTTTTCATATAGAGAATGCTTATGTGACTGGTGAGACCCTGTAGGGGGCGGTCCCTGACCTGGTGGTGGGGTAAGCCCCCGAGGAAGTCCGGGGATGTGCCGGATGGGCCGGGCCGCGCCGCCACGAGAAGGTCGGGTGGTCGGTCGGCAACACGAGGAGAGCCCGTGGCAGGCAGCATGGCAGCAGCGCAAGAGCGTACTGCCCCGGCGGCGGTGCGCGCGCTGCCGGCGTTCGTGCGGTTCGTGGTCTTCGGCGGCGGCGTCACCCTGCTCGGCAGCGCCGCGCTGCTGCTGGTCGGCGACCGGGCGCCGGTCGCCGCCGCCAACGCCGTCGTGACCGTCGCCACCACCCTGCTCGCCACCGAACTCCACACCCGCTTCACCTTCCGGCGCGGCCGGGCCGGCTGGAGCGACCACTGCGCGAGCGGGCTGACCGTCCTGCTGTCGTACCTCTTCACCACCGGCGCGCTGCTCGGCTACGACGCCCTGCACACCGGCGGCGGCGCACTGCTGCGGCAGGGCGTCTACCTCGCCGCCTCCGGCGCCGCCGGCATCGCACGCTTCCTGCTGCTGCGGTACGTCTTCGCCCGGACCCGGACCCGGACCGGGACCGGGACCGGAGCCGGAGCGCGCACCTGGGCCCGTATCCGGGTCCGTACCCGCGTCCGGGGCCGAGTCCGGGTCGGATCGGGCCGGCCCGCCGCGCGGGGGGTGCGGGCCGCCCGGATCGCGGCCGCCCTCGCCGCCACGGCGCCCGGGGCGGGCCCCGTGCTGTGGGCCGCCGCCACCGCCTGCCCGCGCGAACCCGCGCCCAGCGCGCCGAGGGTGCTGGCGACGTAGCGCGCCACCGGGCGGGCACGGGTCGGCCGGCCGGGCGAACCGGCTTTCGCCCGCGCGGAATCCGCCCGGGAGCAGGAGGGGCCGGCCGGGCCGGTGAGGGATGCTGGAAGGCGGTACGCGATCACCGCGACCGCGACCAGCAACGCCGTACCCCGCACGCCGTCGAGCAGTCGGCCCACCCAGGAACGGACCCGCCATGACCAAGGCCATCGCCCTCACCGAGTTCGGCAGCGCGGACGTGCTGCACGCCACCGACATCGAACTGCCGGAGCCCGGGCCCGGACAGGTGCGCCTCGCCGTACGCGCCGCGGGCGTCAATCCGATCGACAGCAAGATCAGGTCGGGCGCCATGCAGGAGGTCTTCCCGGTGACCTTCCCCTACGTCCCCGGTGTCGAGGCGTCCGGCGTGATCGAGGCGGTCGGCCCCGACGTCACTCATCTCGCCGTCGGCACCGAGGTGTTCGGCCGGGTGGCCACCGGCGCCTACGCCGAGCAGGCGCTCGCGTCCGCCGACGCCCTCCTGCCCAAGCCCGCCGGCCTGGACTGGGCCGAGGCGGCCTCCCTGCTGGTCGCCGCCGAGACCACCTACCGCGCCCTGGAACGCCTCGACCTGCACCCCGGCGAGACCCTGCTCATCCACGGCGCGGCCGGCGGGGTCGGCTCGGTCGCCGTCCAGTTCGCGGTCGGTCGCGGCCTGAAGGTGATCGGCACCGCGAGCGAGGCCAACCACGCCCGGCTGCGGTCGCTGGGCGCCGTACCGGTCGTGTACGGCGACGGGCTGGTGGCGCGGGTGCGGGAGGTCGCGCCGGACGGGGTGGACGCCGCGTTCGACCTCGCGGGCCGGCCGCAGGCGCTCGCCGACTCGGTCGAGCTGACCGGGGGCACCGCGCGCGTCATCACCGTGGCGAACGCCGCGACCGCGAAGGAGTCCGGGGTCGCCTTCACCGGCGGCGGTGACGCCGACCGCAGCCGGCCCGCGGTCGCCGAGGCCCTGGAACTGCTCGCGACCGGGAAACTTCGGCTCGCCGTGCACCGCACGTACCCGCTCGCGCAGGCGGCCGACGCACAGCGCGAGAGCGAGGCCGGGCACGCGACCGGGAAGATCGTCCTGACCGTGTGACCGTGTGACCGTGTGACCGTGTGACCGTCGGCCGTACGGCGGATACGGCCAACGCGGCGGGGGGGGGGGGGGGGTTGGGACGTCACCCCCCCCC
>NZ_JBYIRL010000014.1:0-191576 GCF_057708125.1 Actinacidiphila sp. bgisy145
GCCCCGGGTCAGTACGAGAACTGCTGGATCTGCTCGTCGTACGCCCCGTAGGTCCAGCCGGTCCGGGTGGCCGGGTCGAGCTGGATCGTGTCGTTCGGCGCGGAGTGCCCGCCGAGCGTGACGCCGGTGACGGTGCGCAGCACCTTGCCGGTGGTCAGGTCCACCACGACCAGTTGCCCGGTCGCGTTGTTGTCCGGCACGTACATGCCCGCGCCGAAGTACGCGGTGCCCGCGGGTGAGGCGTAGGAGACCACGGCGATCTTGAGGGTGCCGTCGACCGCGAGGGAGGCCGGCTTGCCCAGGCGTACGCTCGCCGAGCCGTCGGTGCCGACGGCGGCGCTCGCGCCGGTGGCCTCGTCGATGCCGGAGATGACGCCGGTGGGCACGATGTTCACGCTGATCTCGGTGGCCGACAGGTTGTACAGGGTGCCGGCGCCGTCGGAGGCGATGCCGTGGCTGCACGCCGAGGTGCTGCCGTCCGCGGTGACCGTGCGTGCGGTCAGGTCGACGCGGGCGACGGTGGCGCTGCCCAGGCAGTTGAACGCGCCGGCCTGGCGGGCGAGCAGCACCGCGCCGGTGGAGCGGTCCACGGTCAGCAGCCCGTAGGACCCGGCGGAGACCCCGGCCGGGTCGGCGGGGATGGGGGCGGCCGCGGTGCCGTCGGCCAGGTCGACCGGCAGGACGAGGTCGCCGCCGGCGCCGTGCAGCAGCAGGGCGCCGCGCCGGTGGGCGGCGTCCACGCGGCCGGTGACGTAGGAGCCGTCGGCCGTGGTCAGCGCGGTGCTGCCCAGGAGCGTGTCGGCCGCGGTGTTCCACGTCTCCACCCGCACCGTGCCGTCGGCGGTGCGGTGCATCAGCAGCGCGCGGTCGTCGGTGGCGCCGACGACCTGGTAGGCGGAGCCGGCCGCGGGGTCGGCGGCGAAGGCGGCGCCGTAGCGGCCGGTGGCCGTCGCGTAGTGCCGGACCTCGCTGCCGCCGGCGGCGGTGGCCAGCGCGGCCACCGAGTGGGCGCCGTCGGCGGCGAAGCCGGTCACCGAGGAGCCGGCGGGGGCCAGGCCGTCGTCGAAGGCGAGCGTGGACAGCGCGGACGCCTGGCCGACGACGTGCCCGGAGCGGTCCAGCGCCAGGACCCGCACCCCGTAGCTGTCGGAGCCGGTCAGGCCGAGCGCGGCGGCGTCCAGGTGGGCGGTGCCGGAGGTGCCCGGCACCGCGCGGTGAGCGGCGGAGGGGGCGTCCACGCCGTCGTCGTCCAGGCCGGTGCCGTTGGCGTTGGTGAACGTGTTCAGCGCACCGTAGGAGGTGGGGCCGGGGGCGGAGAACTCCAGCTCGGCGCTGTGCGCGCCCGGCACCGCGCGCACGTCGTAGCGCACGTCGAACCCGGGGGCGGCGCGGGTGGGTTCGGCGCTGTGGCCGGGGGCGGTGGCGGCGGTGGACAGCAGCGGCGCGCCGGGGCGCTGCGCGGCGGTGGCGCCGGCCACCCGGATCGGGGCGAACTCGCCGTAGCCGGTCTGCTGGGGGTTGCCGCCGTAGCCGTACTGGACCACGCCGATGCCGTAGATCCCGCCGCCGGAGGCGAAGGCGGCGGCGGGGATGGTGACGGTGCCCTTGTCCGCGGTCAGCGCCTGGTGCCAGGCGGCGGTGAACAGCGGGGCCAGCTGCGGGTTCCAGTGGCCCGCGGTGGACACGACCAGTTGCGGGTCGGACGTCTTCGCGACGCCGGTCAGGTCGTAGGAGACCTTCACCGCCTGCCCGGCGGCGACCACCGAGGGCGCGGTGGGGGCGGCCGCCTCGGCGTAACGCCCGTCGCTCGGGCCGACGGTGAGGGTACGGCGCTCGCTGGCGACGGTGTGGCCGCCGGTGGCCACCGCGTAGGTGACGGTGACCTGGCGGTCCGCGGTGGCGGCCACGGGCAGCCCGGCAGCGGCCAGCAGCCGGGTCGGGGTGACGCGGATCGCGGGCGTGGCGGAGCGGAAGACGGTTTTGCCGACGGTGAGGGTGTACGAGGTGCCGGGGCCGGTCCGGCCGGTGACGTCGCCGGCGAAGGTGACCGGGCCGGCCAGGCCCTCGCCGTCGCCGCCCGCGGCCATGTCGTCCAGGTCGATCCGGTTGGGGTCGGTGCCCTCCAGGAAGTCGCCGCCCAGGCCGCCCTGGGTGACGCGGTGGGCGACCGAGACCCGGACCAGCGCCGGGTGTGCGGGTGCCTTGCCGCCGAGCGCGCGCTCGGCGGCGGCGGTCACGTCGATCTGCGGGCCGACGTGCAGGGTGCGGTCGATCTGCGGCGGGGTCGGCACCGCGCGGCCGGTCTGCTCCAGCACGTCGCGGACCTGCTGCGGGGTCAGCGCGCGGCCGCCGAGCCGCCCGGCCTGGAGCACCACGGCGGCGGCCGCGGCGATCTCGGGCGCGGAGGCGGAGGTGCCGCCGTTGAGCGAGACGTCGACGTCCTGGGCGGAGCCGCCGGCCGGGTGGGAGAAGGCGAGGATGTTGTCGCTGGGCGCGGACAGGTCGACCCGGGTGCCGAAGCCGGAGGAGAAGCTGCCGAAGCCGCTGAGGCGGGTCTCGGCGGTGGTGGCGGGGCCGTCGGCGCCCTGGGCCAGCGTGTCGTCCAGGGTGCTGCCGCCGGCGGCGATGGCGCCGGTGTCGGGCACGCGGGTCGGTGTGGTGGACAGCGCGTCGTCGTCGATGGTGGTCGGCTGCTCCCGGCCGGTCGCGGTGTCGGTCGGGGTGCTGCCGCCGTCCGGGCCGACCGAGGCCGGGGTGTAGAGGCGGGTGCCGTCGTTGGAGGAGATCGTCACCACGATGTGGTCGTGCTGCACGATCGACGCGACGACCGAGCGGATCACCGGGTCGTCCTCCAGGTAGCGGCCGGGCAGGCCCTGCGCGTCGGTGCCGAAGCCGAGGCTCGCGGTGATCACGTCCGGCCGGGGCGTCTGGTCGGCCGCCGCCAGCAGCGCGCCGGCGATCCGGTCGGTGGTGGGCTGCTCGGGCACCACCAGCCGGTAGTTCGCGCCGGGGGCGATGCCGAGCAGGTCGGTGTAGCCGCTGCCGGTGGCCGAGGCTCGCTGCTGGTCGTGCGGCAGCGGCGCCATCACGCCGAAGTCGAGCATCACCTCGTCGAGGGTGGCGTCCTGCTGCTCGGTGGCGGCCGCGCCGTCCAGGCCGCCGGCGTCCTTCGCGACGTACGCCGGAATCAGCGGCATCGACGGCAGGTCGAGGTAGCGCTGCCCGTCGCGGAGCACGGTGGTCGGACCGTTCTCCTGGACGTAGGTGTCCCCGGCGTCGGCCATCGCCTGGTCGGTGAGGTCGCCCACCGACACGTTGGTGATGGTCTCGCCGGTACCGGGCTGCTGGCCGAACTCCCCCTTCAGCACCGCGTAGGCGCCGACCGCGTCGACGCCGCCCGCGTTGAGGAACGCCTGCGCGGAGTCGGCGAGGGTGGCGTTGGCGGGCACTGCGGCGGCGGCCTGAGTGCCGGTGCCCGGCGCCGCCTTCGTGGCGGGGGTGTGCGCGGTGGCGGGCGCGGTGGCGGACGCGGGCAGGCGCTGGGCGCCGGTGTTCATGGTGTTGACGTAGCGGTCGGGTTCGGCCGCGGCCACGCCCGGGCTCTTCGCCAACTGGCGGGCCACGGCGGCCGTGTCCTGGGTGGAGGTCCGCAGCACGTAGGTGCGGCCGAGGTCGGGGGCGCTCGCGCCGAGCCGGTCGCGGGCGGCGCCGGTCAGCGTCGCGGCCGCGGATGCCGAGACGCCCGGCAGCAGCGGGCTCAGGGACTGCGCGCCCGCGGCCTTCAGCTGCGCGTCGAGCGTGGTGTTGCTGGTGAGGGGGCGGCGCGCGGCGATCCGGGTGCCGGGCACGGCGGCGCCGGTCACGGAGGTGCCGGCGTCGAGCGTCACCAGGACCTGCCCGGGCACGGCGCCTTGGCGCTGGGCGGTGGGCGGGGTGGGCGCGGAGGAGGTGCCGAGCGGCGAACCGGCGGCGGTGGGCAGGGAGTTGCCGGACGCCGCCGCGGAGGCGGGCGCGGCCGGGGCGGAGAACGCGTGCGCCCGCGGCGTCGCCGCTGACACCGTTGTCGGAACGGCCGCGGCGGTGGCGACGGCCGCGAGGACCGCCACCACGGCGGTACGGGCGCGGCCTCTTGCCCTGCCGGGCGGTGTGGAGCGGCGCATGGGACACCTTCCGACGAAGGGAGTGCGGGTGCGGGCGCACAGGGAAGTGGGCGGGCGCGTCTTCGGCGGCCTCGTCGCCGCGGGGAAGCGCCCTGTGCGGTGGAAGATGCCAACCGGCGCCGATCATGCGCAAGATGTTCACGCTGGCCGGGTTGTGCCAGGTGGCGGGGGTCCGCCAGACGACCTGCGGGGAGACCATGAAACTTGACGTGCTGGGACTCGGTGGCGAAACAGAGCGCGTCTACACCGTGCTCGTCGGCCTGCCGCGGTGCAGCGCCTCGGAGTTGGCGCACGCCTGCGGCGCGAGCACCGCGGCGGTCGCGAAGACGCTCGGGACGCTGGTCGCCAAGGGCCTTGCCACCCGCGCCGGGAGCCGGCCGCCGCGCTTCACCGCCGCCCCGCCCGACGTCGCGGTGACCGCGCT
Source organism: Actinacidiphila sp. bgisy145 (assembly GCF_057708125.1). Classification (NCBI taxonomy): domain Bacteria; kingdom Bacillati; phylum Actinomycetota; class Actinomycetes; order Kitasatosporales; family Streptomycetaceae; genus Actinacidiphila; species Actinacidiphila sp. bgisy145. The sequence goes on from NZ_JBYIRL010000014.1 coordinate 4,585, forward strand.
GATCCAGGACCGGCAGCGGCAGTTGGACGCGGCGCGCTCGCTGGTGCAGCGGCTGGCCGAGACGCACCGCGAGGCGCTGCGGATCAACGACCCGGACATCGCGGTGGAGTTGCTGACCCGCCGTGAGGACATCAGCGCGGCCGCGGGCCGGTTGATCAACGAGGCCGAGCGCGAGGTGCGCGCGTTCGACCTGCCGCCGTACATCGACCGTCCCGGCAGCAACCTCCAGCACCAGCTCCAGCGCCAGCGCGTCGGCGTGGTGCACCGCGTGATCTACTCGCGGGACGCGGTGGCCTGGCCAGGGCGGCTGCTCGACGACATCCTGCCGAGCGTGGCGGCCGGCGAACAGGCCCGGGTGCGCGGCGAGTTGCCGCTGAAGCTGGTGATACGCGACACGGTGGCCGCGCTCATACCCTTCAGCCTGTCGGCCGGCGGGCACGCGGCGGCGTACCTGGTGCACCCGTCGCCGATCCTGGCCGCGCTGGAGGCGCTGTTCGAGGCGGAGTGGGACCGGGCGGTGCCGCTCGCCGCGGCCGGGGTCCCGGGTGCGGCCTCGGGTGCGGGCGCGGCATCGGGTGCGGCACCGGTCCCCCGTACGGTGCCGGTCTCACGTACGGCCGAGGCCGCCACCCCGGGCGAGGCCGCGGCGGTGTCGGCGGCGCCGGGCGAGGAGACCCGCACCCTGCTGATGCTGCTGGCCTCGGGGCTGACGGACGCGGCGATCGCCCGGACGCAGGGCTGGAGCACGCGCACCACGCAGCGCCGGGTCCATGACCTGATGACCGCGCTCGGCGCGACCACTCGCTTCCAGGCCGCCCTGGCGGCCGCCCGCCGCGGCTGGGTGTGACCCCGCGGCGGGCGGGCGCGGCCGGCCCGGCAGGTCAGGCGCGGACCTTGCGCCGGTCGGGGGCCAGGCCGAAGGCGATCAAGCTCTCCGCGGCGTCCAGTATGGTGGCCGCCGGGTCGCGGCGGGTCCAGCCCAGTTCGCGGAACGCCTTGTTGGACGTGGTGCGTTCCAGGGGGCCGAGGTAGGTGGCGGCGAGGCGGACGGCGGGGTCGAACAGGCCCGCGGCCCGCACGACGAAGTCCGGCAGCTGCCCGGTGGGGACCTTGGCGTAACGGGTGGCGAGCACCCGCGCGATGTCCCGCATCCACAGGTTCTCGCCGGCGCACAGGTAGCGGTTGCCGGGCGCCGCCGGGGACTCCATGGCCAGGCGGTGCGCGGCGGCGACGTCCCGTACGTCGGTGACGGCGAACGCCATCCGGGGCGACGCCGGCACCTCGCGCCGCAGCAGCCGCCCGAGCACCTCCATCGTCGTGTTGACCCGCGGGGTCAGCAGCGGCCCGATCACCATCCCGGGGTTCACCGCGACGAGGTCGAACCGCTGCTCGGGCGGCAGCGCCTCCACCAGGTCCCAGGCCGCGCGCTCGGCGAGCGTCTTGCTCTTCTGGTAGGCGTCGCAGCCGTCCGGGTTCGACCACACCGTCTCGTCCAGCCGCTGGTCGGAGCGGGTGGCATGGCCGAAGATGACCGCCGCCGCGGAGGACGTCAGCACCACCCGGCGCACGCCGCCGTCCCGCGCGCAGGCCGTGAGCACCCCGCGGGTGCCGTCGACGGCGGCGGCGAGCAGGTCGTCCACGTGCTCGGGGATGCTGGCCGGGAAGGGCGACGCCACGTGCTGCACATAGGCGCAGCCCGCGACCGCCGCGGCCCAGCCCTTGTCGTCGGTGAGGTCGGCCTCCACCAGTTCCAGCCGGCCGCCGGCGCTGGGCGCGAGCGCCTTCTCCAGGGTCTCCGTCGCCGGGTCCGCCAGGCTGCGCACGGTGCCGCGGACGCTGTAGCCGCGGTCGAGCAGGTGCTTGGCGCAGTGCCCGGCGACGAACCCGGTCACGCCGGTGACCAGGACGCGTTCCCCGCCCGCCCCGCTCACGCCGTGCCCTCCGCGCCCGGGGCGGCAGCGGTGCCCGGCCGGCCCGCCGCCACCAGCCGCACCCGCAGCCCGTCCTTCGGCCGGGGCACCGTCGTACGGTCCCAGGACACCTCGTAGCCCTCGTCCGTCGACCAGGCGAAGCGGTTGAGCACCTGGTGCATGATCGCCTTGATCTGCATGCCGGCGAAGTGCTGGCCGATGCACTTGTGCAGGCCCGCCCCGAAGGGCGACCACGCCTGCTTGTGCACCTTGTCCTCGCGGCGCTCGGCGGTGAACCGCAGCGGGTCGAAGCGCTCCGGCTCGTCCCACCACTCGGGCATGTGGTGGGTGAACTGCGGCAGTGCCAGCACGAAGGAGCCGCGCGGCAGCCGGTGGCCGAGCACCTCGGTGTCGGCGACCGCGACCCGGGGCAGCGCCGGCACCGGGGCGTCGATCCGCAGCGTCTCCTTCATGACCAGGTCGGTGCTCGGCAGCCGGTCGAGCTGGTCGAAGGTCAGGCCCGCGGTGCCCAGGGCCCGGCTCTCGGCCCGGCAGCGCTCCTGCCAGTCGGGCCGCTGGACCAGCCGGTACATCATCGACGTGACGGTGGACGTCGTCGTGTCGTGGGCGGCCTGGAGCAGCGCGATCATGTGGCAGACGACCTGGTCGTCGGTGAAGACGTTGCCCTCGTCGTCCCGGGCGCCGCACAGCACGCTGAGGAAGTCGTCGCCCGGCTCCGCGCGCCGGGCCGGGATCTGCGCGCGCAGGGTCTGTTCCAGGACCCGGCGGGCGCGCAGCCCGCGCGACCAGCTCAGCCCGGGGACCGGGCGCCGGACGAACGCGGTGCTGGCCCGCAGGCAGTCGGTGAAGGCGTCGTTGACGCGCGCCGCGTCGGCACCGAGCCGGATGCCGGCGAAGGTGCGCGAGGCGATGGCGAGGGTGAGCTGCTTCATCGCCGGGTAGACCCTGGTCTCCGGCTGCCCGGCCCAGCCGTCGATCTGCTCGGCGATCGTCTCGTTGATCCCGTCGAGGTAGGACAGCAGGTGGGTGCGGGTGAAGGCGCCGCCCATGATGCGCCGCTGCCGGAAGTGCGCCTCCGCGTCGAGGTAGGCCAGTCCGCCGCGGAAGAAGGCGCCGTTGATGTAGCCCCAGGCCGGTCCGGCCTCGAACGCCTTGTCCCGGTCGACGATCGCCACGTCGAGCGCCTCGGGCCCCAGCAGCACATGCCACCTGCGGCCGATGAGGTGTGCCTCGGAGACCGGGCCGAACCGGTCGTAGCGTTCGCGTGCCCACTTCTGCTGGTCGCGCAGGAAGGGAATGGTCTCGCCGATCAGCGGCAGACCCCTGCGGCCGGGGGTCTGCGGCGTGGTGACGGCTGGTGCGGTCACGGTGCTTCCTCTCTCGATGCCGTGGTGGCGGGTGCGGGGGGGCGGGGGGGCGGGGGGCGCGGGGGCACGGTCGCCGGGGGGCGCGGGGGCCGGGCTCCTCAGCTCCGTGCGCCGAGGAAGTCGACGACGTGCCCGAACACGTCGAGCGCGGCCCCCCGGCCGATGAAGGAGTCCAGGTGGCCGTAGCCGGGGATCTCGACGTACGCCACGTCCAGTTGCGGCTGCCGCCGGGCCAGGACGTCGCGGCACAGCCGCTGGGAGTCCAGCCACAGGCCGTTGTCACTGCCGGCCAGCAGCAGGACGGGCGTGTCGATGCGGGCGGCGGCGTCCAGCGCGTTGGGCGGCAGGGCCCGGTAGCGGTGGTCGGTGTCGTGCCAGCGCACGACCGTACGGGCCTGCGCGATGCGCCGCAGGTGGGGCACGATCCACAGCGGCGCCGGGCCGAGGAGTTCGGCGAGGCGGCCGTGGGTGGCGTCGGCCAGGTGCTCGTGGACGAAGAGCGAGGCTCCCGACCCCCAGGCGGAGTGGTGCAGCATCTGGCAGGTCGGGTCCGGGCAGTCCGCCCGGCGGCCGGCGAGCGCGAACAGCGGCGTGTACTTCGACCACAGCCCGACCGTGCGGAAGTCCACCGGGATGTGGTCGATCCGGGACCTCAGCAGCTCCCACCCGACCGACATCCGCAGCGAGGTGCTGCCGGCGAGCTTCGGGGTGAGGAAGACGCCCTGGGACACCACGCCCGCCAGCCCCGGCACCAGTCCGGCGGTCATGCTCAGCGACAGCGCGAGGGCGCCGATGCAGTGCGCGACCACGAACAGCGGGCGCCCGCCGATCCGGTCGCGGACCCGGCGGACGGCCTCGGGGAGGTCGTACAGGGCGACGTCGTCGTACGTGTACCTGCGGCCGGTCGCGTTGTAGGGCAGCCGGCAGCTGCCGCGCCAGTCCAGCAGCCAGGGCTCGTAGCCCTCGTCGAGCAGGACGTCGACGAGGTTACGGGTCTCGGGCAGCAGGAACATGTCGGCGGACGCGGTGTGCCCGTGCAGCAGCAGTACCGCGGGGCGGCCGGCCTCGCCGGTGTCCACCCGGGTCAGGCCCAGCCGGACGCCGTCGGCGGTGTGGAAGGGGATCTCCTCCACCCGGGCGGGGTCGAGGCGGTGGTGGAGCGGCCTCAGGGCGGGGGCGCTCCTGACCGTGCGGACCGCGGGCCGGGCAGCGGCGGCGGCGCGGGAGGTCGTCCTGGTCCGGAAGGTCATCGGCGGCGCTCCGTGGGGGTGGTGGTACGGCGCAGGTCGAGCAGTTCGGCGGCGGCGCGGGTGAACGGGCCGAGCAGGCCGCGGCCCATCTCCAGGCCGAACCAGCCCAGCCAGCCCAGCTTGGCAGCGCGCTGCTCGGCTGCGGTCAAGCGCGGGTCGAACCGGATGCCGTCGATCTGGTCGCGGACGTAGGAGCCGGCGGGGACGACGATCTCGCCGGCGAGCAGGGCGGGTTCGCCCGCGCGGCCGATCTCGACGGTCAGCGCCCGCGTCTGCCGCCACACGTCGCGGCGGGCCCGGGCGTGCTTGCAGCCCGTGAGCCACCAACGGCCGCCGCCGGCGTCGGCCAACTCCAGCCGGTAGGCGAGCAACGGGTGCCGCGAGCCGTGCTGTTCGGGGATGCCCTCGTCGGGGCGTACGACGATGGCGCCGCGCGTCACCGTGACCGGCTCGGGGTGCAGGGCCGGGCAGTTCAGCTCGCCGCGCACGTCCACCCGGCGCTCGGCGACCAGTTGGTGCATGCTCGCGATCGACAGGGTCAGCTCGGTCGAGCAGGGGGTGTCGGCGGGGCCGCCGGGCGGCCCGACGCGGCCCTCGGCGTGCTCGGTGAACCACAGGTAGGGCGGGTCGTCCCTATCCGGCAGCCGGGCCAGGCCGTCGGCGGCGAGCTTCTCGAACGTCTTCAGCTGGGCCCGGGCGTCGTACCGGGCGGCGGGTGGCAGCCCGAGTGCCGCGACGAGCGCGGCGGTGCGGTCGTCGGTGGCCGCCGGGCCTTCGAGGGTGGCCTCGCACAGCCTGAGCGCGGTGGGGCTGCGCAGCAGCCGGGTGAGGAAGTCCAGTTCGGGGACCGGGTCGGCCGCCAGCCGCGCGAGGGCGTCGGCCCGCCAGGTGTCCCAGTCCTGCACCCGCACGTGCATGCCGCCCAGCGCCATGTCCCGTACGACGTCGTCGAGCGTGTTGGGGACGCCGGTCAGGTGGTAGTCGTAGCCCCACGCGTCGGGCTCGCACACCACCGCCACCGCGGTACGGCTCACCCAGTCCACGGGCGCCGCGTTGAGGTGGCGGAAGGCCGGGACGGTGCGGAAGCGGCTGAAGGCGGCGAGCAGGCCGCTGCTGAGGTCGCGCGGGTTGTGGGCGCCGGTCCTGGTGTGCCCGCCGATGCCGCCCGGGCGCAGCGCGGTGACGACCAGGCCGTGGTCGCGGGCACGCCGCAGTGCCACCTCCGCCGCCCACTTCGACTGGTCGTAGCCGGCCACGAGGCGGTCGACACGGGCCAGCGGGTCGTCCTCGCCCATGGCGGTGATGCCGACCTCGTTGAAGACCGCGACGGAGGAGACGTGGTGCAGCGGTTTGGGCCGGCCGGCCGCCGCGAACTCGGCCAGGGCCAGGGTGCCCAGGACGTTGCTGCCGCGCAGCGAGGGGTAGCCGCGCAGGAAGTCCACGGCCGCGCCCACGCCGACGACCGCGTCCACCTCGTCGGCGAGCGCGGTCCACCGCTCGCCGGTCAGGCCCAGCCGCGGGCGGCGCAGGTCGCCCGGCAGCACGCTGACGCGGCGGCGGACCTCCGAGGACCAGGGCAGCCGGTAGCTGGTGAGGGCCGCGCCGAGGCGGGCGGCGGCCTGCTCCTCGTCCTCGGCCCGCACCAGGCAGTGGACGTGGGCGTCGCTGTGCCGCAACAGGTCCAGGAGCATGTGGCCGCCGAGGAAGCCGGTGGCGCCGGTGAGCAGGATGCGGCGCGGCGGCACCGGCTCGGGCGGCCCGGTGAACGGCAGGCGGTCGGCGAGGGCGAGGTCGGCCAGGATCTGGGCGAGGTCCTCCGGGCGCGCGGCGGTCCGCGGGTCGTGGGCGGTGGCGGGCGCCGGGGGCGGGGGCGCGGCCCGAAGGGGTACGGGCGCGGGCAAGGGTGCGGGCGCGGGCGCGGGCGCCGCACCTGCTTGGGCCAGCCGGCGCCGGGCGATGCTCAGCGGGCGGGCGTCGGCGAAGACCTCGTCCAGGTCGAACCGGACGCCGAGCGTGCTCTCCAACTCCGCGACCAGTTCCACCGCGTGGACCGACGTCCCGCCCGCGTCGAAGAAGTCGGCGTCCGGCGCGAGGTGCCCGCCGGGCAGGCGGCGCCCGGCCGCGGCGGCGATCGTCGCGGCCAGCGCGTCGAGTTCGGTGCCGCCCGAGGCCGCGGGCGCGGGGCCCGGGACGGTGGCGGGGGCCGGTTCCGGCGGGGCGGGCTGCGGGGGCGGTGCCGTCCTGACCTTGGCCAGCAGGTCGGACACGGTCAGCCCGCTGCCGCCGCCGCGTTCGATCGACTCGGCAGCGGCCCGGGTCCGGGCGTACGCCGCGGCGGCGTCGTCCACGTCAGCCATGAGTCCCCTTCACGATGTGCGCTCCTCTCCTCGCTGCCGCCACGACCGGAACCCCCGGAGGTGTTCCGGCGTGGCCATGACCGTCAGGTGCTCGTCGTCGGGGTCGCCGCCGCCGAGCGCGGCGAGCAGGCGGCGGGCCGGTGCGTTGCGGGCCGTGCGCTCGGCCGTCAGGCGGACCTTGGTGCAGCCGGCCGCCTCCGCGCGGTCGGCGAGCCACGCCAGCAGCCGCTCCTCGACGCCACGGCCCAGCGCCCGGCAGCTCATCACCCAGGCCAGGACGTCGAGCACGTCGCCGTCCGCGCGCACCGCGACCAGGCCGATCTGGCCGTAGTCGCCGAACCGGTCGCGGGCCGCGGCCGTCCACACCTCGCCGCGGGCCCGCCACCGGGCCACGTCGCCGCCGTCGGCCGAACGGGCGCGCAGCGTGAACTGGTTGGTCCGGTGCACCAGTTGCTCGGCCCGCGGGACGTCGGTGTCCGTCAGGGCCCGTACGTCCACCGCCAGCCGCAGGCCGGCGAGGAACTCCTCGAAGCCCTCCTGCTCACGTACGGCGTCGCGCTCCCGCTCCTGCGCGTAGAACCGCGCGCGCAGCGCGTCCTCGGCGGTGGCCGCCGGCGGCACGAACGGCCACAGCACGTCCAGGAACCGGTCGAGTCCGGCCGCGGGCGGGCAGGTCACCGACAGCACCTCCGGCCGGGCGGCGCGCATCGCGGCGATCTCGGCCGGGTTGTCGTCGAGGAAGAGGAAGCTGTCCAGACCGAGGTTCAGCGTGCGGGCGACGGCCGCCAGGCGCCGGGACTTGGGCTCCCAGGCCGTGGACAGCGCGCTGAAGTGCTCGGCGCGCAGCAGGCTTTCGGGGCGGTCCAGGACGGCGCGGACGGTGTCCTCGTCGTTGTTGCTGACCAGGACGAGCAGGACGCCCGCCGCCCGCCAGCGCAGCAGCCGGCGGGCGAGCGCCGCGCGCGGGCCGCCCAGGTCCACCGCGGCCGGGCCGATCTCGCCGGCGACCCCGCCCCACAGCGTCTCGTCGCCGTCCACCGCGATCACCTTCGGCGCGGGGCGCAGCGCCACCGCGGCGACGCCGGCCAGGCGCAGTGCGACCGCCGCCTGGAACTGCGGGGTGAACGGCAGGTGGGCCAGCCGCTCCGTGGCGGCGTCGAAGGGCAGGTCGACGGCGTGGTCTCGGGTCCACTCCTCGGGGCCGAGGACCGCGATGCCGGGCGCGTCGGCGAGGTCTGCGGCGACGGCGCGTTCCCAGCCGGTCAGGCGGTCGTCGTCGCGGGCGGCGGGCAGGAAGCCGACGACCAGGGGGGTGCGGGTGCGCTCGGCCAGGGACCGCAGCGCGGCCGGGTAGGCGGTGCGCAGTTCGGCGAGGAGGTCGTCGCCGACCGGGCCGAAGCGTTCGAGGTCGGCGGCCCGCAACAGCACCGCGCCCATCGACACGGCGGGGTCGGCGAAGACGCCGGACGGGTCGCGCAGCGCCGCGAGCACCTGGTGGTAGGGGGCTTCGGTCACGGTCGGGGCCGGGCCCTGCGGGTCGGCGCCACCGGTCGCGGCCGCCAGCATCGCGGGCAGGTCGCCGAGGGCAAAGGTGGCGGCGAGGGCGAGGGTGGGCGGGGCGGCGGCACCGACTTCCCTGGCGGCGGGCGCCGCTGCGGCTGTGGCTGCGGTGGGCGGCTCGGGTGCGGTGGGCGGTTCGGGGCCCGCGGCCGGATCGGGCGCAACGGCCAATCCAAGACCCACCGCCGGATCGGGTTCCGCCGCGGGCACGGTGTCCACCGCCGGCGCCGAAGACGCCGCGCGGACCGGCGCCGCCGGGTCGTCCGCCGTTTCGGCGAGCAGCCGCAGGAACTCCTCGCCCAGCCGCCCCGCGGACGCCGCGTCGAGGATGTCGAGGTTGTGGTCGAGCCGTATGCGGCCCGCGTCCGGGGTCATGGTGACCATCAGGTCGAGGTCGGAGTGGCCGGTCCCGGCCGGGAGCACTTCCAGGCCGGTGAGCCGGCCCGCCCCGGAGCGGACGTAGTTGAAGTACACCTCGACCAGCGGCGCGTCCGGCCGGTGCAGGCCCTGCCGGGTGAGCGTCGCCAGCACGTCGGAGAACATCGCGCCCTTGGCGAGCAGCCGCTCCAGCCGGCCGCCGGTGCGCCGCAGCACCTCCTCGACCCGCTCCCCCGCCCGCGCCTCCGCCGGAAAAGGCACCGGCACGCCGAAGAAGCCCACCGCGCCGTAGGCGTCGGCGTGAACGCGGGTGTCGACGGGCACGGCCAGCACGAAGCGCTCGCGTTCCCGCAGCCGGGCCAGCAGCACCGTCAGGGCGCCGAGGCAGAAGGCGGCGGGGGTGACCGCGAGGCCGCTCGCGGTCGCGGCCACCCGGTCCATGAGGCCGTCGGGGATCTGCACGGTGACGCTGCCCGCGCGGTAGGTGCGCCGCGCCGGGCGCGGCCGGTCGAGGGTCAGATCGAGGCGGGCGCTGCCCTGGAAGAGCGCGCGCCACTCGGCGGCGCCCGGGTCGTTTGTGCTGCCGGCCGGCTGCGGCTGGGCCGCGGCCAGCAGGTCCGCGTCGCGGTTGGTGACGGTGCCGCCGAGCTGGGTGCCGGACAGTTCGGTGTCGATCTCCGCGGCCACCAGCAGCAGCGACTGGAGGTCGCTGACGGCGTGGTGGGCGCCGAAGACGAGGAGTTGGTCCCGGTCCGGTCCGCCGCCGTGCAGCGCGAAGCGCCACAGCGGGGTCGCCGCCAGGTCGAACGGCGGTTCCAGCAGCGCGCGCAGCGACGCGGCGGCGTCGGGGCCGGGGCCGGGGCCGGTGTCGGGGGGCGCGCTCGTCACGTGCAGGAGCGGTCCCGCCGGACGGCGGTCCACCCGCAGTCGGCGGCCGCCGCCGGGGCCGGACTCGACCGCGGTGCGCAGAGCCGCGTGCCGCGCGGCCAGCCGTTCGAGGATGCCCGTGAGCACCTCGCGGGTGGTCGGTGCGGCCAGCCGCACGGCCAGGCCGATGGCGTGGGCCGCCCCGGGCATCCCCGGGCGGGCGCTGCGCAGCAGCCGGACGACGTCGCGGGTGGCCGGCCGCACCTCGTGCTCGGGAACCTCCGGCTCGGGCGTCGCGCGCCCGGGTTCCTCGGCAGTGGTCCCGGGTGCGGCGGACGGCCGTTCGCGCAGGGCCGTGGCGAGGGCTTCGGCGAGGCCGCGGACATCGGCGGCGGACATCACCGCGGCCGTGGGGAGGTCCACGCCCAGCTCGCGGGAGAAGGCGGTGCGCAGCCGGACGAACATCAGGGAGTCCAGGCCGAGTTCGGTCAGGGACGCGTGCGCCGGGATGCCGCCGGGGGCCGTTGCGCCGCCGGAGACGTCCCGTACGCGGGCCCGTACGTAGGTCTCCAGTTGTGCGGCGCGGTCGGTGTCGGTGGCCGCCGCGAGCACCCGCCGGGCCAAGCCGTCACCGTCGCCGTTGCCGTCGCCGTTGCCGTTGCCGTTGCCGGGCAGCAGGGTGACGAGGTCGGCGAGCAGCGGGCGGGTGCGGGCCGCGTCCGGGTCGAGGGCGAGGGCTTCCAGGTCCAGGGCGGCGGGCGCGAGTTGGCGCCGTCCGGTGGGCAGCACCCGGTCGAACAGCTCGCCGCCCTCCTGCGCGGTGAAGGCCGCCAGGCCGGAGCGGTGCGCCCCGGCGGCGCCCGGGCCGGTCCCCGCGGCCATGCCCACCTCCGTCCAGGCGCCCCAGTCCAGGCTGAGGGCGCGGCGGCCGGCCAGGGCGAGGTGGTGGGCCCAGGCGTCGAGGAAAGCGTTGGCGGCCGCGTAGGGGCTCTGGCCGGCCGAGCCGAGGAGCCCGGCCACGGAGGCGAACAGCACGATGTCCTGTGCCTCGGGGACCAGTTCGGTGAGCAGCGCGGTGCCGAGCACCTTGGGGGCGAGGACGCGCAGGACGCGCGGACCGGTCAGATTCTCCAGAACGGCGTCGTCGAGGACTCCGGCGGCGTGCACGATGCCCGTGACTGGTCCGGCGTCGCGCCGGAGGGCGTCGAGTGCGGCGGTGAGGCTGTCCCGGTCGGCGACGTCGGCGCGGACCAGGTGCACGCGCGCGCCCCGCGCGGCGAGTTCGCCGATCCAGGCGGCGGCCTCCGGGCCGGGGGCGCCGCGGCCGAGCAGGGCGAGGTGGCGGGCGCCGCGCGCAGCCAGCCGTTCGGCGACGACCCGGCCGAGGCCGCCGAGGCCGCCGGTGACCAGGTACACCCCGTCGGGCGCGACCCGGCCGTGGCCGCCGTCGTCGGGCCGGGTACGCGCCAGGCGGGGCACCAGGCGGCCGGTCTCGCGCAGCGCGACGAGGTGTTCGCCGTCGGCGCACCGCAGCTGGGTCCACAGGGCGTCGGTTCCGCCGGCGGGCGGCAGGTCGATCAGGGTGGCCGACAGCTCGGGGTGCTCCTGCGCCACCGCGAGCCCGAAGCCCCAGGCGAGCGCCTGCTCGGGACGGGTCACCTGGGTGCTGCCCCCGGCGGCCTGGCTGCCGCGGACGACCACGAACAGGCGCGGCGGCCCGCCCTGCCAGGTGCGGCCGGCCAGCGCCCGCACCAGGTGCAGAGTGGTCAGGCAGGCCAGGCCGGCGGCGTCCTCGGCCGTGGGCGCGGAGACGATCGCCGGGGCGTCGAGGGCCGTCAACTGGACCACCTGCGCGGGCGGCCGGTCCGGGTACGCCTCGTCGAGCAGCCGGGCCCACTGGCCGGGGTCGGCCGGGTCGAGGACGTACCGGCCGGGGCCCTCGGCGGCGAACTGCGGGCCCCGGCGGGCGATCACGTGCGGGACGCGGGCGGCGGCGAGCTTCTCGCCGAGCGCGGCGGCCACTTCAGTGCCGTCGGCGAGCAGGAGCCAGCTGCCCTCGGCGGGCCGGGCCGAGGCGTCCGGGCGCGGCTGCCAGCGGGTCTCGAAGAGGGCCGCGTCGAGCGGGGAGCGCGGGGCGAGCGCGGCGAGCCGGAACTCCTCGGCGTACAGCACGAGGTGCTCGTCCTCGTCGTAGACCGCCAGGTCGGCCGTCGCGGTGTCGCCGGCCGCGGAGCGCAGGCGACAGGTCGCCCAGGCGGGCGGGGTGCGCCGGCCGGTGAAGTGCAGCCGGCCGACCTCGGCGGGCACGAACGCCCGGCCCGCGGGCGCGTCGCTGGGAAGGGCGGCGGTGGTGAAGGCGGCGTCGAGGACGGCGGGGTGCAGCAGGTGGCCGGCGGCGGGGCGCGGGGCCAGCCGTCCGAGCGCCGCACCGCCGCTGAAACGGCCCTGTTCCAGAGCGCGGAAGGCGGGGCCGTGGTCGATGCCCAGGGCGCTCAGTGCGGCGCGCACGGCGGTCAGGTCGGCGTGCCCGGTGCACTCCTCGCGCAGGTCGGCCAGGCGGCCGGCGGCCGCGGGGATCGGCTGGGTGCCGGCGCCGGGGGCGGCGCGCCCGGTGACGTGCTGCTCCCACACCGCGGGGCCGCCGCCCGCGGGCGCGGAGGCGATGGTGAAGTCCCGGTGGCCGTCCGCGGCCGGGTGCAGGACGAGTTGCAGGCGTACGGGTCTGCCGGGCTCCAGGCGCAGCGGCCGGTGGAAGCGGACGCCGGTGAGGTGGAGCGGGCCCGCTGCCGGGCTGGTGCCGCGCTCGTCGGGGCCGCCGGGGTCGCCCACGGCGTGGGCGGCCTCCAGCGCCATGTCCAGGAACGCGGCGGCCGGCAGCCACATCTCGCCGCCGACCCGGTGGTCCGCGAGGTAGGCGAAGCGGCTGTCGCCCAGGTCGATGTCGGTCTGGAAGAGGTGGCGGCCGGGTGCGTCGCTGCTCTCCAGGTGGGTGCCGAGCAGGCCCGCGCCGGTGGCGGTGCGGGCCGGGGTCCGCCAGTGGCGTTCCCGGGCGTAGGGGTAGGTGGGCAGGTCGGCGCGGCGGCCGGCGGGGAACAACTCCCGCCAGTCCGGGGTGTGTCCGGCGCCGTACAGCTCCGCGAGCCGGTGCAGCAGGGCGCGCGGGCCGTCGTCCGCGGAGGGCGGCGCGATACCGGCCACGTCGATCCCGGCTTCGGCGGCCACTTCCTCGATCGGGGCGCCGAGCGAGGGGTGCGGGCCGATCTCCACGAAGGAGCGGTAGCCGTCGTGGAGCATCCGGCGGATCGTGTCCGCGAACCGTACGGGCTCGCCGAGGTTGGCGTACCAGTACGCGGCGTCCAACTGCTCCCCGGCGATGGGTGCGGCGCGCACCGTCGAGTACATCGCGAGCCGGCCCGGCCCGCCCCGGACGGCGCCGAGGCGGGTGAGGAGTTCACCGCGGGCCGATGCCATCAGGGGGGTGTGGGAGGCGAAGGGCGTGGCCAACGGCCGGTTCGGGGTGCCCAGTTCGTCAAGTTGCCGCCGCAGCGCGGCCAGGGCCGCGGCCTCGCCCGAAACGGCGGCGGCCTCGGCGCTGTTGACGGCGGCGACGAACAGCCGTCCCGCGTAGGGTGCGAGCAGGTCCTCGACGCGCGCGGGGGGCAGCCGGACGGCGAGCATGCCGCCCTGGCCGACCAGGGGCGCGGCGGCCGCGGCCCGGCCGGTCACCACGCGCACGGCGTCGTCCAGTGTCAGGGCCCCGGCCACGTAGGCGGCGGCGACCTCGCCCAGGCTGTGCCCGACGACGGCGTCCGGGGTGACGCCCAGGCCCCGCCAGGCGGCTGCCTGCGCCGCACCGAGGGCGAACAGCACCGGCTGTAAGACGTCGGTCCGCTGGCTGCTCGGGGCGTCGCCGGTCCCGGCGAGCACGTCGCGGACCGACCATCCGGTGCGGCGGCGGACGGCCTCGTCGACGCGGGCCAACTCCTCCCGGAAAGCCGCCGATCCGGCCGCCGCCTCCGCCACGCCCGCCGGTGGCCAGGGGCCGCCGTGCCCGGTGAGGACGAAGGCCGTCCTGCCGTTCTGCTCCGCGCGCGGGGCCGCGAGGGGCCGGCGGCCGTCCGCCAACGCGTCGAGCCCCGCGAGCAGTTCCTCCCGGCCCGCCGCCACCAGCGCGGCACGCCACTCGAAGTGGCTGCGGTGCCGGGCCAGGGTGTGGGCGATGTCCGGCAGGGCGGCGGGCGCGCCGTCGCGCAGGTGCGCGGCCAGCCGCGCGGCCTGGGCGCGCACCGCGTCGTCGCTGCGGCCGGACAGCATGAACAGCCGTGGGTCCGGGGCGGGTTCGGCCCCAGCCGCGGGCGCGGCGTACGGGGCCTCCTCCAGGATCACATGGGCGTTGGTGCCGCTGATCCCGAAGGCGCTCACCCCGGCCCGCCGGGTGCGGCCGGGGTCCTGCGGCCAGGCGACCTCGTCGTGCAGCAGGCGCAGGCCGCTGCCGTCCCAGTCGACGTGGCGGCTGGGCGGATCGGCGTGCAGGGTGCGCGGGAGGGTCCGGTGGCGCAGCGACTGGACGACCTTGATCAGCCCGAGGACGCCCGAAGCGGCCTGCGTGTGGCCGACGTTGGACTTCAGCGAGCCGAGGTGCAGGGGGCGCCCGGGCGGCCGGGAGCCGCCGAAGACCTCGGCGAGGGCGTGCGCCTCGATCGGGTCGCCGAGGGTGGTGCCGGTGCCGTGCGCCTCGACGTGGTCGATGTCCGCGGGCGCCAGCCCGGACCGCGCCAGCGCCTGCCGGACCACCTGTTCCTGGGCGGGGCCGTTGGGCGCGGACAGGCCCTGGCTGCGGCCGTCCTGGTTGACGGCGGTGCCGCGCAGCACCGCGAGGACCTCGTCGCCGTCGCGGCGGGCGTCGCGCAGGCGCTTGAGGACGACCAGTCCCGCGCCCTCGGCCCAGACCGCGCCGTCGGCCGCGTCCGCGAAGGAACGGCAGCGGCCCGTGGGCGACAGGCCGCGCAGCCGGCTGAACTCGACGAAGGTCTGCGGGGTCACCATCAGCGTGACGCCGCCGGTGAGCGCGAGGTCGCACTCGCCGGCGCGCAGCGCCTGCGCCGCCAGGTGCACGGCGACCAGCGACGACGAGCAGGCGGTGTCCACGGTCAGCGCGGGCCCGTTGAGGCCGAGGGCGTAGGCGAGCCTCCCCGAGGCGACGCTCGGCGCTGCGCCGGTGCCGACGTAGCCGTCGAGCTGGTCGAGGCGGGCGCCGGCCAGGTAGTCGCTGCCGAACATGCCGACGTACACGCCGGTGGAGCTGCCGGCGAGCTCGGCGGGGACGATCCCGGCGCGCTCCAGCGCCTCCCAGGCGGTCTCCAGCAGCAGGCGCTGCTGGGGGTCCATCGCGGCCGCCTCCTTCGGGGTGATCCCGAAGAAGCCCGCGTCGAAGGAGGCGATGTCCTCCAGGAAGCCGCCTTCGCGGGCGTAGGTCGTGCCCAGGGCGTCCGGGTCGGGGTCGTAGAGGGACGCCACGTCCCAGCGGTCGGCCGGGAAGGGGCCCACGGCGTCCCGGCCCTCGGCGACCAGCCGCCACAGGCCCTCGGGGTCCTTGACGCCGCCGGGCAGGCGGCAGGCCATGGCGACGACGGCCACGGGCTCGTCAGCCGCGAGTGCCGGGGTGGCGGGGGCGGCCGGGGCGGTGGCGTGCGGCGCCGCGGTGCGCTCGGCCGCCGCGAGCGGGTGGGCCAGCAGGTATCCGGCCAGGCGGGCCGGGGTGGGGTGGTCGAACAGGAGGGTGGCGGGCAGGCGCGCGCCGACCCGGGAGCTGATGCGGTTGCGCAGTTCCAGTGCTGTCACCGAGTCCATGCCGAGTTCGCGCAGCGGCTGATCGGGGCGGACGGTCTGCCCCGGGCCGAGGCCGAGGGAGCGGGTCGCCTCCTCCCGGACCAGGGCGAGGACGCGCTCGGCGCGGTCGGCCTCGGGGAGCCGGGCGAGGCGTTCGGCCAGGCTGTCGCCACCGCGGCGGGCGGCGCGGGCCGGAGGCAGCAGGGTGCGCCACAGGGCGCCCGCGTCCTCGGCCGCACCGGCCTGGCCGGCGCGCAGCCGCGGCAGGTCCAACGCCGAGGCCACGAGGTGCGGGGCGCCTGCGCGCAGGGACAGCTCGGCCAGTTCGCAGCCCTGGTCGGCCGTCAGCGGGCGGTGGCCGAGGCGGGCCATCCGTGCCAGGTCCGCGTGCCGCGCGGCCAGTCCCTCCCCCGCCCAGGCGCCGAACGACACCGACGCGGCGGGAAGTCCCAACGCCCGCCGGTGGTGGGCGAGCTGGTCGAGGAAGACGTTCGCCGCCGCGTAGTTGGCCTGGCCCGGCGCGCCGAACACCCCGGCCGCCGAGGACACCAGCAGGAACAGCCGCAACGGCAACTCAGCGGTGAGCCGGTGCAGATGGGCGGCGCCGTCCACCTTCGGACGCAGCACCCGCGCGAGGCGCTCCGCGGTCAGCTCGGCGGCCACCCCGTCCGCCAGCACGCCCGCGCAGTGCACGATCCCCCGCAGCGGCAGGTCCCCGCGCCCGGCCCGCCGCACCGCCTCCGCCACGTCCGCCGCGTCCGCGACATCGCACGCGACGATCTCGACCTCGGCACCGAGCGCGGCGAGTTCCGCCCCGATGCCCGCGGCACGCGGGTCCGCCCCGCCCCGCCGCGATGTCAACACCAGCCGCGGCACCCCGCGTTCGGCCATCCGCCGCGCCAACCGCCGCCCGACGGCCCCCAACCCACCGGTGACCAGCACGGCCCCGTCCATGGGAAAGCCGTCACCTGAATCCCCAACGGTGCGCGCACCCGCCGCCCCCGCGGCCGCCGACCCCCCGCCGCCCGTCGCGAAGTCGAACCCGCCCCCCGCCACCCCGGGCACGCCCGGCGAACCGAAGTCCCCCCGCGCGGCCGGCGGACCACCAGCCGCAACGCCACCCACCGAACCCGCGCTGCCCTGCCGGGAGTTGCCCCCGACCTCGCCCGCGGCACGGGCATCCCCTCCCGCGAGCACACCCGACGAAGCCGCGCCGCCCTTCGCGGCGGATGGACCAGCGGCCGCGCGGGTCAGGCGCGGGGTCAGCAGTATGCCGTCGCGGGCGGCGAGTTCGGGTTCGCCGGGGTGGCCGAGCGCGGGTATGAGGCCGGCCGGGGTGTCGAGGTCGAGCAAGGTGAGGGTGACGTCGGGGTGTTCGGCGCGTGTGCTGCGCGCCAGGCCCCACAGCAGGGAGTTCGGCAGGTCCGGGACGGTGTCGCCGTCGGCGGCGGCCACCGCCCCGCGGGTGACCCAGACGACGCGGTCGGGGGCCTCCTCGCGCGGGAGGGCGAGCAGCTCCTGGAGTTCGCGCAGCGCGGCGGCGGCCACCGCGTGGGCCGCGGAGGCCACGTCGGCACCGGGCCGGGGGCGCGGCCACCAGCGCAGAAGGACGTCCGCGCGCGCGTCGGTCAACTCCGCGCCGGCCGCTTGCAGGGCCCGTACGGCCGCCGCGGCATCCGGGTCGCCCGGGTCGCCGCGAACGGCCCAGGTGCCGCCGGCCAGGGCGGAGGTCCCGCCGGTGGCGGGCGTCCACGCCACCTCGTACAGGTGCCGGGCGCTGTCCGGGGCCCGGAGCAGGTCGTCCGGGTCGGCGGCCCGCAGCCGTACGCCTTCCAGCCGCCCCGCGGGGAGCCCGTCGGCGTCCCAGAGGTGCACGTCCAGCGTGACGTCGGCGCCGGAGTCGGTACGGGGGCCGCCGAGGCGCCGCACATGGGCCGTCAGCTCGGTCGCGCCGCCGGGCGGCAGGACGCAGCGGCCCACCGCGACGGGCAGCAGGACGCGGCCGTCGGCGGCGTCGAGGCAGGAGGTCGCCTGGAGTGCGGCGTCGAGCAGGGCCGGGTGGAGGGGGTACGCGTCGGCGGTGGCGTGCGCGGCGGCGGGCAGCGACAGCCGGGCCAGCACTTCGCCGGGGGCGAGGACGACCGCGTCCCGCACGCCTTGGAACGCCGGTCCGTAGCCGAGCCCTCGGCCGGCCAGCGCCTCGTACGCGTCCGGGGCCCAGGCCGTGGCGGCGTCCTGCGGCCACGCCGGGGGCGCCCCCGCGGCGGCGGGGTCCGCGGCAGTGGTGGCCGTGGCGGTGACGTGCAGCGTCCACCCGGCGCTCGCGTCGCCGCGCGGCCGGCTGTGCACGGTGATCTCCGCGGCCGCAGCCGCACCCGCGCCCGTTTCCGCACCCGCGCCGGCACCCGTTTCCGCGCCCGCCGTGACGACGTCGACCGACACCTCCACGGTGCCGCCGTCGGTGAGGACGAGAGGCGCGAGCAGCAGCAGGTCCGCGACGTCGCACGGGTCGGCGGGCCGGGCGACGTCGAGGGCCGCGCGGCACAGCTCCGCCAGGGTCGTGCCGGACACCACCGTCCGCCCGAACACGGCGTGGTCGGGCAGCCAGTCGGCGGTCGCCGCCTGCCACTCGGACCGGAAGGTCCAGCGGCTCTCGTCCGCCGACTGGAGCTGGACCCCGAGCAGCGGGTGCGCGGCGCGGTCGAGCAGGCCGGTCGCCCCGCCGGCGGCGTCCGGTTCGGTCCAGTGCCGCCGCGCGTCCCAGGCGTACGTGGGCAGGTCGGCCGGCGGGCCGTCGGGCACCAGGCGGCGCCAGTCGAGCTGCCGTCCGTGGACGTGGAGTTCGGCGGCCGCCAGGTCCAGGCAGGCCGGGCCGTCCTCGTCGCGGCGCAGCGACCCGACGGCGGTCAGGTCCTCCTGGCCGGTCTCCTCGGCGACCGTGCGCAGCGCGGTGAGCAGCGAGGGGTGCGGGCTCAGCTCGACGAAGCAGCGGTAGCCGTCGGCGGCCATGCGGGCCACGGCCGGTGCGAAGCGGACGGGTTCGCGCAGGTTCGTGTACCAGTACCCGGCGTCGAGTTCCGCGGTGACGGGCTCGCCGGTGACGGTGGAATACCAGGCGACGGGTGCGGGTACGGCGGTGACGCCGTCCAACTCGTCGAGGATCTCGGCGCGGACCGGTTCGACCCCGGCGCTGTGGGAGGCGTAGTCGACGTCGAGCAGCCGGACGAAGACCTGTTCGCGTTCGAGCCCGGCGAGCAGGTCCAGCAGGGGTTCGGCCGCGCCCGAGACCACCGTCGAGCGGCCGCTGTTGACGGCGGCGACCGACACCCGGCCGCCCGAGGCGGGCAGCAGCGCCTCGACCTCGTCGCGGGGCAGGGCGACGACGGCCATGGTGCCGCTGCCGGCCAGCCGGGTCAGGGCGCGGCTGCGCAGGGCCACGACCGCGGCGGCGTCGTTGAGGCTGAGGGCACCGGCGACGCAGGCGGCGGCCACCTCGCCCTGGCTGTGCCCGACCACCGCGTCCGGGTGGACGCCGCGGGCCCGCCACACCGCGGCGAGGGAGACCATGACGGCGAACAGGACGGGCTGGACCACGTCCACCCGGTCCGGCGGCGGGGCGTGGGCGTCGCCGCGCAGCACCGCCGTCACCGACCAGCCGGTGAACGGGCGCAGCGCCGCGTCGCAGCGGTCGATCATGTCGGTGAAGACCGGGTCGCGGCCGAGCAGGTCGCGGGCCATGCCGGGCCACTGCGCGCCCTGGCCGGGGAAGACGAACGCGACCTTCCCGGCCGCGCGGCGGCCGGGGCCTTCGACGAGGTCCGCGGGTCCGGGGCGGCCGTCGGCGAGGGCGCGCAGCGCGGTGCGCAGGCCGTCGCGGTCGGCGGCGCGGATGACGGCGCGGTGCTCGAAGTGCGTGCGGTGGTGGGCCAGTGCGGCGGCCACCGCGGGCAGTTCGGGCGCAGGCGCGGCCGTGAGGCGGTCGAGCAGGCGGGCGGCCTGGCCGCGCAGGGCGGGTTCGGTGCGGGCGGAGAGCGGGAAGAGCAGCGGGGCGGCGGGGCCGGGGTCCGGCGCCGGTGCCTCGGCGGAGGCTTCGCGCCGCACCGCGCCCGCCGGTTGCCGCACCGCGCCTGCCGGTTGCCGCGGTGGGTCCGCCGGTTGCCGCACCGCGCCCGCCGGGTGCCGCACCGCGCCCGCCGAATGCCGCGGCGGGTCCGCCGGTTGCCGCACCGCGCCCCCCGGGTGCCGCACCGCGCCCGCCGGGTGCCGCGGTGGGTCCGCCGCAGCGGGCCCGGCCAGTTCCCCGGGCGGCTCCTCCAGCACCACGTGCGCGTTCGTGCCGCTGATCCCGAACGCGCTGACACCCGCCCGGCGCACCCGGTCGGCGTCGCGCGGCCACGGCCGGGCGGCGGTCTGGACCCGCAGCCCGCCCGCCTCCCAGTCGACGAGCGGGGTGGGGGTCTCGGCGTGCAGCGAGGCGGGTAGGCGTTCGTGGCCGAGGGCGAGCACCGTCTTGATGACGCCGCCGATGCCCGCGGCGGCCTGGGTGTGGCCGATGTTGGACTTCAGCGAGCCGACGGCCAGCGGCCGGTGGGCCGGTCGGCCGGGGCCGAAGACGGCGGCCAGGGCGCGGCCCTCGACGGGATCGCCCAGTTCGGTGCCGGTGCCGTGGGCCTCCACGTGGTCCAGGTCGTCCGGGCGCAGCCCCGCGGCGGCCAGCGCGGCGCGCACCACCCGCTCCTGGGCGAGGCCGCTGGGCGCGGACAGGCCCTGGCTGCGGCCGTCCTGGTTGACCGCCGAGCCCTTGACGACCGCCAGCACCCGGTCGCCGTCGCGGCGGGCGTCCTGGAGCCGCTTGAGGAGCACCACGCCGCAGCCCTCGGCCCACACCACGCCGTCGGCGCCGGCGCCGAACGGGCTGCACCGCCCGGTGGGCGACAGGCCGCGCAGCCGGCTGAACTCGACGTGGCCGCGCGGGGTGACCAGCAGTGTGGCGCCGCCGGCCAGCGCGAGGTCGCACTCGCCCGCCGCGAGCGCCCTGGCCGCCAGGTGCAGGGCGACCAGCGAGGACGAGCAGGCGGTGTCCACGGTGACGGCCGGGCCCTGGAGGCCGAGGGTGTAGGCGATCCGGCCGGACGCGACGCTGGGGGCCGTGCCGGTGCCCACGTGGCCGTCGAGCCGGTCGAGCGGCGCGCTGCCGAGGTAGCCGCTGTCGTACAGGCCGACGTAGACGCCGGTGGAGGTGCCGTCGAGGGTGCCGGGGACGATCCCGGCGCGTTCGACGGTCTCCCATGCGGTCGCCAGGAGCAGGCGCTGCTGCGGGTCCATCGCGGCGGCCTCGCGGGGCGAGATGCCGAAGAAGGCCGCGTCGAAGCGGTCGATGGCGGCGAGGTAGCCGCCGCGCAGGGTGTAGGCGGTGCCGGCCGCCTCGGGGTCGGGGTCGTGGAGTCCGGCGGTGTCCCAACGGCCGGGCGGCACCTCGGTGACGGCGTCGCGGCCGGCGTCCAGCAGCCGCCACAGCGCCTCGGGGTCGTCGGCGCCGCCGGGGTAGCGGCAGGCCATGGAGAGGATCGCGATGTCGTCGCCGCCCGGCTGCCGTTCGGGCCCGGGCGGCGCCCCGGCGGCCGCAGCCGGCGGCTCGTCGTCGAGGACCGCCGCGGCGATCGCGGCGATGGTGGGGTGGTTGTAGACGAGGGACGGGTCCAGGGTGCGGCCGGTCAGCGCCGCCAGCTCCACCGACAGTGCCACCAACTGACGGGAGCCCAGGCCGAGTTCGGCGACGGGCCGGTGCGGGTCGACGGCCGACGGGTCGAGCCCGGCGGCTTCGGCGACGGCGGTCACCAGCCAGTCGCGCACGCCCGCCGCGGTGGTGGGGCGCGCCTGGGGGGCGCCGGGTGTCTCGGAGGTCGGCTTCGGGGGCTCGTTCGCAGGCATCTGGGCAGGTGTCCTCGTGCGCTCGGTGCTCGGGCGGTGTCCTCGCGGATGCGGTGCGGTCGGTACGGTCGGCGCGGCCGGTGCGACCGGTTCAGTGGGGGCGCCTCGGGCGAGGCTGCGCGGGGCGGTCGGGAGACCGCGGCGGGGCGGTCAGCCGGCGGACGCGCCGGACAGGGAGAGGGTGCCGCCGAGGTAGGCGGCGCGGGTGGCGTGGCGCTGGATCTTGCCGCTGGACGTCTTGGGGATGGTGCCGGGCCGTATCAGCACGACGTCGTGCAGCGGCAGGCCGTGGGCCTCGCCGATCGCGCCCCGGACGAGGTCGGCGATCTTCTCGGCCTCGCCGGCGGCGTCCGCGGACACCTCGGCGACCAGGACGGGTTGCTCGCCGTCGGCTCCCCCGTCCACGCAGAAGGCCGCGGTGCAGCCCGGGCGGACCGCCGGATGGGCCGACTCGGCGGACAGTTCGAGGTCCTGCGGATAGCGGTTGCGCCCGTCGACGACCATGAGGTCCTTCAGGCGGCCGGCGATGAACAGCTCGCCGTCGCGCAGGAATCCGAGGTCGCCGGTGCGCAGGAAGCGCCCCTCGCGGCCGGGCAGGGTGGCGCGGAAGGCCGCGCGGGTGGCGAGGGCGTTGCGCCAGTAGCCGCCGGCGACGCTTGCGCTGCGCACCCAGATCTCGCCGGTCTCGCCGTCGGGGAGTTCCGCGCCGCGCTCCGGGTCGACGATGACGACGGTCATGTCCGGCCCCGGCCGCCCGGAGCCGACGGCCTCCGGGCCGCTCCCGCCGTCGCCGGCGGCCACCACCGGCGGGGTGCCGGCGGCGTTGCCGCTGACCATGAGCGTGGCCTCGGCCAGCCCGTAGCAGGGGCAGTGGGCGTCGTCGCGGAAGCCGGCCGGCGCGAAGGTCGCGGTGAAGCGCCGCAGGGTGGCGGCGCGGACCGGTTCGGCGCCGTTGAAGGCGACCCGCCAGCTGCTCAGGTCCAGGCCGGCGACGAAGTCGGGGGTGGCGTGCTTGACGCTCAGCTCGTACCCGAAGTTGGGGCCTCCGCTGGTGTGCGGGCGGTAGCGGCTGACGGCCGCCGCCCAGCGCCGGGGCTGCTGGAGGAAGTGCAGCGGCGAGAAGAGGGTGGCGGTCGCCCCGAGGTAGACGGTGTTCAGCACCGGGCCGATGAGCCCCATGTCGTGGTACAGCGGCAGCCAGCTCACGAAGAGTTCGTGGCCGTGCCGCTCGAGCGCCTCCGGGGTGTGGCCCATCCGCTCGGTGATGAACCGCTCGTTGTGCATCAGGTTCCCGTGCGTGACCATCACACCGCGCGGCGCCGAGGTGGAGCCGGAGGTGTACTGGAGGAAGGCGACGGAGTCGGCGGTCAGGTCCGGTGCGCGCCAGGTGGCGGCGAGCCCGTCGGGGACGTCCTCGGTGGCCAGGCAGGTGATCCGGTCGAGTCCGGGCAGTTGGTCGGCCATCGTGCGCAGCGCGGCGATGACCTCCCGCCCGCCCAGGACCGCCCGGGCGTCGGCGTCCGCGAGCAGCCGCTCGGTACGGGCCAGGGCGCGGTGGTTCTGCGCGCGCCCCTGCGGGGGGACGGCGGGCACGGCGACGACCCCGGCCGCCAGGCAGCCGAGGTAGCCGCAGATGAACTCCACACCCGGCGGGTAGAGCAGGACGGCCCGGGACCCGGCCAGCCCGTGGTCCTGGAGCCAGGCGGCGATCGCCCGGGCGCGCTCGGCCAGCCGCCCGTACGTGATCTCCTCGACCCCGCCGTCCACGTCGCCCGTGACGAGGTACCGGTACGCGGTACGGCCCGGGTTTCGCGCGGCGTGCTCGGTCAGCAGATCGACCAGGGAACGTGCCATCTGACGTGTCCTACCTGTCGGGAATAGGCGGCGCGGGACAACTTCACAGGAATCCCACGGCGTACCCGGTGCGCGCGCACGCCGTGAAAGGGAGAAACCCGATACGAAGTCCCGGCAAAGCGTCCTCCGTCCCGTTCGCCCATGTCCCGGCCCTCGCGGAATCGAGGTCCGGGTGGAAATGCGCGCACGGGAACACCTGCATCCCGGGTCCGGGCGCGGTCGGCCGACCCCAGGTCAGGGGTGGGCCGGAGCACGTGGGGGCGCTCCTGGCGTCCGGAACGAATTCCCGCGGATGCGGGCGGAATTCGAGTCGCCTCAACGGTAGGGCGGACGCAGCAGGAAAATCCCCACTGCATCGAGCGGAATGGCGTCCGCCGGTTTTCGCCGCCGCCGGTCCGGGGCTGCGGCGCGGGCGGGAAAACGCGCGCCGCGCCGCGGTCCGGCTACTCGAAGCGCGCGGGGTCGCCGGCGCCGCGGCGGACGATCTCGGCGGCGCCGTCGGAGAAGTCGACGACGGTGGTGGGCTCGGTGCCGCAGTCGCCGGAGTCCACCACGGCGTCCACGACGTGGTCGAGCCGCTCCTTGATCTCCCAGCCCTGCGTGAGCGGTTCGGCCTCGTCGGGAAGCAGCAGGGTGCTGGAGACCAGCGGCTCGTCGAGTTCCGCGAGCAGCGCCTGCGTGACGACGTGGTCGGGGATGCGCACGCCGACCGTCCGCTTCTTGGGGTGCAGCAGTTGCCGCGGCACCTCCCGCGTGGCCGGCAGGATGAAGGTGTAGCTGCCGGGCGTGGCCGCCTTGATCGCCCGGAACACGTCGTTGTCGATCTGCACCAACTGGCCGAGCTGGGCGAAGTTCCGGCACATCAGGGTGAAGTGGTGGCGGTCGTCGAGGTTGCGGATGGACCGGATGCGGTCGAGCCCGTCGCGGTTGCCGACCCGGCAGCCCAGCGCGTAGCAGGAGTCCGTCGGGTAGGCGACGAGCGCGCCGGACCGGATGCTCTCGGCCACGCCGCCGATGATGCGCGGCTGGGGGTTCTCAGGGTGTACGTCGAGGTATCGCGCCATCGGCCCAGCGTAGTACCCCGGTTGCGATCCGCTGTCGCACCTGGTCAGCCGGTTTGCCCGGGCGTGGCGGTGCGGCGGAGGGGGCGCGGGCGGGGCGGAGTGGCGTAGTTCACGAAAAGAGCGCAAAAGGAACTTTACGCCGCGGGCCGTCCGTCTGTCCTTGCGGTTGACCGCGAGAGGAGGGCCGGGTCCGGGATGGGGCTGGGAGACGAGCGGGCCGGCGGGCCCGCGCAAGAGCGGCCGGACGAGGCCGCACCGGAGCAGCCGGAGGGCGGCGAGCCCGCGGGCAGGGGCGGCCGTGCCACGCTCGACCTGAGCGTGCCGCAGGTGGCGGGCAGCGCCGTGGCCGCGGTCGTGGCCGCCAAGCTCGCCTCCAACCTCGGGGTGTACGGCACGATCATGGGCGCCGGCGTGGTCAGCGTGCTCGGCACCTGCGGCGGCTCGATCCTCCAGCACGTCTTCCGCCGCACCGGCCGGCACGTCCACGAGGTGGCCGGCCACGTCCACGGCGCCGCGTTCCAGGGCCGGGCGAAGCCGTCCCTGACGGCCACCGCGACCGAGACCGCCGCGCGCACCGGCCTGCTGTCGGCCCCCAGCCTCCGCAAGGACCCGCGGCCGCGTACGGACCCCGACCCCGCCACCGCGCACACCGTCTTCGCACCGCCGACGGACACCCCGCCGGACGCCCCTGGCCAGGCCCCGCAACCGCACCCGGACCCCGCCACCGCGCACACCGTCTTCGCACCACCGACGCCCACCCCGCCCGACGCCCCTGGCCAGGCCCCGGCCACCGCCCTGCACGGGGCCGCGCAGCCGCAGCCGAGTACGGGCCCCGACCCCGCCGACGGCGACGGCGACGGCGAACCGGGCGGCGAGCGTACGGACGGCGCGACGCGGGTGTACGGCACCCTGGACGCCACCGCGGCCGCCTCGCTCGAAGCCCTCTCCACCGGCCACCTGGACCCGCCGGCGGACACCGCCTACTCCGAGGGCACCGTCCACCGCGCCGGCGGGGGGCGCGGGCGGCGCTGGAAGCGGCCGGCCGTCGCGGTGGCGCTCGCCTTCGGCCTGACCATGGGCGGCATCACCGTGGTCGAGCTCGCCTCGGGCCAGAACATCAGCGGCCACGGCAGCGGCACCACGATCGGAAACGCCTTCACCGGCGGCAGCTCGTCGCACTCCACCACCACCCCGACCCCCTCCACCACCGGCAGCCCGAGCACCAGCGGCTCCGGCGGCGGCCAGGACACCACCAGCCCGGCGCCGACCGCCACCGACCCGGCCACCGGCGGCACCTCGACCACCGCCCCGTCCTCCCCCACCCCGTCGGCGACGCCCTCCACCGGCAGCACCAGGACCGGCGGCAACGCTTCCGGCTCCGGCGGCAGCACCGCGACCACGCAACCCACCCCGTCGGCGACCACGTCGCCCCCCACCTCGTCCTCCACCGACAGCGGTGGCGGCAGCGGCAGCGGCAGCAGCAGCGGCGGCAGCGCCATGGACCGCGCCGCCGCCCCGCAGCAGACGCCCTGACGCCCGCGGGCCGCCGGCGCGGAGCGCACCGGCGGCCCGGAACCACACGGATCACACGGATCACACGGATCACACGGCGGCGACCGTCACACGGTCGCGACCCCGTTCGCGTACTGCTTCATGTTGTACGTGCCGAACCCGTTCTCGACCGGGTCCCCGCTGGCGTTGATGCAGTGCAGGATGCCGCCGCCGGCCGCGTCGTTGAGGCAGACCGTCATCAGGTCGGTGAAGACCACCCCGGGGGTGTCGGGTACCTCGTAGGCGCGGTCGGTGTAGATGTTCGCCTCGAGGTTGAAGAAGCAGTAGCTGCCCAGTCCCCAGGCGTGGTGCTCGGTGACCGCGTCGCCGACCTTGTAGGCGGCGTAGCCGTTGGTCCCGCCGTGCACCCAGGCGGACTGGGTGGGCACGTCGTAGGGGTGCTCGTTCTGGAAGAAGTAGGTGCGGCCGTGGTTGCCGTTCCACACCACTTCGTACTTCTGGTAGTGCTCCACGGCCAGCGCGTAGGCGGTGACGTGGTCGCCGTTCACGAGGAAGCCGGTGTCGGCCGGGTTGACCGTCCAGCCGACGGTGCCGTCCAGGCCGTGGTCGGCGCGCCACAGCCACAGGTTGTCGCAGATCACGTCATTGCTGTCGACCTGGACGCTGACGCTCGCGCCGCCGGGCAGCGACCCGCCGATCCGGGCGTAGACGTCGAACAGCGCGGTGGGGTCGGCGTCGTGGCGCAGGCGGCTGCGGCCGTGGCCGACCCGCAGCAGCAGCGGCGCGTGGTCGGAGGCGGCCTCCAGGAGCACCCCGGCCACGGTGACGCCGCCGACGTCGGCGACCTCCACCAGGGAGTTGCCGTGCGTGGAGCGCAGGGTGGCCAGGCCCAGGCCGAGCACCACGGTGCCGGGGCGGTCGATCTTCAGCGGCGCGGACAGGGCGTAGATGCCGGGGGTGAGCAGCAGGTGCTGGCCGCGGGAAAGCGCCCGGTTGAGGTCGGCTGCGGTGTCGCCGGGGGTGGCCACGTGGAAGCCGGACAGCGGGATGCTGTGGCCGCAGGCCGGGCCGTGCGCCCAGGTGGTGCCGGTGCTGTCGCGGCGCAGCGCGGGCACGAAGACGTGGTAGCCGCCGTGCCGGTCCACGGTCAGGAACGGCTTCTCCCGCACGGTCGGGGTGCGGTCCACGGTGGTGTAGGGCGGCGTGGGGAAGGACTGGGCGGGGGCGCCCTGGGTGCCGACGAAGACCATGTTCCAGTTGGAGCCGGTCCAGCTGCCGAAGGTGTCATTGCGCGAGAGCCACTGCTGCTGCGAGCCGGACTCCACCTGGCCGTCCACGACGCTGTCGGCGAGGAAGCCGCCGCTCGACCACTGGTTGCCGGGCGGGCTGGGCCACAGCGTCATGTCGCCCTTGACGTGCACCCGGCGCATCGGGCCGGCCTGGGCCACCGCCCAGCGCTCCAGGCCGTCCGGGGGCGCGATGCTGAGGTTCTCCGCGGCCCGCCAGAAGTTCTGGGTGCCGTTGCCGTCCAGCCACTGGGCGTCCACGGTGACATGGCCGTTGATCAGCACGTCGTCGGGGCTGTCGCCCAGGCCGAGCACATGGGTGTAGAAGCCCACGTTGACGTCGACGTTGTAGGTGCCGGGCTTGAACGCCAGGGCGTAGCGCTCGGTGCCGAACTGGTTGGACTGCTGGGTGGCGAACACCGCGTCGAGTTGCTGCTGGATCGCCGCGTCGCCCATCGACGGGTCGAAGACCAGGACGTTCGCGCCCAGGTCGGTGCCGCCGTGGTGCGCGGCACCCCCTTGCGTGCCGGGGCCGCTGCCGCGCCCGGGCTGCGCGGCGTGGGCTGATCCGGTGGAGATGCCGCCGGCCAGCGGCACCGCGGCGGCGGCTGCCGCCCCGCGGAGCATGGCACGGCGCGTGGGAATGACGGACACGGCTCTCCCTGAAGTGGTGGGAAAAGACGGGCAGGTACGGCACGCCCTGGCCCCGGGCTGCATGAGAGCGCTCTCAGGACGGAAGTGAATCATCGCGGCCATGCAGCGTCAATAAAGCGGACACCACAACTCGACGGGGTGAACCGGGCGTTGGACCAGCCCCCGGAGCGCGCTGGTCAGCGGCGCGGTCGGGCGGGGCGTCAGAGCCGGGTGATCAGCAGGGAGATGTCGTCCTGCTGGCCGGCCGGGTCGGCCATCACGCGCAGCAGGCCGTCGGCGACCTCCTCCGGCGGCAGGGCGCGCAGCGTGCGCACGCCCTCGATCAGGCGGCCGATCCCGGCGTCGATGTCCTCGCCGCGCCGCTCGATGAGGCCGTCGGTGTAGAGCACCAGCAGGTCGCCGTCGCGGTAGTCGGCGGTGGCCTGCGGGCGCGGCACGTGCTCCATGCGCACCCCCAGCGGCGGGTCGGTGGCCTGGTCGAGCAGTTCGCAGCTGCCGTCGGAGTGCACCAGCAGCGGCGGCGGGTGGCCGGCGCTGCTGTACATCAGCAGCCGGCTGCCGGGGAAGAGCTGGCAGGTGAAGGTGGTGGTGGCGACCGCGCCGTCCTGGGCGCGCGCGTAGCGGCCCAGCGTCTCCAGGGCACCGCTGGGGCTGTCGGCGACGCGGATGGCGGCGCTGAGCGCGGCGCGCAGCATGCCCATGACGCTGGCGGCGTCCACGCCGTGGCCGACCACGTCGCCGACCGACAGCGCGAGGCGCCCCTCGGGCAGGTCGACGACGTCGTACCAGTCGCCGCAGGCGTTCATGCCGGTCAGCGCCGGCAGGTAGCGCACGGCGACCTCGGGGTGCGCGGCGAGGTCGGGGGTGGCGAGCATGGCCCGCTGGAGGGTGAGCGCGACGTCCTGGGTGCGTACCGCGGACTCCTGGAGGCGGGCGTTGGCCTGCTGGAGTTCGCGGGCCCGGGTGAACAGTTCGGCGCGCGGCGCCTGCACGGCCGCGTCGTCCGGCGGGGCCTCCCCCCGCGGCGCGGTGTCCTCCCGCGGCGCGGTCTCCTCCCGCGGCGCGGCGCCCTCGCCGTGTGCGGTGTCGGCCGCCCGCTCGGCCCGGACGTACTCGGTGACGTCGTCGACCTGGTGGATGAGCAGGTGGACCTGCCCGGCGGCGTCCCTGACCGGCCGGTTCACCACGTTCCACCAGTGCGGTGCGAACGGGCCGGAGCGGTCGGGATCGGGGATGGTGAAGCGGTGCAGCAGCAGTATGTTGGTGCGGCCGGTGGCGAGCGCGGCTTCCAGGGACTTGCGCTGGACCTCGGCGCCGTGCGAGGCGGGGTCGGCGGGGTCGGGCGGGTAGGCGTCGAAGAAGCGCACCCCCAGCAGGTCGGCCGGGTCGCGGCCGGTGGCGGCGAGGTAGGCGTCGTTGCACGCGACGATCGTCAACTGCCGGTCCAGCACGATGCAGGCCGAAGGCATCGCCGCGAACAGGGCCGCGTAGTCCAGTTCGGCGCCCGCGTCCTCGGCCACCCGCGCCCACCCGCCCTTCCCCGTCCGGCCTGTGTCGTGCCCGCCCGGGCCCGGGCGGCTGCGACGCCAGTCAACCCGGGGGCGGCCCGGCCCGGGTTCAGGCGCACGGGCGGCTCGCCCGGACAGCCGAACGCACAGCGCGGCGCCCCCGCCACGGTCGTGGCGGGGGCGCCGGCTGTCAGCGGGTCCGGGTCAGTGGCCGGTGCCCGTGGAGGTGGCGAGCAGTTCCACCTCGGAGAGCGTGGTGGAGCTGCCGCCGTTGTTCGCGGTCACCACCAGGCGGTAGGACGAGTAGGCGCCGGGGTGGGCGATCTCGAACGGACGGGTCTGCGAGCGGTCGTCGAAGGTCTGGCCGCTGCGGGTGTCCACGGTCTTCCAGTGCTTGCCGCCGTCGGTGGAGCCCTGGAGCTGCCAGCTCTTCGGGTCCTGCGCGGCGGTGCTGCCGGAGGTGAGGGTGTAGAAGGTGGCCTTCTGCTCGGCCGACTTGCCGCTGCCCTGGTAGGCGTAGGTGATCTGCGGCGTCGCGGACGGGAAGGTGACCGCGGTCTTGGAGGTGTTGTCGAACAGGCCGCTGACGTTGGTGCCGTCGGCCGCCGAGGCGGTGCCGAGGTCGGTACCGGTGGTGTCCGCGAGCGGCTTCGGGGTGCTGCCGGCCGCGGTCAGCGAGGTCTGCACGGCGTTGCTGCCGGTGCCCCACGTCGACGGCTTGGCGCCCATGGTGAAGTCGAGCACGGCACCGCCTGAGAGCTGGTCCTGCGTCAGGTACACCTTGTTGTACGGCTTGCCGTTGACCTTCAGCGACTGCACGTAGACGTTGCTGCGGCTGTTGTTCGGGGCGTTGACCGTGATGGTCTTGCCGTTGTCGAGGTGGATCGTCGCCTTGGTGAACAGCGGCGAGCCGATCTCGTAGTTGCCGCTGCCGGTCTGGAGCGGGTAGAAGCCGAGCGCGCTGAAGATCTGCCAGGTCGAGGTGGCGCCGTTGTCCTCGTCGCCGGGGTAGCCCTGGCCGATCGAGCTGCCGGTGAACAGGCGCTGCTCGATCTCGCGGACGGCTGCCTGGGTCTTGGCCGGCGCGCCCGCGTAGTCGTACATGTACGGGATGGCGTAGGAGGGCTGGTTGCTCATGCCCAGCTCGCCCATGCGCACGTCACGGGCCTCGATCATCTCGTGGATGGTGCCGCCGTAGGAGCCGGTGTCGCCCTGGGCGGTCTCCTGCGTGGAGAAGAACGTGTCGAGCTTCTTCTCCATGCTCTTCTGGCCGCCGTACAGCGAGGTCAGGCCGGCCGGGTCCTGCGGGACGGTGAAGGCGTAGTTCCAGCCGTTGGACTCGGTGTACTCGTAGCCCCAGGTCTTGGGGTCGTAGGCGTCGTCCGCGACGCGCCAGGAGCCGTCGGCGTTGCGGCCCTCGAAGAAGCCCACGTTCTTGTTGAAGATCGTGGTGTAGTTCTGCGCGCGGGCCAGGAAGTACGCGGACTCCTCCTGGTAGCGCTCGCGGTCGGCCTTGGAGGTGCCGGGCTGCTTGGCGAGCTTGGCCGCCATGGTGCCGATGCCATAGTCGTTGACGTAGCCGTCCAGCGACCAGGAGACGCTGCCGTCCACCGAGGTGTTGGTGTAGCCGGTGAAGACGGAGGTGTCGATGCCCTTGCGGCCGGTGCCGGAGTTCGGCGAGACGGTGGTGGCGTTCTTCACCGCGGCCTCGTAGGCGGCCTTGACGTCGAAGTTCGTGACGCCCTTGGCGTAGGCGTCGGCGAAGGCGACGTCGGAGCTGGTGCCGGTCATCAGGTCGGCGTAGCCGGGCGAGGACCAGCGGGCGGTCCAGCCGCCGTCCTTGTACTGCTGCACGAAGCCGTCTGCGAGCTTGCCCGCGGTGTCGGACTCCAGCAGCGAGTAGGCCGGCCACTCGGTGCGGTAGGTGTCCCAGAAGCCGTTGTTGACGTACACCTGCCCGTCGACGACCTTGGCGCCGGTCTGGGTGGCGGTGCTGCTGCCCTGCGCGGAGAACGAGCTGGCGTACTGCCACACCGGCTTGGCGTTCGTCCCGGTGTTCTCCGAGGCGGAGTTCGGGTACAGGTTCATCCGATACAGGTCGGAGTAGAGCGTGGTCAGCTGGTCGTCGCTGGCGCCCTGCACCTCGACCTTGCCGAGCTTGGCGTTCCACGCCTGCGCGGCGCGGTTCTTGACCGTGTCGAAGGAGGTGCCCTGCGGGATCTCCAGGTCCAGGTTCTTCTTCGCCTGCGCGGCGCTGATGAACGAGGTGGCCACGCGCATGGTCACCACCTTGTTGCCGGAGGTGTCGAACTGCGCGTACCCGGTGACGTTGTCGCGGCCCTGGCCGGTGGTCTTGGTGGCTGTGCCGGGCGTCTGATCGAACTCGGCGTGGATGTACATCCGGCTGGCGCCGGTGGACAGCCCGCTCTTGTGGTCGGCGTAGCCGTCGAGGGTGCCCTTGGCGGCGTCGAAGGTCAGGCCGCCGCTGTTGTCGATGTTGTCGAAGAGCAGGTCGCCGGTGTCACCGGGGAAGGTGAAGCGCATGATCGCCGAGTGGTCGGCGGGCGCGATCTCGGCCTTGAGGCCGTTGGTGAACGTCACACCGTAGTAGTCGGGCTGCGCCACCTCGTCGGAGTGCTTGAAGGGCAGCGCGCGCTTGGTGCGGTCCAGGTCCGGGGTGCCGGTCGCGGTGGACGGCATCACCTGGAACAGGTCCCGGTCGCCCATCCACGGGCTGGGCTCGTGGCTGATGCCGAACGCCTGGAGCGTGGGCAGGTTGTCGGAGTTGTTCTGCGCGGCGTAGCTGTACTCCCAGCTGTCCGAGCCCGCGTCGGTGACCGGCGTGAAGAAGTTGAAGCCGTTGGGCACCGCGGTCAGCGGCAGGTTGTTGCCGCGGGAGAACGACCCGGAGGAGTTGGTGCCGCGCCGGGTGTCGACGTGGTCGACGTAGCTCTTGGAGGTGTTCGCCGCGGGGGCCGCGCCGATCGTCAGGTCGTCGATCCAGCCCTTGAACTGGGTGGCGGCGCCTTCGGCGTTGCTGCCGGCCGGGTCGTCGTAGCCGAGCAGGATGCGGTCGATGGTCTTGCCCGCGGCGACCTTGCCGACGGTCGCGGCGACCGCGTTCCACTGCGAGGCGTACAGGATCTTCGAGTCGCCCTGCGCGCGCGGGGTGAGCGCCACGCCGTTGACGTCCTGCGCGCTCTTCTTCAGCTGGCTCAGGTAGGTGCCGTCGGTGAAGTGCAGGTCGATCGAGGCGTACGTGCTGGGGTACTTCAGGTCCCCGCCGGTCAGCTCCGGGAAGATGTCGTACGACAGCTGCGTGTCACGCTGCACCGGGATGTGCACGTCGTACAGCTTGTTCCAGGCGTGCACCGCGCCCGAGGCGGTGTGCGTGCCGGCGTACTCCAGCGCCTTGGCACCGGTGAAGCCGACGTTCGCCTTGATGTCCGGGCCGGAGGACGGGCCGCTGCCCACCTCGGTGGTCATGCCGGAGACCGGGGTCGGCGCGGCCGAGCCGTCGGAGAGGATCAGGTCGGCGAGCTGCGTGGCGCCGGTGGCACCGTTGTTGGCCGTGACGTTCAGCCGGTAGTAGCTGTAGCTACCGGGGTTCGCGACCGTGTAGATCTCGGACTGGTAGCGGTTGGCGAACTTCTGGCCGGTCTCGCTGTCGACGGTGGTCCAGGTGGAGCCGTCGTCGGAGCCCTGGAGCTGGAAGTCCTTCGGGTCGCGGTCGTCGCTGTCGTTCGCCGAGGTGAGGGCGTACTTCTTGACGGTCACCGCGCCCGTCAGCTGGTACTGGAGCCAGCCGGTGGGGGCGAACGTCAGCCACTTGGTGTTGGAGTCCTCGTCGGCGGCCTTGTCGGCCGTCTCGTTGGGCGGGTTGTCGGAGTTCGCCGTGACCTTGGCGATCTTGTCCTTGATGCTGCCGGCCAGCACCGGCACGGTGCCGGCGGTCACACCGGACACCCACGCCTTGCCCTTGGCGTCGGTCTCCGCGGTGCTCGTCCAGGTCGGCTGCGCCTGCCCGGACTCGAAGGACGTGGTGAAGGCCGGGTCGGAGGTGTCGCCCGCGCCGTGCCCGCCGCTGGCGGCGTGCGCGAGGCCGGCGGCCGGCACGGTCAGGGCCATGGACACCGCGGCTGCCAGCAGTGATCTGGCGAGCGTGCGGCGGGATCGGCCACTTCTCATGAGGGTGCTGCCTTTCTGGTTACGGCTCCAGGTGCGTGACCGGCGCCCCGCCCGCTTGCACGGGGGTCGCGGGCGGGCGGGGCACCGGCGGTGGGTGACGGCCGGCCAGGCGTCCTACGGCCGTCGGGTCATGCGGAGCGGAGGGCGGGTGCCCGGCCCGGCGTGGTGACGCCGGGCCGGGCACCGCGCCCCGGTCAGGCGTTGCGGCCGCTGATCGCGTACAGCGCCAGGTTCGTGTTGTCGGGAAGGGTGACGGACTGCGCGGTCCGGCCGCTGTCCAGCGGGACGGTGATGTGCCAGAGGTTGACCGCGACGCCGTCCGGCGCGCCGCTGCTGTTGTAGCGGCTGTCGGCGTGCACCGCGGTGTCCTCGCCCAACCGCGGGGAGGAGGCCGCCCAGTCGGTGGCGTTCAGCGCGAACTGGGCGCTGGTGCCGTCGGAGTAGTGCACGGTCGCGGTCGAGGTGACGTCCCCGCCGTGCGCGGAGAGCAGCACGTCCAGCCCGGAGTAGGCGCGCGCGGTCAGGTCGATGGTCTGGCCGTGCGCGGTGACGAAGTTCTTCGCGGTGCCGGAGGTGTCGGGGAAGTCGTAGGCACGGCCGGCCAGCACCCCGGTGCCGGGCGCGGGCATGTCCTCGGCCGGGTAGCTGGTGCCGGTGCCGTCGAAGTCCGCGCCGGGGCCGCCGGAGACGCTGACGCCGTCCACGTCGTACTGCCCGGACAGGTCCTGCGCGCAGTAGCCGCTGGTGCCCTGGCAGGTCGCGCTCGTCACCGACACCGGGATGGTCCGGGTCGCGGTCGGGCCGCCGGCCTGCTTGACCTTCACCGTCACCGGGTAGGTGCCGTCGGGCGTGCCGGCGGGCGCGGAGACGTGCAGCGGCACCACGTGGGTGGCCGGCAGCGACTTCGACACGACCGTGAAGCGGGCGCTCGCCGGGTCGACCTTGAGCGGCTTAGCGGCCGTCACGCTCACCGAGCCGGACACCGTGCCGGGCCCGGACAGCACCGCGGACAGGTCCACCTCGGTGGCGTCGGCGCCGGCGAGGATGCCGGGCGCGGCCGGGGTGGCCGCCGCCGCGGTGTGCCGCCGGTTGTCCTGCACGTGGTCCAGCGCCGGCGGGGCGTCGGAGGCGGCGGTGCCCCAGGACGAGGGCGAGGTGCCGAGCGTGAGGGCGATGTTCTTGCCGGCCTTGATGTCGGCGGTGGTGATGTAGGTGTGCGCCAGCTTCTTGCCGCCGAGGCTGGCGGACTGGATGTAGCGGTTGCTGTCGCTGCTGCCGGGCGCGGTGATGGTCAGCTTCCCGGTCGGGTACGCCGACCGGTCCAGGCTGAGGTCCACCCGGTCGAACAGCGGCGTGGACACGCCCCACTCGTCGGTGCCCGGCGCCATCGGGTAGATGCCGATCGCGGAGAGCACCTGCCAGGCGGACATCGTGCCGAGGTCGTCGTTGCCGGTGACGCCGTTGGGCGCGTTCGTGAACAGCGTCAGCGCGGCGTGCACCACGTCGGTGGTCTTCCACGGCTGCCCGGTGGACAGGTACGTGTACGGCGCGCTCAGGTCGGGCTCGTTCTGCGGGTTGTACTTGTCCTGGTTGTAGTACGAGTAGGGGCCGTTGACCCACACGTCCCGCGCGGTGCCGGCCGGGTCCTTGAGCAGCTGGTCGTAGGCGAAGAACGAGTCCAGCCGGGAGTTGGCGGCGTCGGTGCCGCCGATCTGGTCGACCAGGCCGGGCAGGTCCTGCGGCACCAGCCACATGTACTGCCAGGACGTGCCCTCGTGGAAGCCGACGCTGGAGGCGGGGTCGGTCGGGCCGACGAACGCGCCGTCGGTGTCGCGCGCCTGGAAGAAGCCGGTCGCCGGGTTGAGGATGCTGCGGTAGTTCTGGCCGCGGGTCAGGTACTTCTTCGCGTCGGCGGTGTGCCCGAGGTCGCGTGCCATGCCGCCGAGGGCGGCGTCGGCCAGCGCGTACTCCAAGGTCGCGGACGGGCCGTGCTGGTAGTCGTCGTCACCGGGCTTGGTCTGCGGCCGGGTCGGGTCGTAGGGCACGTAGCCGCTGGCCAGGTACTCCGCGTCGGCCTGGCGGTCGGCCGACGGCGAGGAGTCGGGCGCCGCGTGGTCGACGTGCTGCTTCAGCACCCGGTACGCCTCCTCCTCATGGCCCTTCAGCAGGCCCTGCCGGTAGGCGTCCACCAGGAACGGGGTGACCGGGTCGCCGGTCATGATGTTCGTCTCGACGGTGCCGTAGCCCCAGCGCGGCAGCTGGCCGCTCTCGTCGGCCACCCGCAGCAGCGACAGCGCCATGTCCCGGGACTCGCGCGGCGCCAGCAGCGACAGCAACTGCTCCTGGGTGCGGTAGGTGTCCCACAGCGACCAGTTCTGGTAGTAGGTGATGCCGTTCGCGGCGTGCACCTTGCCGTCCCAGCCGGTGTAGCGGCCGTCCACGTCGTCGCCGACGTTCGGCGCGAGGAAGGACCGGTACAGCGACGAGTAGAAGGTGCGCTGCTGCTCGTCGGTGCCGCCGCTCACCCGGATCTGCGCGAGCCGGTCCTGCCACGCCTGCTGGGCGGCGTCGCGGGCGTGGTCGAAGCTGCCGCCGCCCTCGGCGGCGAGGTTCTTCGCGGCGCCGGCCGCCCCGGTCCACGACAGCGAGGTCACCGCGGTGACGCTGCGGTCCTTGGTGGTGTCGAACCGCACGTAGGCGCCGCCGCGGCCGGTGGAGGTGGACTTGGCGCTGCCCGCGGTGACGGTGGCGCCGTTCCAGGTGCCGTAGGAGGCGAAGGGCCGGTCGAAGCGGGTCTCGGTGTAGAGGGTGTACGGCTTGGTGTCCTGGCAGAAGCCGCTGCCGGTGATGGCGGTCAGGACGGTGTGGTCGTCCAGCACGGTCACGGTGCTGGAGGTCACCTTGTGCAGCGCCTGGCCGCTGTTGAGCAGGACGTTGGCCTTGTCGGTGGCCGGGAAGGTGTAGCGCTGCCAGCCGGTGCGGGTGGTCGCGGTCAGCTCGGCGGTGATGCCGGTGCCCAGCTTCACCTGGTAGGAGCCGGGCGACGCGCTCTCGTCGTCGTGGCTGAAGGGGGCCGCGTACACCGCGTCGTCGGTGCTGGTGATGTCGCCGGTGGTGGGCAGCACCGGCAGGTCGCCGCCGAGGCCGCAGCCGACGCCGGACAGGTGCACCGAGCTGAAGCCGAGGATGTGGTTCTGGTTGTAGTCGTAGCCGGTGTTGTGGCCGGTGTCCGGGGAGAGCTGGACCATGCCGAAGGGCACGGCCGCGCCGGGGTAGGTGTTGCCGTCGTCCTGGCTGCCGATGAACGGGTTCACCAGGTGGGTCAGGTCGCCGCCCGCGCTCGTGCTCGCGGTGCCGGCCGACGCCGCCTGGGCCGGGAGGGCCGCCGCGCAGGCCGCGGCGAGCGCGAACACCATCGCGGTGGCCGCTCTTCGCAGCCGCGTCCGTCGGGTCATCGTGTACTCCACTTCTCTGACAACGTTGTCAGCTCTCCATACAGGCCGAGCCTGAGTGAATCCGCGGCGCGGGGCATGCCAAGAATGACTGGAATCCTGGCGACGAAGGGGCGCCGCGTCAAGCGTTCGGGGCCTGACGGGGCTTCAGGAAGGGGGTGTGGGGGTGGCGTCGATAGCGTTTCAGGTCCTCCTGTGAAGGGTTTTCGGCCCTGTTGGGGGGTGGCGGCAGAGCCGTTGGGGAGCGGGGGTTGTGGGGGCCGGGGGTAGGGAAGGGCGGGGGCGCGGGAGGCGCGGCGGCGCGGAAGGCCCAAGGTGCGGGGGCGCCGGAGGCCGCAACTCGGGTCTGCCCGGGGCGCTCTGGGTCTCCCCTGGCCTCCCCGGAGTCGAGGGGGCCGTTTCCCGGACGCCGTCGAGCGGCCGTGGCATGATCGTGAGGCATGGAGCACTTCACCCGCCCCGACGGTGCACCGCCCGTCAACGGCTACAGCCACGCGGTCGCCTTCTCCGGCACGATGGTCGCCGTATCGGGCCAGGTCCCGGCGGACGGCGACGGCAATCCGGTCGGCAAGGGGGACGCCGAGGCGCAGGTCCGGCAGGTCTACGCGAACCTGGCCACCGCGCTGGAGGCGGCGGGCTCCGGCCTGGAGCACGTGGTCAAACTGACGGTCTACCTCACCGACCTGGCCGACCTGGCCGCGTTCCGCAAGGTCCGGGACGAGCACCAGAACGCGGAACACCCGCCCGCCTCCTCCCTGGTGAAGGTCGCCGGCCTGGTGCACCCGGACTTCCGGGTCGAGATCGACGCGCTGGCCGTCGTACCGGGCACGGCCTGACGGACCGTATCCCCGGGCCGCGCCGCGGGGTTCGCCGCGGCCGCACCTGCGCGGAGGGGCTCGCGGGGGGGGCGCCGCACAGGACCGGGGCGTCGTAGGCCCGGCGGCGACCTAGCAGCGGCTTCCTACGGCGCGGCCTTCCGCTCCTCGGCCGTGAGTCCGCGAAGTGCCCACAGCCCGTACAGGCCCAGCAGCGGTTTGCCGAGCAGCCACTCGCCGGGCCGGTAGTCATCCGCCCGCACGAGCCGCTCGGCGAGATCGGGGCGCCGGCGTCGCAGATACGCCCGCGCCTTGAGCGCGTGCGCCGGCTGGGAGACGATCTTGATGCGGTCGGCATCCTCCAGCAGCGGGATCACGTTCGTGATGTTCTCCCAGGTCGTCGTGCTCCGGTCTTCGAGGAGCACCGTGCCGTCGAACCCGAGCACCGAGGTCGCGTAGTCGGCCATCAACTGGGCCTCCGCGGTGGGGCCGACGGCCGCACCACCGCTGAAGATGACGCGCGTTTCCCGCGCACCGCCCGCGTCGACGGAGCGAATTCCGGCGCGAACGCGCCAGCGGTTGACGAAGTTCGCCGTCGGCCGCCGGTTCCGGTAACCCAGCACGACCACGGCTTCGGCCCCGCCCCCGCCCCCGCCGACCCCCACCAGGGCCCGCGACCAGCGCCAGTTCACCCACTCACCCCAAGCCAGCACCGCAGCGGCCCCGCCCAGCGCGAGCCCCGTCCTCCCTCGCATGCGCCGACTCTAGTACTCCAGCCCGTAGATCAAGGTCTTCGTAGTGGGGGTCTGCCGGGCGACGGCAGCGGTCGGCCTGGGCTGGCTGGCTGAGGCGAGTTGGCGCGAGAGGAGTTCGCCGAGCCGCCCGGCGACCCCACCAACTCGTCGCCGTCCCCGACATCCGCCAGGGTCGACGGCTGAACCCGCTCCAGCAACATCGCGGACCGCTCGTCGTCGCGCTCACCATCGGGACGCCCTGGCGTTCGCAGATCCGGATGATCTTGTGGGTGCGGCCGGCTGTCAGGTCGTGGGTCCGGCCCGGCAGTGGCGGCGACAGCCAGAGGATCTCCCCGGCCTGGTCGGTGACGACCTGCACATTCACCCCATGCCGTCGGTGTTTCGAGGAGTAGTCCGCCTTGCCGTCGTGGACGCGATCACACTCTGCGAGGGTGCCGTCCAGGAGGACGAAGTCCGGGTCCCTCCCGCGCAGCGTCTTCAGCAGACCCGGTGCCTGCTCGGCGAGCAGGGTGGCGACCGCGGCGACGTAGGCGTGGGTGGTGCCGACGGATATCCCGAAGACTCTGGCGATCCGGGCGAGAGTCTCGTGACGACGCAGGTACACGAGTGCGACCAGGGCACGTTCGTGCGGCGGGACTTTGAATCAGCCCTGGGTACTACGACTGCCAGGGCGCGGCACGGTCAGTTGGCGCCCCCTTTGCTCTGTTGATCTGACGGAACTTCTCAAATATCTCCGTGCCTGGCCCCGCCGCATGTATCCCGATTTCCGACCAAGGGATATCACTGAACTCGACGAAAGACAGATTGCCCAGCTGATCGTTTACTTCAATGTTGGCCACTTGTAGGGCCGGAACGCGGAACGGTGCGAAGCGATCGAATCCGTACACGCTGATGTCAATGCCGAGCAGACGCAGATCGTCAGAGGCGTAGGTTTCTGCGTCGACCAGGTAGAGGTGGTCGTACGGCAGGTCATGGCCTGTATCGGGGGCGGCGGCGAGTACCGCATCAGGCAGTATTCCTTGATACTCGGCCTGGTCGATCAGGGTGATGTGTGAAATAGCCTGCTCGTAGTCGGAAACTTTCTGTGAGTCCTCGGTGTAGGTGATGGGCGTTTCCATGGCTTGCATCAAAAGCGCCCAGCCGGCAGCATCGTTGAA
Organism: Actinacidiphila sp. bgisy145; assembly: GCF_057708125.1. Classification (NCBI taxonomy): domain Bacteria; kingdom Bacillati; phylum Actinomycetota; class Actinomycetes; order Kitasatosporales; family Streptomycetaceae; genus Actinacidiphila; species Actinacidiphila sp. bgisy145. Next base: position 44,300 of record NZ_JBYIRL010000014.1, read on the forward strand.
TTCGGTCCGGATGACAGGGGCGGTCTCAGTTCGGGGCAGGTGCACCGATCGCCGGTTATGATCCACGCCCCCACTCTACGGGCGTGCAGTGCGACCGTAAAGGGAATTGACTATTTGCTCAACATTGAGCGTTTTCAGCGTTGCTTCCTGGGCGTACGGATGGCCGTTGCGAAGGTAGGCGAGGGTGAGCAGAGCTTGCCGCCCCGGGCTCAGACGCCTCCACCGAGTGCCGAGCTCCCGGCGGTGCTGGCGGAGCCTGGCGGACAAGAAGCGAAGGGCAGAGCTGGACACGTCGACGCCCGACAGGTAGACAAGCACACGAAGCCCCTGGTGGAGACGGATTTCTTGGTCGAAAACCCATCTACCAGGGGCTTCACCTGTCTGCCAGCCCAACTGACGTGCTCAGCTGCCAGGTTGGAAAGGACTCCGTGTCGGGTTCGATGTTGTCGGGCCCGCGCCGACTTGCGGTTACCGCGTCGCGGTGGCCAGTGCCGCGCGGATGGCGTCCTCTCTGACCGGCCGGCCCTTCTCGTTCGAGGCCGGCCCGTACGGAGTCCCCCACACCGGCGTGTCCGTCGCCTGCCGCCAGCTGTCGGCCAGCGGTCCCGCGTCCACCACGCTGTACCCGATGGATTCGATGAATTCGGTCACCGCCGCCTTCGCCGGCGCGCAGTCCCCGGCGATCGGCAGGTAGGAGCGGTCGGCCGCCCCCGCCGGGCGGGCGAGTGACAGCAGGTGCTTGAAGAAGATGTTGTTGAACGCTTTCACGAGCATGGCGTCCGGGATGTACCGCAGAAGCAGCTCGCTCGAGGTGAGCGACTTGCTGTCGAGCTCGGGGATATGCCCGTCACGCTCGGGGCCGTAGTTGCACGTGTCGACGACCGTCTTCCCGGCCAGTGGCGCGGCAGGCACGTTGGGGAAGGCCTTGACCGGCACCGAGACCACGACGATGTCACCGGCCGCCGCGGCCTCCCCGCTCGTCGCCGCGGACGCCCGCGGCCCCAGTTCCGCGGCCGTGTCCGCGAGCGTTTCGGGACCGCGCGAGTTGCTGAGCACGACCTGGTGCCCGGCCTCGACGGCGAGCCGCGCGATGGTACTGCCGATGTATCCGCTTCCGATGAATCCCACCGTCGTCATATTCTCAGCGTCCCTCCAGAAGAGCCGAACCCTTGTTATTTTCCGGCTCGTTGCGATTCGCGTACCCGCCGTCAGCCGGCGGAGAAGTAATGTCCGTTGTCCAAATCGGCGAGCAGGCTGGGTTGAGCGGGTTCCCAGCCCAGGGACCGGCGGGTGATGTGGTTGGACGCCGGGTAGTTCTGCGTGACGATGTTCGCGAGGAACCCGAAATATCCTGGCACCATCAGGACGTCCGCGGGAATGCTCACGGCGGGCAGGCCCAGACGGCCTCCGATGGCCTCGGCGATCTCGCGGAACGGGATGGCCCCGTCCCCGACCGCGTGCCAGTACTTGCCGGCGGGCCCCTTCTCCAGCGCCAAGCGGAACAAGGAGGCGACGTCGCGGATGTGCACGGCGTTCCACAGGTTCGCGCCGTCGCCGGGGTAGCCGACGACGCCCTTCTCCTTCGCGAGCGCGATCAGCGTGGGGAGGAAGCCGGTACGGTCGGTCGTGCTGTGCGCGATGTTGGCAATCCGCACGACCGAAGACCGCACTCCCCGCTCGGCGAGGCCGATTACGGCGGTTTCCACGACGTTACGAACCCGCAGGGTGCCCTTGTACTCATCGCCGCCGGGAAGGGCCGGGTCCTCCTCGGTGGCCGGCCAGCCCAGGTGCTGCCCGGGCGAGCCGATGCTCCCCGCTGCGACCAGCGGCTTTCCGGTTCCCGCCAGTGCCTCGCCGTACGCGAGCATGATCGGGAGCTCCGCGGCGGCCACGGCGTCGATCCCGCCGGACGGAAGCAGGTCCTGCCTGTGCGCGACGTGGATGACGCCGTCGGAGTCCGCGGCCGCCTCCTTGAGCCCGTCGAGATCCTGGAGGTCGCCGCGGCGCACCTTCGCGCCGAGCGCGGACAGCGCCGCCGCTGCTGTGTCCGATCGGGCCAGGCCGGTGACCTCGTGCCCGGCGGCGATGAGCTCGGGGACGATGTACGAACCGGAATGGCCGGTCCCGCCAGTGACGAAAACGCGCATGCTACTGGTCCTTGTGATTGATATATCGATAGGGCGCGAGAAGTGGTGGTGCGGGCGCGCTCAGGCAGACGTGTTGACGCCGAGGGTGAAGTCGAAGCTCCCCACGCCGTTGCGGCCCAGGCCGATCATCACCAGGCCCGTTCCCTCCAGCCAGCGCGCCATGGCCAGGGGGCCGGTGTCCATCGGCTTCAACCCGAGGCTCTTGATGAACGCCGACACCGTCGCCTTGGCCTCGGCGTCGTCGCCGGCGATGAGCACGTCCAGCGGGCTGCCCTGCGCCAGCATGTGGCCGAAGACGGTGTTGAACGCCTTCACGACGTGCGCGCCGGCCGGGGCGGCCTTCGCGATCTCCTGCGCGCCGGAAGTGCCGTCCGGGGTGACAAGGCCCTGGGAATCCGGGGAGACGGGGTTGGTGATGTCGATGATGACCTTGCCCTGTAGTGCGTCCCCGTACTCGCTCACCACCGCCACCGCGCTGGCGTACGGCACGGCAAGGACAACGATGTCCCCGGCCGGGGAGGCGCCGGCTGTCCCGACAGTGGCGCCGCCGAGCGCTGCGGCCGTTTCCTTGGCTTTGACCGGGTCGCGGCCGATGATCTCGACGGCGTTGCCGCCGGCGAGCGCCCGGCCGGCCAGGGCGCCGGCCATGTTCCCCAGACCGATAATGCTGATACTGCTCACTGGTGTGCCTGCTTTCCGAAGCCGGATAAAACGCGATGGACGCCACTCAGTTCCCGATGCGACCATTCCGAGCCTGCGCCCTGCTACCAATCCCCCGTATCGAATTCTTGCGCCGAATTCGCTTCGCCCCCCATCGGGTACGTATTCAGGCTGCCATTGGCCTGAGTAGGTGTCCAATACTTCCTTCAGTCGGGGTGATACCTTGGAGGCATCACCGGACCAGGAGGGCGCCATGGATCTGGATCTGCGCAAACTGCGCTACTTCGTCGCCGTGGCCGACCAGTTGCACTTCGGCCGCGCCGCCGATGAACTCCATATCGCGCAGCCGGTGCTCAGTCGACAGATCCGCGCGCTCGAGCAGGACCTCGGCGCCTCGCTGTTCACCAGGAATCGCCACGGCGTAACGCTGACCGACGCGGGCCGACAACTACTGACCGACGCCGGTCCGCTACTGGCCTCCGCGCACGCCGCCCGCCGCCGGGTGACCGTGGCCGCGCGGGGCAGCCAGCGGCTGATGGTCGGCTTCCGGGCCGGCATCGCGGTCGCCCCGGCGGTACAACTGTTCGCCGCCCGGCACCCGGACGTTCTGGTGGACGTGCAGCGGATCGAATGGGACGACCAGGCCCCGATGCTGCTCGACGGCCGCATCGACGTCGGCTATGTGCGGCTTCCCATAGACGAGGCCGGCCTGCGCGTCGCCCCGCTCTACGCCGAGCCGCGGGTGGCGGTGCTGCCCGCCGGCCACCGATTGGCCGGCAAGGAAAAAATATCCGAGACCGACCTGGCCGGTGAGCCGCTGGTATGGCATGCCGACCCGAGCACGCAGCCCACCAGGCGCCCGCACCCTGACGCCGGGTACCTGGCGCGCGGGGTGGACGAGACGCTCGAGCATGTCGCGGCCGGCCGGGGCATCTCGTACCTGGCCCGTTCGGCGACCGTGTTCTACTCGCATCCGGACGTCACGTATGTGCCCGTCCCGGATCTGGCGCCCGACCAGGTGTGCCTCGCGGTCGCGGCATCACGCGTCTCGCCGGTGGTCAACGACTTCTTCACCGCGGCTCAGGCGGCAGCCGAGATCACGGCAGAATGTGGGAACTATGAAATGTGGCAGCGCAGGGGCGATGCCGTTGCCGAGCACGGTTGACGAGCACGGTTGAGCAGTTCGGCTGACAACAGCAGGCGCCCTCGTTCAGCAATCGGTCGGCGATCGCGGCGTCGCGTCGCGCGGGACGGGATCACCGCGGCGGACGGCCCGGGCAGGGCCCCGATGTGCCCTGCCGCAGGCAGCGCTTCCTGTCAGGCCCTGCGGGACCGCTGCCCCTGGGGACTGTCAGCTGCCATCGGGAAGCTGCGCAGGGTCAGCGCACTCGGCGGGGGCAGCGGTTCGCCGGCCGGGTCGGCGCGGAACGACTGGAGCACATACGCCACCAGGCGCCGGGACGCCGCACCGTCATCCGGTAGCGCGGTCACCAGACCGCAGTGCGCCAACAGGACCACGGCGAGGTCGGACGGGTGGAAATCGGCCCGCAGCGCGCCCGACGCCTGGGCCCTGCGTACCAGGGTCGTGAAGTCCCGCTCGGCGCGTTGCCGGTACTGCGCGTGTTCCGACGTGCTGTCCGGGAAGGCCGCGACGAACGCGGCCGGGAACCCGCGTTCCTCCCGTTGCAGGGCGCAGACCGTCTCGACCAGGTGCTGGAAACCCTGCCACGGGTCGGGGGCGGCCAGCGCCTCGGTGAGCGCCCGCGCGCAGGTCTCCATCTGCTGCGCGAACGCGCCTCTCACCAGGGCGTCCCGGGTCGGGAAATGCCGGTACAGCGTCGCCACGCCGACCCCGGCCCGCCGGGCCACGGTCGCCATCGGGGCGTCGATCCCGTGCTCGGCGAAGACCGCACGGGCGGCGACGAGGACCCGCTCCCGGTTGCGCCGGGCGTCCGCCCGCACCCCGTCCCGGGCTGTGATCCGAGAGGATTCCGCCATCACTGTCTCTCGCTTCCGGTCCAAGCGGACGATTGCGTCCACTTGAGAGCTTACGGTCGGTGCCACATCCCCGTACGGCCCCCGGCGGCAAAGGCAGAACGATGACCGACCGCATGATGAAGGCAGTGCTCTACGACCGCTACGGCGGCCCCGACGTGCTCTACACGGGGCGCGTGCCCATCCCTGAGCCGGCCCCCGGGGAGGTCCTGGTGAAGGTGCGCGCGTTCAGCGTCAACGGCGGCGAACTGGCGGTCCGCGCCGGCCGCCTCCGCCTCCTGAGCGGCCGGAAGTTCCCCAAGCGCGTCGGCCTGGACTTCACCGGCGAGGCCGCCGCGATGGGGGCCGGGGTCACACGGTTCGCGGCCGGCGACCGCGTATGGGGGGTCTTGGGCCGCGCCTCCGGGTTCGGCAGCGCCGCCGAGTACGTGACCGTACCCGCCGAGCGGGTCGGCCGGGTCCCCGACGGCCTTGACCTGGTGGATGCCGCCGCGCTGCCGGTGGCCACCACGGCCGTCACCGCGCTGCGGGACAAAGCCCGGCTGCGCCCCGGCGAACGGCTCCTCGTCCGGGGCGCGGCGGGCGGTGTCGGCAACGCCGCCGTCCAGCTCGGACGGGCGTACGGCGCAGAGGTCACGGCGCTGGCCCGCGCGGCCAACCTCGACTTCGTCCGCGGGCTCGGCGCGCACAAGGCCGTCGACCACCGGACCGTGCGGCCGGCGGAGTTGGGCCGCTTCGACGTGGTCGTGGACACCGCGGGGACCGACCTGGGGGCCTTCCGGCGGCTGCTGAGTCCCGGCGGGCGCATGGTCACCATCGCCTTCGACCTGGAACGGCCCGCCGCGTCGCTCGGCTACCTCGCGGCCAGCACGGTCCACGGACACGGCCGGGTGCGCTTCTTCAGCGGCAACCCCACGCAGGCGGACTTCGACGACCTCGCCCGCCATGTGGTCGAGGGCAGGCTGCGCCCCGCGGTGGACACGGTCTTCCCCCTGGAGGAGACGGCAGCGGCACACCAGGCGCTGGAGGCGGGCGGCGTCCAGGGCAAGTACGTGGTCAGGGTCGCGTAGGGCGATTTACGGGCCCGCGGTCCCCACGACGGGTTCGGACCGCGGCGGGCCCCCGCTTGCGGGCCCCGGCCCCGTGCTCAGGCGCGGCCCGAGGGGAGGAGCGGTGCGAAGTCCGCTGACAGGTCGGCGGTCACCTTGTCCATCAGCTCCGGGGACAGCGCGCCGTCCAGCACCTCCAGGACGGCGCCCGTGTCGCGCAGCGCCGCGTCGTCCGGCACGCCGGCCCGCCCCGCCACCCGTCCGGCGAAGACCGGCAGGTCGAACTTCTCCCCCGAGCCGCGGTCGCGCCCTTCCCCGACCGCGTCCTGCGCGGCCGTCCGCAGGCAGACCGCCAGGTCGGGCGGCAGTTGCGCGGCGACGTGCCGGGCCAGTCCCGGCGAGACGCGTTCGCCGAGGGTGCGCAGGACCGCCGTGGCCGCGCGTTCGGCGGACCCCCGGTCCGGCAGCTGGGCGAGCGCCTGCACCTTGCCGATGATCTGGTCGTGCTGCATCGATCCTCCCTCGGTCGCCGGGTGCGGGCCCCGCCCCGATCCGCAGGGCGTACGGGCACCCGCGGTGCCGACCCGCACGGGGGGCACGGACCGGACGTACGTACACCCTGCGGGTACCCATACCGCGGGGACCTATCACGCGCGTACCGACGGTCCCGCCGGGGCGACCCGCGCGCACCGGGCGAAGTCGCGTGTCCCGGCGCCGGGCGGAGGTACCCGCAGGGGGTACGGGGCCGGCCCCCGCCGGTGCCGCGGGTGGGGTCGTACGGCCCGGACCCGCGCCGCATGGCCGCACGGGTCGCCCGGACCGGCCCCGCCGGCGGCTGGTGGAGCCTGGCGGACCCGCGCCTGCGGCGCTGACCGCCGCGCGGTCGTTGCCCGCCCGCGCGGGGTGCAGCAAGCTGTCCACCCCGGGGGCGCCCTGCTCCCGGGGCGGACACGGCCCAACCGGCGCGAGGGGACACGGCGTTGATCTGGCACGACCTGTGGAACATGCAGATCCCGGCCTCGGAGAAGGTCCTGCGCACCGTGCTGGTCTACATCGGGCTGGCGGTGCTGCTGCGGGTCGCCGGCAAGCGCGACCTCGCCCAGCTCAACAGCTTCGACCTGGTCGTGATGCTGCTGCTGTCCAACGTGGTGCAGAACGCGGTCATCGGCAGCGACAACAGCCTCGCGGGCGGCCTGCTCGGCGCGGTCGTCCTGGTCGCGCTCAACTCCCTCATGGTCCGTCTGGTCAACTGCTTCCCGCGGCTGGTCCGGATCTTCGAGGGACGCTCCACCGCGCTGATCCGCGACGGCCAGGTGATCTCGAAGTCCCTGCACCGGCTCGGGCTGCGCCGGGCCGACGTCGTGGCCGCCTGCCGCCGTCAGGGTGCCGACGACATCGGCGAGATCACCGACGCCACCCTCTCCCCCGGCGGCGCGCTGGTGGTCACGCTCGACAAGAAGTACCGCGACGCCACGATCGACGACGTGCGGCGCGAGAACGACCTGCTGCTCACCCGGATAAGGGCCGAACTCGCCGCGTTGGAGGCCCGGATCACCACCCAGGGCTCCTAAGGCCGGGCCGTGCGCGGCGGGTTCGCTCGACCGACTCGACCGACTCGGCCGACCTGGGGCCCCGCCGCGGCGAAGGCCGTGCTTCCGCGACGCGGGTGGGTGATCGGAAAGCGGCTCGCGGGTCGAGCGGGCGCGAGGGGTCTGGTATCACTGGGGCATGCAGGAAGAGACCGCATGCTCCGCGATCGACACGTTCATCTCGGCGTTCAACGCCTCGGACGACAACTATGTGGCGGACCTGCTCTCCCAGGCCCTGACCTCGGACGTGGTCTTCTGGGGGCCGTTGGGTCGCAGCGAGGGGATCGAGGCGGTCGAGCGGTTCGTGCTGGACATCCGGCGCCACCCGGCGGGGACCGGCACGATGGTGCGCTGCTCGGCGGTGGACATGCCGGACGAGTGGGCCCGGTACCAGTGGGTCTTCACCACGCCTGACGGAGGCCCGCGGCTGGCGGGAACGGACGTCGTCCATCTGCGGCGCAGCCTCATCGACCAGGTCATCGTCTTCGCGGGCGAGATCGAGACGTTCGCCTCCTGAACCGTCCCTCGGCCGGGGTCCTTTCGGAGCCGACCCGGAGAACGCCTCGCCGATTACGCCCGAAAGGTGGGTTTGCCGGCAAGACCCGCTGTGGCGGCCCGGAATGACAGCGACATATGCAACCCTCGGCATGGAGGCCATTCCCGCGATCCCCGGGGGAACCATGCGATAAGCGGCCGCAGTTGGCGGCGGGACCCACCGGGGAACACGGGAAGCCCTCAGCGGCTCATCGGTGGGCGCCGCGATGCCTTCTTGCGTCGGTTCGCCGGCCCGAACCCGGATTTCGGGCTGGTTCCCTTTTGCCAGTGGCGGCGGTGCCCCTTCGACAGTCGCGAAACCGCCATCCGTTCCGGCGGCCGGTGGAATCTGCCATCGGGCTGTTCGGCCCGTAATCGGGGTGCGGCCACCCCAGACGCGACAAGGGGCATCAATGACGTCTTACGACGATACGGATTCGGTGATCTTCCCCGCCGGTGCCGCGACGCAGACCAGCGCCGCAGAGGCGGCGCAAGGCGAGTGGGATGCCGTTGTCGTCGGTGGCGGCATGGCAGGTTCCATCGTCGCCGAGCAGTTGGGCCAGGCGGGCTACCGGGTGGTGATCCTGGAAGCCGGCCCCGGCAAGGACCTGGACCTCGCCGAGTACGAGTCGTACCTGTCGCGGTTCTACGGCGCGGTCGTCAAGGACAACCAGTCTCCGTACCCGTTCAACCCGAACGCCCGGATGCCCAGGAGCACCGACACCATGCCGGTGGGGCCGGAGACGCCCCAGGACGAGTTCTACCTCGTGCAGGAGGACCCGTACTGCACGGACACCACCTTCACCCGGGTCCTCGGCGGCACCTCCATGCACTGGGAGGGGAAGGCGCTGCGCATGCTGCCCGAGGACTTCGACCTGCGCACCAAGTACGGCCAGGGCCTCAACTGGCCGCTCAGCTATGACGACCTGGAACCGTACTACCGGCAGGCCGAGGCCGAACTGGGCGTCGCCGCCGAAGTCGAGGACCAGGCCTACCTGGGGATGCACTTCCCGAAGGGATACGTGTTCCCGATGCACCGCATGCCGCTGTCCTATCTCGACCAGACGGTCGCCCGGGGTGTGGACGGCATGCGGGTCACTCTGGCGGACGACGAGTACGCCCTGCGGGTGCGGAGCTTTCCCCAGGCCCGCAACGGCGTGCCGAACCCGGCGTACGACGGCGGCAAGGGCTTCGTCCCGGTCGGCGCGGTGAGCACGAACCAGGTGGAAGAGGGCGAGCGCTGCCAGGGCAACACCAACTGCGTGCCGATCTGCCCCGTGCAGGCCAAGTACCACGCGGGCAAGACGCTGGCCAAGGCGCTCCGCAAGGGCAACGTCACGATCGTGACGCAGGCCGTCGCCTCCAAGGTCGAGGTCGACGGGGATGACCAGCGGGTCACCGGGATCACCATCAAGAACTACGACGCGCTCGATTCCGGGGAGTACACGGAGTACACGGTGAAGGGCGCCGTCTACATCCTGTGCGCGCACGCCATCGAGAACGCCCGGCTCATGCTCGCCTCCGACATGCAGCGGATGAGCCGCAGCAAGCTGATCGGCCGCAACCTGATGGACCACGCGTACCTGCTGTCCTGGGGCCTGCTGCCCAAGCCCGCCGGCACCATGCGGGGCACCTCCTGCACGGGTGGGATCACCGACCTGCGCGGCGGGCGGTTCCGCGGCACCCAGGCCGGATTCGGCGTGGACATCCACAACGACGGCTGGGGCTGGGCGACCGGCTCGCCCTACACGGACCTGGTCGAGTTCGTGGATCAACGGGGTCTGCGCGGAGCGGAGTTGCGCAGGACCCTCGGGGACCGGATCTCCCGGCAGCTGCTGCTGGCCTTCATGATCGACCTGCTGCCCGACAGGAACAACACGGTCACCGTGGACGAGCGGTACAAGGACGCCATCGGCAACCTGAAGCCGGTCGTGTCGTTCACGATCCCGCCCTACACCATGCGGGGCGCCGCGTTCGCCCGCAAGCTCGCGACCGACATCTTCGACAAGCTCGGCGCCGAGGACCGGACCGTCTACCACAAGGACCGCTACAGCGCCGTCGAGCACGAGGGCCAGTGGTACAACATCGTGGGCGGCAACCACCTGGCAGGCACCCACATCATGGGGACCGACCCGGCGAACTCCGTGGTCGACCACACCCAGCACTCGTGGGACCACGACAACCTCTACCTGGTCGGACCCGGCAGCCTGCCCTCGATCGGGACGTCCAACATCAGCCTGACCATGGCGGCGCTCGCCTTCCGCAGCGCGGGCCACATCGTCAGGTACCTGCGTGCCGCGAAGGCGCCGGCCGTCGTCGGCAGCCGGACGGCTCGCTGACCGGCGTACCGAACGCGGCACCGCGTACCACCCACCCACCGCCCACGATCGGGGGAACATGTCCGTTCCAGAACCAGAGCCTGCTCCAGAGCCCAAGATCCAGACCATCGAGGAGCTGCGCAGGTACCTCCACGACGGGCTCCAGTTGGAGCACGCGACGCTGCCGCCCTACCTGATCGCGCTCTACTCGCTGCATCCGGGGAAGAACTCGGACGCCTGGCACGTCATCAGGGTCGTGGCCGTCGAGGAGATGCTGCACCTCACCCTGGTCGCGAACGTCCTGAACGCCGTGGGCGGGACACCGGACCTCACCAGGACGAACTTCGTACCGGACTACCCGTCATACCTGCCGTGCGGTCCCGACTACTTCAAGGTGCACCTCCGGCCCTTCTCGCCCGAGGCGCTCGACACGTTCCTGAAGATCGAGAAGCCCGCGCAGGCACCGACCGAGGAGGACAGGTTCGTCCCGGTGGACTGGGCGGCCCTCGGGCTGACGTCCGACGGAGCGGCGCCACCGGCGGCGAAACTGGCGGAGCTCGAGGAGTCCGGGACGGTCCTCGGCCTCGTCCCCGGAGAACCCACCACGCGTTTCCTGAGCATCGGTGAGTTCTACGAGGAGATCATCCGGGGCATCAACCACCTGGAGGACCAGGCCCGTAAGGCAGGGAAGACGATTTTCACCGGCGACCCCGCTCGCCAGGTGACTCCCGAGTACTTCTACTCCGGTGGCGGCGACGTGATCGTGGTGACCGGCCGCGACACCGCGGTCGCGGCGCTCACCCTCGTCGCGGAGCAGGGCGAAGGGCTGTACGGCGGCATCTACGACAGCCAGGACGAGATCGCCCACTACTACCGGTTCCAGCAGCTGGAACTGGGGAGGTACTACCAGAAGGGCGATGATCCGGGCGATCCTTCCGGCCCGGAGGTGAACGTCGACTGGGATGCCGTCTATCCGGTGAAGCCGGACATCAAGCTGGCGGACCTCACGGATGACCCGCAGATCCACGCGGCGGCCACGGAGTTCAACCAGAGCTACGCCACCTTCCTGACCAACGTCAATCTGGCCTACAACGGCCAGCCCGACCTTCTGCTGAAGGCGGTCTGGGAGATGTTCCGCATCCGCGACAGCATGAACCGGCTCATCCGCAATCCGCTCACCGGGCATCCGGGGGCGAACGCCGGCCCGACATTCGAGCTGTAAGACCGTCGACGGAGGTGGGAATCATGACGCAAGGAACGAACGCGGAAGAGAAGCTGCGCGCGTTTGTGAAGTTCTCTGCCGCTGCGACCGGGTTCAGCGAGTTCGACCTGTGGGGAACCGGTCAGGCGGAGGTGTACTACGAGACGGCGGTGGAGCAGGAAGGGCAGGATGCGATCGAGAAGGCGATGACTTCCGATCCCTCTGCCACCCCCGCCGATCCGGTGGTGGGAAGCATCGTCAAGCTCTGGTACGTCGGTGTCTGGTACGGCCCGGAACTGGCGGGGCGCATGGACGTGGCGGCCTGGACGGCGCCCGGGCGGAGCGGAGCGAAGCCCGCCGTCCCGGATGGCAGCGAGCCCGCGGAGGGACGCGTACCCCTGTTCGTCGTCTCCCCCGACGCCTACACCGAGGGCCTGTTGTGGCGCGCCATCGGCGCCCACCCATCCGGCGCGAAGGCGCCGGGCTACGGCTCGTGGGCCACTCCGCCCACGTTCGAGGACCGCCAGAAGGAGGAAGTGTGACGACCAGCATCATCCCGAACCTGGGCCGCGACAAGGTGTCACTCGGCGTGACGCCGACGCTGTGGTGGAACGACGACTTCCCGCTGATCGACATCGGGGTCCCGTTCGAGCAGTGCGTGAGCGAGATGGCGCTCGCGGGATTCCAGGGTTGCAGCATCGGCCACAAGTACCCGACCGACGCCGCCGTGTTGAAGAAAGCGCTGGAGCTGCGCGGCCTGAAGGTCTCCGAGCCGTGGGTGAGCACCTACTTCACCATCGGCGAGAAGGACCGGACCGTCGAGAACTTCAGGAGGCAGCTGAAGTTCCTCGAAGAAGTGGGCGGTCGGGACATCGTGGTCGCGGAGTTCGGGCAGTCGTCGCACCTCCAGCCCATTCCGGTATTCAAGCACCGCCCCGAGTTCTCCGACCAGGAATGGCACCTCCTGACCAGCGGGCTCGACGAGATCGGGAAGCTGGCCGCGGACAGGGGGATGCGGCTGTGCTACCACCACCACATGGGCACCGGCGTGCAGTCGGCCGAGGACATCGACAGGCTGATGGCGGGCACCAGCGCGGAGTACGTGCATCTGCTGTTCGACACCGGGCATCTCCGGTTCGCCGGCGACGACCCGCTCACGGCCGTGGAGAAGCACAAGCAGCGGATCAAGCACGTTCACCTCAAGAACGTCCGCCAGCCCGTGGCCGACAAGGTGCGGAGCGACCACCTGTCCTTCGAGGAGGGAATCCGCCAGGGCGTCTTCACCGTGCCCGGAGACCCGGAGGGCGCGATCGACTTCAGGCCCGTCCTCTCGGCGCTGGCCGAAGCCGACTACGAGGGATGGCTGGTGGTCGAGGCCGAGCAGGACCCGGCGACGGCGGAACCGCTGAAGTACGCCACGATGGCCCGCCGCTACCTCCGTGAAGTCCTGGGATGGTGAGAGGGACCCGGTTCAGGTGCCCGGGTCGACGTCGGGGTGCGTGAACCGCACAGGCTTGCCCAGCGGACGACCCCCGGGAGGGCGAGCCGCCTTTTCGCATCGGCAAGCGCCTCCTCGGGGGTCGGGTGAGGTCCGGCCCGACCGGTCGCGGCGACCACGTCTCGCGCGATGTCCCCGACCGGCTGTGCGTCCGCGTGGTCCATGGGGACAGCGTGACAGGGCGCGGCCCCCCGCGCGATCCGATATCGATCGGCCCCCGTGGAGCGGCTCAGCCGTGATCGGGCAGCGACTCCGTCCAGCGCGCGACCTGGGCGTGCAGGGCCGCGGGGTCGAGGGAACGGCCGTCCGCGTTGTCCGCCCGGATCTCCGTCACCGGGATGCCCGCCTCCCGCAGGGCACGTGTGGTGAACCAACTGCTGCGGCTGTCGGGGCTGATGAGGTGGACCACGCCGTCGACCCGGTGCGCACGGGCTTCCTTCACGTACCACTCCACCGACCACGGCGGTGTGTACATCTGGTCGCGGAAGGCGCAGAACCTGGCCGCCAGGGCGCGCAGCGGGTCGTCGCCGTAGCGGGCGTAGGCGTCGGCGGCGAGGGCGAGGTACATGGACCAGACGAACACCGCGCCGTGCGACTGCTCGAAGGAACGGTAGAAGTCCATGTCGAACCAGAGGCCGCGTCCGATCCACATCAGCCGGCGCCGCTCCCGCGGGACGACCGCGCGCCCCTGGGCCACGAGCGCACTGACCTCGTGGTACAGGGATTCGGCCGCCGAGGTCGCCCACGGTGTGCCGCGGTGCCACTGCGGGATCATCACCGCCGGGATGACGTCGTTGACCGGGACAGGGCACTGCGGGGCGGAGGCCAGCAGGTCCCGGGTTCTGCGGTTCCACTCGGCCTGCTCGTTGGACAGCGCCATGATCCGAGCGAGGCGTTCGGTACTGAAGCGTGCTCCGGTGAGCTGTTCGAGCCGGGGGACGAGCACCCGGAGTTCCTGGTGGAGCAGATCGATGCGCGGGGAGCCGATGGCCGTCTCCCAGTCGTGGCGCATCAACTCCCACCAGTTCGCCGGCACGGTCTCCGCCGCGGCGCCCTCCAGCGGGAGGAAGGGCACGCCCAGTTCGCTCTCCCACAGCTGGAACATGCGGTGCATGGTGTCGCCCGTGCAGTCCGCGAGGACGACCGACGGCAGCGGCAGCCCGCCCCAGGGCGCGTCGTCGCCGCGCGGGGACAGCGCCTCGGCCAGGGGCAGGGCGCTGTACTGCTCGACGTCGTCGGGCAGCCCGCGTTCGCGCAGCGCCTCCAGGTACCGGCCCGACATCCGCTTGGCTGAGATGATGGACGCCCACCACTGGTTGACGACGTACGGGACGTCCATGGCGCGCAGCAGTTCCTGCGGGAAGTCGGCGTTGACGAGGGCCAGCGGGCGCCCCCGCTCCGTCTGGCCCCGCAGGCTCGCGAACCATTTGCGCTGGTGGCGCAACGCGTCCCCGGTCGCTTCGAGGCGCGGGCCGGTTCCCCTGCGGGTGGGTGTGCGGTCGGTCATGGTGTCGTCTGCGCTTCCTGCGTGAGGAGCCGGCGGCTCAGTTCGGGCAGGTCGATGCCGGCGTAGGGCTGGTCGCGCAGGAGCGTGGTGGGCACTCCCGCCGCTGCCGCGCGTGCGGGCTGGCCCCACCGGTGGGCGTCGTCGTACCTGCGGCAGTAGGTGAGGACGTACCGCGCGCCGCTGCTGCCGACCGCGTCGCGGAGGGCGGATGCCGTCTGCCGCGGGGGCCGGGCCGTGGCCGGCAGCACCGCGCGGGTGTAGTGGTCCGTGAGGGCCTTCAGGGTCGGTTCGCCGACGGGCGGCTGGTCGCCGCCGTCGCCCCAGTCGTGGTCCTCGCCCACCACCCGCCAGCCGTCGCCTTCGAGCGCGTCGTAGACGTCGGCGGTGTCATGGGTGCTTCCGGAGACGTACAGCGGACGGCCCGCGGGCCGGGCGGCGGTACCGGCCAGCGCGGTGGTGAGGACGGCGGCGTACTCCCGGGCCGGCATGGCCGTGCCGGCGGCGTACCACCGCAGCGCCTCGCCTCCCGGCAGAAGGCCGGCGCGGCGGCGGCGCAGCTCGGTGCGCGCGGCCCGTGCGGCGTCGTGGTCGGCGACCGCCTCCGCCAGTTCGGCCGCGTCGACAGCGCGTCCCCGCCAGGCCGCCAACTGGTCGGCGAAGCGGCGCAGACGGCCCAGGTTGTAGCGCCGCGTGGGCTCCCCGGGCAGGTGGAGCAGATCGACGAAGTGGACCGGGGGGAGGGTCTGCGCCCCGATCCGGCGCAACTCCCGCAGTGTGTAGAACAGTTGGAGTGAGGCGTCGCAGTCGTGGGTGATGACGATCAGGTCGGGCACGGGGTCGTGGTCCTCGGGTGTGAGGATCGCCGCGAGGACGTTCACCGTCTGCGGGTCTACGGCGCCGTCCAGATAGGTCCCGGCCAGGGTGGTGTCCCGCCCCGTGCGTCCGGCCAGCCGTACGGGCAGGGCACCGGCGGCGGTGATCAGTTCGACCGGGGTGTCGCAGCCGACGTAGCCGACCACCGGCCGGCCGTGCGCCGCGTGCCGCCGGGCGCTCAGTCCCCGGTCGTCGTGCGCGGCGCGCAGGGCGGCGGCCGCCCGCTGTGCCTCGGGGGGCGCCGTCATCACACCACCCCCGCCTGCCGGAGTTCGGCTATCTCCTGAACCGACAGGCCACCGATGGTCGCGAGCAACTCCTCCGTGTGCTCCCCGAGATGGGGTGCGGGAGTGTCCAGGCGGACGTCGGCGTGGGAGAAGCGGATGGGGACGCCCGGACCCATCAGGCCGGTCGGGCCGTGCTGGGGGTGGCCGAGTTCGACGACCTCCTCCCGGCGCAGCACGTCGGGGTTGCGCAACGCGTCCGCCGGCTCCAGGACCTCGGCCGCGGGCGTGCCCTGCGCGACGAGGGCCGCGACGGCCTCGGCACGCGGCCGGCCCTGCGACCAGGCCGCGACCATCTCGTGGAGCTCGGAGGCGTGGCGCACGCGCTGGTCGCGGGTGGCGAACCGTTCGTCGTCCATCAGCTCCGGACGGCCCATCGCCCGGAAGACGCCCCGGGCGAAGGTGTCGGTCGGCCCGCAGAGCGCGATCTGCCCGTCCTTGGCGGGGAAGATCCCGAACGGGGCAAGGCGCGGCACCGAGTTGCCGGTCCGCAGCGGCATCCCGACCTGTTCGAGGGCGTCGAAGGGCTCCGTGGACAGCAGCGAGGTCAGCGCGCCGAGCATGGAGACGTCGACATGCTGGCCCACACCGTCCTGGTCGCGCTGGACCTTGGCCGCGAGGGTGCCGATGACCGCGTACAGCGGTGCCAGCAGGTCGCCCACCGGCAGGCCGAAGCGGACCGGGTCGGTACCCGGCTCTCCGGCCGTGTACATCACCCCGCTCAGCGCTTGGATGATGGAGTCCATCGCCTTGCCCGTTCCGCCCCCGGCACCGAATCCGCTGATCGAGGTGTAGATCACGGACGGGTTGACGGCCCGCACGTCGTCGTATCCGACGCCGAGGCGGTCCGCGGTGCCGGCGGCGTAGTTCTCCACGACGATGTCCGCGTTGCGGGCCAGCCGCAGGAAGGCCGCGCGTCCCCTCGCGTCCTTCAGGTTCATGGTGATGCTCTTCTTGTTGCGTCCGCGGCCCATCATCGACACCGACATGTCGGTGTCGGAGGTCCGCCCGGTGCTCAGCCCGTGCGGCCCGTAGTAGGGCGAGTTGGTACGTGCGCTGTCGCCGCCGGTCGCGGGGTTCTCGACCTTCACGACGGTGGCGCCGAGCCCGCCGAGCAGGAGTGTGGCGTAGGGCCCGGACAGGGCGGTGGTCAGGTCGAGCACCACGGTGCCCGCCAGCGGACGGCTCGGCGTACGGGCCTGGTGCGGCATGTCGGTCACCGTTGCTCTCCCTGGGTGATGGTCACGATGTCGTCGCCGCTCCAGTCGAAGCGGGTGGACAGGCCGGCCCTGCGGCTGATGTCACGGACGTAGGCGACGACCTCCTCGCCGCCCGTGGCCCGGGTCAGGGGTACCGGCCGGCCCGCGTCGTCGATGCGGCACGGCCGCAGCCGGGCGTGCACCTCCCCGTCGTCGTCGACCTCGACGCAGGCGACGACGGTGTTCCTGGACTCGGGGTGGAAGGGGTAGTAGGGCATGTCCGGGTCGGGGGCGAAGCCGTAGAGTTCGACCCGGCGCAGCGCCCATGCCCGGCGTTCCGGGCTGTCGTTGCCGTCGGCGGGGGTGAGGGCGCGGGTGACGGTCACGAAGTTGCCCAGGCCGTGGTAGATGGGGCGGCCGCGGTGGATCTCGATGCCGCGCATGATGTGCGCGTGGTGGGCGAAGACCGCGTGTGCGCCGGCGTCGATCGCGGCCTGCGCCACGGGCCGCTCGTACATGGCGAGCACCGCCGGGGTGTGCCCGATTCCCTTGTGGAGTCCGACCACCACGATGTCCGCCTGCTCCCGGGCGGCCGCGATGTCCTGGCGCATCGCGTCGAGGCTGCCGGGTTCGGCGAAGGTGTAGGTGCTGGGCGGGCCGCCCGGGCTCGCGTGGTCGAGTTCGTAGTGGGTCAGCACGTGTACGTAGGCGCAGCCGGGCTTCGACGAGGTCGCCCAACTCTCGCGCGGGCCGACGCAGTTGTAGCTGAGCACCGCCACTTTGCGGTTTCCGGCGCGGACCACGGCCGGCTTCCTGGCCTCGGCGAGGG
This sequence comes from Actinacidiphila sp. bgisy145, assembly GCF_057708125.1. Lineage (NCBI taxonomy): Bacteria > Bacillati > Actinomycetota > Actinomycetes > Kitasatosporales > Streptomycetaceae > Actinacidiphila > Actinacidiphila sp. bgisy145. Next base: position 61,983 of record NZ_JBYIRL010000014.1, read on the forward strand.
TCGCGCCCGCCCCGGCGCTGGCGAGGCCGTGCTCGTGGGCGTGCCGCACGGTGTCGAGCACGCCGTCGGGTCCGGTGTCGGAGATGTGGTTGCCGGCGAGGGTCACCACGGAGAAGCCGGCCCGGGCCAGGGCGCCCAGGGCCGCCGGATCGGCCGGCGGCGCCGGGACGTCCGTGCTGGTCTGCGCGGTGGTGGTCGAGTGCGGCACCTCGACGTGGCCGATGACGGTGTCCGCGCCCAGCAGGGTGCGGCGGCTGGGCTCGAAGAAGGAGTCCGGGTCGGGCTCGTCGAGGATGATGTCGCCGACGGCGAGGAGCGTCGTCATCGCCACTCACCCCCGTTGGTCTCGTAGTCGGCCAGTTCGCCGAGGAAGACCCCCACCTCGCGGGCCAGTCGCCGCGGGCGTTCCTCCGCCATGAAGTGGCCCTCGTCCTCGAACAGCACGGTCTTGCTGTGGGGGACGGCGGCCGCGGCGCGCAGCGCGGACCGCGGGGAGATGACGCCGTCGCGCAGGCCGGCCAGGGACAGCACGGGAACCTCGATGGTGCGCAGGATCTTGCTGAGTTCCTCGTCGTCGGCGGCCTCGGGGAAGGGCATTCCCTGGTTCACCAGGGCCTCCTGCTCGGTGTAGCCGAGGTGGTGTTCCACCAGCCTGCGCAGGGTGCGCTCCCGCGTCCTGAGCCGTTCCTCGCCCTCGGTCCTGCCGCCGAGGATGCCGAACTGCTCCCTGAGGACCGCCGGGTCGCGGCGTCCTTCGACGACGCGTCTGCGGCCGGCCGAGGAGGAGGTGTCGCCGGACCGGTCGTGCGGTGTGCCGACGACGCTGATCAGGGCCCGCAGCCGCTCGGGGTGGCTTCGGGCGAGGTGCCAGCCGATGCCGGCGCCGTGCGAGACGCCGGTGTAGACGAAGCTGTCGATGCCGAGGTGGTCGGCGACGGCCAGCACGTCGGCGCCCCACTGGTCCAGCCAGCCGGCGGCCGGCGGCCGGGCCAGATGCGTGGAGCGGCCGAAGCCGCGGGCCTGCACCGTGACGACCGTGCAGCCGTACGGCTCCTCGGCGAGGATCGCCGGATACGGTCCGAAGCCGGAGGCACTGGAGATGACGACGTCACCGCCGGCACCGTGCTGTTCGAACCAGATGTCGGCGCCCTCGAGGGCCAGGATGGTCACGGGCGGGTTCCTTTCTCCCGGGCCGCCGCGGTGCGGGCGGTCCTGTCGTGCGGGTGGGGCGCGGGGGACGCGGGTTCGCCGGCCAGGTGGGGCAGGGACCGGCGGTGCGCGGCGTCCAGCAGTTGCCGTGCGTCGCGTTCCAGGAGCAGGCCCTGGCCGGTGAGCCGTGCGCACGCGGCCTCGTACCGGTCCAGGTACTCCTGCCGGGTGGGGTAGAGCGCGCGCAGCTCCGCGACGGGCAGCGGCTCGGCGTGGCCGATCATCCGGGCGACCATCTCCGCGGTGCCCATGGGCGCCCAGGGCGAGGGAGCGCAGTATCCGGGAACCGGTGTGCTGTGCGGGCGGTAGGCCGCCACCGGTGCCTCGACCCAGGGGGTGCGGACGCCGCCTCGTACGTTGCCCCTGCTGTCGCGTACCAGTTCCTGTACGCCTGCGGTGCTCCCGGGGCCGGCGAAGGCGAATCGCTCGGCGCGCGGGGGAACCGCGCCGGTGGCCGCCCAGCGGTGCAGCAGGGCGTACGCGGCACGTGCCACGGCGTCCAGGCGGGCGTCGCTGGTCTGCTCGTTGATGCGCCGGTCGGACACGTCGTGGCCGCGCCGGCGGAACTGGGTGCGGTTGGTCAGCACCGTCCACAGGTGCGGGTTGTCGTGCGAGGTGCCGGCGACCTGGTAGAGGCGGTAGCGGTCGTTCGGGGCGTCGCTGTCCTCGCGCAGCGCCGGGCCGTGGGTTTCGCTCTCCAGCTCGCTGAGCACCTCGAAGACGGGGACGTCGGCGGGGCCGATGACGCGCCGCGGGTCGTCGGCCGGCAGGACCGGGGAGCCGTCGCCCAGCGGCGGGTAGCCGGCGTCGCCGGCGGCCCCGGAGGAGATGCCGATGAGGTAGCCGTCCACGGCCGGCGCCCCGCCGGCCAGGCGGTGCCGCTGGTGGAAGCCGTCGCGCAGGAAGACCCGGCAGAAGCTGCCGGTGTTCGACCAGCCGGACAGGTACACGTACCGCACCTGGTCGGCGAGTTCGCCCAGCGCGCTGCGGCCGGGGGTGCGCAGCGCGGCGAGGATGCCGCCGACGATGTCCCAGCGCAGGCCGGCGGCGGGGATCGACAGCTCGCCGTAGCGCTGCGGGTCGAACGCCTCCCGCATCGTGGCCGCCATGCGGTGGTCCTGGGTGATGCCGACCCAGGCGGCGCCGGTGTCGGTGATCCACGGATGCGCCGTCTGCCAGGTGCTCGCGGTGTCGTAGTCGGGATGCAGGGGTTCGGCCAGGACGACGCCGTTGAAGCGTCGGGCGGTCGGGAACCGCACCAGGACGCGGGTGACGTAGGGCTGTTCGCCGGTCTGTTCCCGCACTCCGTCGCGGTGGCGGTGTTCCCCCGCCGTGCCGGTGGCGAGGAGTTCGCGCTCCTGGTAGCCCAGCGGCCCGAGGTCGACGCCGACGCCGTCTGCGGGCAGATGGCTGGTGCCGAGCGGTGGCGATGGCGCGGCGGCGTCCACTTCGCGCAGGTGGCGCAGCGTCATGGTGTGGTGCTCCCGGGGGTCTCGTGGGAAGGGGTGAGGTCCTCGGACCAGGGCGGCAGTTCGTCGGCGCGGTGGCAGGCGACCTGGCCGCCCAGGGGCGCGGGCCGCAGCAGGGGCCGTTCGCTGTGGCACCGGTCGACGGCGAAGGGGCAGCGGTGTGCGAAGGGGCAGGCGTCACCCAGCGGGGCCTGCCTGGCCGGCGGCAGCGCCAGTGCCTCGCGCCGCTCGCGGCGGGCCCGCTGCCGGTCGAGGTCCTGCAGCGGCGCGGACACGACCAGTTGCCGCGTGTAGGGGTGCTGCGGCTGCCGGTGGACGTGCTCGGCGGGCCCGGTCTCCATGACCCGGCCGCGGAAGAGGACGACGAGGTCCTCGGCGATGTGGTCGACGACGGCCAGGTCGTGGCTGATGAACAGCAGGGACAGGCCGAGGTCCTGCTGGAGTTCCAGGAGCAGGTTGAGGATCTGTGCCTGGATCGACAGGTCGAGGGCGCTGACGGCTTCGTCGCAGATCAGCAGCCGGGGCCGCAGGACGAGTGCGCGGGCGATGGAGATGCGCTGCCGCTGCCCGCCGGAGAACTGGGCCGGATAGCGGTCCGCCGCCTCCTCGGGCAGCCCGACCCTGGCCAGCATGGCCCGGACGCGTTCCTCGCGGGCGGCCGCCGTCAGCGGGCCCCCGGTGCGGGCGACGTGCGCCCGCAGCGGCTCCTGGAGGGTGTAGCCGATGGTCTTGGTGGGGTCCAGCGAGCTGTACGGGTCCTGGAAGACGACCTGGATGTCCTGCGGCCGGTCCCCCCGGCGCAGATCGTTCAGCACCTGCGTGCCGTAGGAGATCCGGCCGACGCTGAGCGGGGCCATGCCGAGAACGGCCTTGGCGACGGTGGACTTGCCCGATCCGGACTCGCCGACCAGGCCGACGACGCGGCCCGCGGGGACGCTCAGGCTCACCCCGTCCACCGCCCGGCGCTTGCGCCGCCGACCGGTCGGGTAGTCCACGACGAGGTCGGTGACGGTGAGTTCGGCGGCCTCGTCGGCCGCCGTGGCGCCCTTCACTGCCGCGCCTGGAGGAGCTTGGTGTGGATGCATCGGCTGGCACGTTCCTCGTTCAGTCGGATCAGCGGAATGACGTCGCCCGCGCAGTCGGCCGAGGACAGGGCGCACCGGTCCTTGAAGCGGCAGCCGTCGAACCGGCTGCCCGGCGGCGGCACGGCCCCGGCGACGGCGTCGATCGGGGTGCGCCGCGGGGCGTTGTCGGGGCTGGATGCCATGAGCGCGGCGGTGTACGGGTGGCAGGCGGCGCCGAAGACCTGCTCGACCGGGGCGCGTTCGACGACCTGGCCCGCGTACATGACCGCCACGTGGGTGCAGATGTCCGCGACGACGCCCCAGTCGTGGGTCACGAGCAGGACGGCCATGCCGGTCTCCCGCTGGAGGCGGCGCAGCAGGGCCAGGATGTCCGCCTGCACGGTGACGTCCAGGGCGGTGGTGGGCTCGTCGGCGATGAGCAGGTCGGGAGAGCCGGCCAGGGCGGCCGCGATGGCGACGCGCTGGGCCATGCCGCCGGAGATCTGGAACGGGTAGCGCCTCGCCATCTCCTCGGGGTCGGGGAGTTCGACCAGTTCCATGAGTTCGATCACCCGGCGCCGCGCCGCCTCGCGGGACATCTTGGCGTGGGACCGCACGATCTCCGACAGTTGTGCCCCGATCCGGAAGGAGGGGTCCAGGGCGACCATGGGTTCCTGCGAGATGAGGGCGATCCGGGTGCCGCGCAGGGCGGCCATCTCCTTGCGGCTCGCCCGGGTCAGGTCCTGGCCGTCGAAGACCACGGAGCCGCCGGTCACGGCGCCGTTGGCCTCCAGCAGGCCGAGGACCGCCCGTGCGGTGACGGACTTGCCGCTGCCGGACTCGCCGACGAGCCCGAGGGTCTGCCCTGCGGCCAGGTCGAAGCCGACGCCGGCGAGTACCTCCACCTCGCCGCCGGGGGTGAGGAAGGAGACGCTCAGGTCCCGTACGGACAGCAGGGCGGTCCCCTCGGGGGCGGGAGCCGGGGCCGCAGCCGGGGCGGGGTCGGGGCGACGCTTCGCGGGTTTGACGCGCAGGCCGCCGGAAGAGGTGTGGTTCTGCGCGGTGACATCCCGCACGGTGTCGCCCAGGATGCCCAGGGCGAGCACGGTCACAGCGATCAGGCCGCCTGACGGGACCAGCAGCCAGGGCGCCGTGCTCAAGGTCGTGGCCGCCTCGTTGACCATGCCGCCCCAGGTCGCGGCGGGCGGGGGCGGGCCGAGCCCGAGGAAGGTCAGACCGGTCTGGATGCCGATGCCGAGCGCGGCGAAGAGCGAGGTCTGGACGATGATGACGCCGCGGCTGCGGGGCAGGATGTGCCGGAAGATGATCTGGGTGCGGCTCAGCCCGAGCAACTCGGCGGCGGAGACGTACAGTTCCTGCCGGACCGTCATCGCGGCGCTGCGGATGATGCGCATCGTGCCCGAGGCGCCGAGCACGCCGAGGGTGATCATCGCGGCCGCGATGGAGTGGTCGAAGATGGAGAGGATGGCCAGCAGGATCACGATGACCGGCACCGACAGCACGATGTCGGCGGCCCGCATGACGAACCGGTCGAACCTGCCGCCCAGGTAGCCGGTGGCGACGCCGAGCGGCACGGCGACGAGCAGGTGCGCGGCTACGCCTTCCAGGATGCCGATGATGGATGACCGGCCGCCGTACAGCAGCCGGCTCAGCACGTCCCGCCCGAGGCTGTCGGTCCCCAGCCAGTGGGCGCCGGAGGGTTTCTGGAGGATCTGCTGGAGGTTCTGGTGGAGCGGGTCGGCCGGTGAGATGACCGGGGCGAGCAGGCAGCAGACGAACAGCAGCAGCAGGAAGCCCGCGGTGATCCGGCCGCGCCAGGTGGCCAGTACGGAGCGCAGGACGCCGCGCCTCTTGGCGGGAGAGTTGGTTGCCGTGGTCATGAGACGCGGACCTTCGGGTTGAGGAGGCCGTAGGCGAAGTCGATCAGGAGGTTGATGACGATCACGGAGAGGGTGAAGAAGACGCCGACGCCGAGGATCACGGGCACGTCGTGGTCGAGCGTGGCCTGGGTGGCCAGGGAGCCGAGGCCGGGGAGGACGAAGACGTTCTCGATGAAGACCGCCCCGCTGAGCATGCCGACCGATACCAGCCCGAGCGAGGTCACCACCGGGATGGCGGCGTTGCGCAGCACGTGCCGGTAGCGCACGGACCGTTCGGGGACGCCGTTGGCCCGCAGGAACTTCACGTAGTCGGCCTCCAGCACCTCCATCACGGTGTCGCGGGTCTGCTTGGCGACGGAGGTGATGCCCTGCAGGCTCAGCGCCAGTACGGGCAGGATGATCGACTTCAGCCATCCGGTAGGAGACGCCGCGAAGTCCTGGTAGCCGGTGGCCGGCAGCAGGTTGAGGTGCACGGCGAAGAAGGTGACCAGGATCAGCGCGATCCAGAAGCTGGGCAGGGCGAAGCCGAGCAGGGACACCACGTCGATGAACCGGCCCAGCGCGCCGCCGCGCACCGCGCTGGCGAAGCCGAGCGCGACCCCTGCGACAGCGCTCAGCAGCATGCTCGGCACCAGCAGCGACAGGGTGACGCCGAGCCGGCTGTTCAGGCTGGACATCACGTCCACGCCGCTGATGATCGACGTTCCCAGGTCTCCGTGGACGGCGCCGAGCAGCCAGTGGCCGTAGCGGACGGCCCACGGGTCGTTCAGCCCGAGTTGGCCGCGCAACGCCGCCAGGCTCTGGGGCGTCGCGTTCTCCCCGAGGATGGTGCGGGCCGCGTCTCCCGGCACGACGGCCTCCAGGCCGAAGATGATCAGGGAGACGATCAGCAGGAGGGGGATGGACATCACGAGGCGATGGACTATCAGCCGCCACACGGCGTGCCTCCGCTTCTTGCGTGCCGTACGGCCGCGCCGGTCACTTCAGCCGCCAGGACAGATCGGCGGTGGGGCCTACGGGCATGGGGTTGGGGTTCAGGACCGACAGCTGGACGTTCTGCAGCCCGGCCGCGGTGTAGTAGACGTTCTGGGTGGCGAAGATCGGCACGGTCCAGGCGAGATCCTGCAGCCGCTTCGAGGCCTTCTGGTACTGCGCGGTACGGGTGCGGGCGTCGGTCGCGGTCGCGGCCTGCTGGAGGATCGAGTCGAGCCGGGCGTCGGAGGAGCCGAAGGGGTTGAACAGGCCGGTGGTGATCTGCGAGTCGAGATCGGACATGGTGGTGCCGGCGGTGGGGAAGATGACCGCGGCGTACTTCTTCGACAGGGCGTCCGCGGTGAACTGGGCGATGCCGGTGGTCTGCACCTGGAGCGTGGCGTCGATGCCGATGTCCTTCAGGGTGCTGACGATGGCCTGGGAGTAGGTGTTGTTGACGTCGAGGACGGACTCCGTCAGGACCTTGAGCTTGAATCCGTTCGGGTAGCCGGCCTGGGCGAGCAGGGCCTTGGCCTTCGCCACGTCGTGGCCGTAGCCGATGCCCTTGTCGTAGCCGTCGGTCCCGGGGAGCAGCACCTGGTTGCTGCCGGAGGCGTAGGCGCCGGCCAGTGCCTTGGCGATGGCGGGGCGGTCGAAGGCCAGCGCGATCGCCTGGCGTACCCGTGTGTCGGCGAGGGCGGGGGCGATGGCGCCCTGGCGGTCGACCAGGTTGAGCGACCAGTTGAAGAACGGTGCGGTGTCGACGGTCAGCCCCGACCGCTTCGCGGCGGCCGCGGTGGTGGAACTGCCGGCGGCGAACTGGACCTGGCCGGTCTGGGTCGCGGACAGCACGGCGTTCGGGTTGTTGATGACGCGGACGATCGTGGAGTCGAAGTGCTGTGCCGCGGGCTGGAAGTAGTGCGGGTTCTTCTTGTACACGTACCGGTTGCCCGCGACCGAGGTGGTGCCGTCGTAGACGAACTGGCCGGTGCCGTCGCTGGAGGTCAGCAGCGACTGGGGGTCGGCGAGTGCTTTGGGCCCGATGAGGTTGCCCATCCCGTTGTACTGGGTCAGCGTGGACGCCGCCTCCGGGGTCGGCTTCTTGTAGGTGATGCGCACCTTGGCGGGTGCGACGGCCTCGACCTTCGCGACCGGGCCGACCTTTCCGACCAGGCCGCCGCCGGCGCCCAGGAAGTAGTTCATGGAAGCGGCAGCCGCCTTGGCGTCCAGCACCGAGCCGTCGGAGAACTTCACACCCGGGCGCAGCGTCAGCTCGAACACCTTGTTGGCGTGGTCGGTGAAGCCCCACTTCACGGCCAGGTCCGGTACCAACTCGCCCTTGCCGTCCAGGTAGATCAGCGGATCGTAGGCCAGTGACACGAAGACCGCGGACTCGCCGTTCCCGGCCTTCGCCGGGTCCAGGCTCACCGGCGGTCCGGGGAACTGGAGGGAGAGTTGGGAACCCGACTGCGAACCGGTCCCGCCGCCGGAGCAGCCTGCCAGCGCAAGGGCGCAGGCCGCGGCCGCGACCGCCAGACGGGGACGGGTGGCTCCTGGGTGGCGCCCGGAGGCGGAGGTGAAGCCGTACATTGCGCTCCTCAGCGACTGTGATGGGGACCACGGGACGGGGCGAACGTATCCACGTAGATAACGAGCGTCAATAGAAGTGCAACGTATCTTTCCTGCCCGCGTGACGGATGGGGCGCAGGAAGATCCCGGTTGACGTTGACATTCGTCGAGGCGGTCTCGATGATTCGAGCAGGATCTGTGACGTCCGGCATCGAATGTGTGATCAGTTGGAGGAGTGTCGCCGTTGGACACGAAGGCTCGCTCGGCTTCGGCCCAGGACTCCGCGGAACAGGCGATGCCCCGCATGCAGGAAGGCCCGTCCCCCCAGCACGTGTTAGTCACCCTGCTGGGCGACTACTGGCTCCTCCACGACCGCCACCTCTCCTCGGCCGGACTCATCGACCTGCTCTCCGAGTTCGGCATCAGCAGGTCCAGCGCCCGCGCGGCGATGAGCCGGCTGCTGCGGCGCGGCGTCGTGGAGGTCCGCAAAGTGGGGCGCCAGACCTTCTACCGCCTGGCCGACCAGGCGGCCGAGCGCGTGCGCGAGGGGGGCCTGCGCATCGCCGGCTTCGGCCTGGACGGCGACTGGGACGGCCACTGGACCGTCGTCGCCTTCTCGGTGCCCGAGGACCGGCGCGACAGCAGGCACCTGCTGCGCTCGCGGCTGCGCTGGTTCGGCTTCGCCCCGCTCTACGACGCGGTGTGGGTGTCCGCCTCCGCGACCGCCGCCGACGCGCAGACCGTGCTGGAGGAACTGGACATCTTCACCGCGACGGTCCTGCGCGGCACCACCGTCCTGACGGCCGACCGCTCACCGCTGGCCGCCTGGGACCTGGACGCCGTGGCCGAGGTGTACGCCTCCTTCATCGACGGGACCCGCCCGCTGCTGGAAGAGGCACTCGCCGGCCGGGTCACACCACGGCACGCTCTGATCGCGCGCACCCGCCTCATGGACACCTACCGGCGCTTCCCCGGCATCGACCCCGGCCTCCCCAGTGCCCACATGCCGGCCGGGTGGCCTCGCGACCAGGCCCGCTCACTGTTCATCCAGGCGTACAACGCCCTCGGCCCGCTCGCCGAGGCGCGGATCAAGCAGATCATGGCCCTGCACGACGAGGACGCCGCCGCGCAGGCGCGCTTCCGGTCCGCGGACTGGGCCCCGACTCCCCCGCGGGGGCGCCGGTGCGGTCAGTAGGCCGCCCACACCGCGACGGTGCGCTGTTCGGTCAGCTCGGCCAGGCCGCTGTCATGGACGGCGATGATCTGCCGGAACCGCAGTGCCGCGAGCGGCGCCAGTCCGTCGTGGAGCGCGGTGAACAGCCGGCGGGCCCGCGCCCGTGGCCAGTCGGGCGGCAGGAGCTTGTCCGGCAGGCTCGGATCGAGTCCGGGGAAGACCCGCCAGGCGTCGAAGACCCTGGTACGGGTGACCAGCGCGTCGCTCGGGCTGACGGTCCCGGCGTCCATCCGCGCCAGCGATTCCCGGTGATCGGCGAGGAAGCGCTCATAGGACGCGGCGACGTCGTCCAGGTCCCATGCCTTCAGCGGGGAGTTGCCGCCGGCCTCCGAAGCCCTCAGCACGGTCAGGTTCCCGACACCGGCGGCCCGGAAGATCGGCCCGAGCGTCGCGGGGTCGGCGTGCGCCGACACCCACAGCCCGTCGAAGAGGGGGGCGAACCCCAGCCACCGCAGGTAGCTGCGCACACGGTGGCGCACGTGCCGCTCCTGCTCGGGCACGCTGAAGGCCGCGACCGTCCACAGGCCGTCCCAGTCCTGGGAGTCGGCACCGAACCGCATGATGCTGGCGGTCCGCTGCCGGTTGTCCTCCCGGCCGTCGTCGCTCAGCCGCAGATACGACTGCCGCCCGGACTTCTCGGCCGCCAGGACGCCGCGCTTGACCAGCCGGTTCGCGGTCGCGCGCGCACTCGTCTCACTGATGCCGAACTCGGCCAGCAGCGCGATGAGTGCGCTCATCGGCAGGGCCGCGGCGGTGTCCAGCCAGTACTCCCCCAGCAGCGTCGTCAGGAGTCGCTGCGGCGAGGCCCCCGTCTGCTGGCGCGGGAGGACGCTGCCTTCTTCGGCACGTCGCAGTACCAGCGCCTCCAGGGACGGCTTCTCCAGTGACATGGCGCCAGCCTATCGGGGCCGCCCGGCTCTCGGCCCGGGCGCCGCGTCCGTACCGGCACCCGGTATCCGCCGGGTCGCCGGCTGCTGTTGACAAGGGGCGCGACCCGACACAGACTCATGCTGGCCAATTACGAATAATAGTTCACCAGGCGAACACGATCGAGTGGATGGGCGGACGGAGCTCGGCCCGGTCCGCCGTCCACGGCCGAGAGCCCGCGGCGAACGCGACCTCCGCCCTCGCCGACCGCATCCTCCAAGAAGAGACCTCGCCATGACCTCGCTCACCGCGCCCCTGCCCGCCCGTACCACCGTCGGCATCGTGGGCGGCGGCCCCGCCGGCCTCCTGCTCGCCCGCCTCCTCCATCAGGCGGGCGTCGACTGCGTCGTACTCGAGTCCCGCAGCCGTGCCTACGTGGAACAGCGCCAGCGCGCCGGAATCCTGGAGCAGGGAACCGTCGACGCGTTGCGCTCCAGCGGCGCCGCCGAGCGGCTGGACCGCGAGGGCCTGGTCCACGACGGCGTCGAACTGCGCTGGAACCGGCGCGGCCACCGCATCGACTTCCCGTCGCTCACCGGCGGCCGCAAGGTCTGGGTCTACGCCCAGACCGAGGTCGTCAAGGACCTCATCGCCCTCCAACTCCGCGACGGCGCGCCGCTGCTCTTCGACGCCGAGGTCTCGCAGGTGACCGCCGCCGACACCGACCAGCCGACCGTCCACTACACCCACGGAGGAGTCGAGCACACCGTCGTCTGCGACTACGTCGTCGGCTGCGACGGTTTCCACGGCGCCACCCGCAAGGCCATCCCGGCAGCCGCCCTGAGCACCTTCGAACGGGTCTACCCCTACTCGTGGTTCGGCATCCTCGCCGACGTGCCGCCCTCCAGCGACGAGCTGGTCTACGCGCACTCGCCGCGCGGATTCGCACTGCTCAGCATGCGCTCCCCGACCGTCAGCAGGCTGTACCTCCAGGTGCCCAACGGCACCGACGCCGCCACCTGGACGGACGGGCGGATCTGGGACGAACTCGACGCCCGCTTCGCTGTCGACGGGGACTGGAAGCTGGCCAGGGGGCCGATCACGCAGCGGTCCGTCCTGCCGATGCGCAGCTCCGTCACCGAGCCGATGCGCTGGGGCCGGGTGATACTCGCGGGCGACGCCGCGCACATCGTCCCGCCCACGGGCGCGAAGGGCCTCAACCTCGCCGCCTCCGACGTCATCGTCCTGGCCCGCGCCTTCGAGGAGTTGGCCGCGACCGGCTCCACGGCAGGGCTCGACTCCTACTCGGACACCTGCCTGCGGCGGGTGTGGCGCGCGGAGCACTTCTCCTGGTTCATGACGACGACCCTGCACACCGCCCCGGACCAGTCCCCGTTCGACACCCGTCTCCAGCTCTCGCAGCTCGACCGCATCGCCGCCTCGCCGCATGCCGCCGCCGAACTGGCGCAGAACTACGCGGGCCTGCCGGTCGGCTGAGATGCGGTGCCGGCCGAAGTCACAGGTCCAGGGTCAGCCGGCCGCCAGGTGTGCGGCAGCGGGAGACGCAGATCATCATCGTCTCGCCGGCGGCACGTTCCTCGTCGGTGAGGACGGTGTCGCGGTGGTCGGCCTCGCCCGACAGGACATCGGTCTCGCAGGTGCCGCAGGTGCCCTCCGCGCAGGAGTAGAGGACGGTGATGCCCGCCTGCTGAACGGTGTGCAGGATGCTGCGGTCCGGCGGGACGGTCAGGACGACGCCGGACCGGGCGAGTTCGACGTCGAACGCCGTGTCGCCCGAGGTGTCGGTGGTGGCGGCGGCGGTGAAGCGTTCCAGGCGCAGGGTGGAGGCCGGCACACGGGACTCGACGGCCGCCAGCAGTGACGCCGGGCCGCAGGCGTAGACGAGTTCACCCGGGCGCAGGCCGTCGAGGTAGCCGTCCAGATCGAGGTGGCCGGTGGTGAGGGTGACGCGTCCGGCCGGGTGCTCTTCCGCCAGTTCCTCGACGAAGGCCATGGAGGAGCGGGAGCGGCCGCCGTACAGCAGCGACCAGTCCGAGGCGGACGCCGTGGCCGCGGCCAGCATCGGGAGGATCGGTGTGATGCCGATGCCTCCGGCGACGAAGCGGTGGCGCGGCGCCGGCTCCAGCGGGAAGTGGTTGCGAGGGCCGCGGGCCAGCACCCGGGCGCCCGGCCACAGGGAGGTGTGGACGAAGTCCGAGCCGCCGCGCCCGTCCGCCCTCCGCAGCACGGCGATCCGCCACCCCTCGCCGCGGGGCGGTCCGCACAAGGAGAACGGGCGCTCCAGGCCGTCGGCCAGCAGCAGGTCCACGTGCGCGCCGGGCTGCCAGTCGGGCAGCGCCCGGCCGTCGGCGCGGCGCAGCGTCAGGGACACCACGCCGACCGCCTCGTCGCGGCGGTCGGCGACGACCAGGTCCAGGGTGGTGTCGTTCACCGGGCGGCGTCCTCGGCGGTGGGGTGGTCGGGGTGGGTCAGCAGCCAGTCCCACATCGCGACGGGGTCCTGGCACGCGTGTTCCGCGCCGCAGTGGCAGCGGCCGAGCAGCACATCGGTGCCGGGCAGCCAGCGAATGCGGAACACACCGGATTCGGCGGATCGCGGCCCCGGGGTCATCGCGCGGCCAGCCGGGCCAGGATGCGCCGCGCGGCCAGGCCGCCGGTGTCGATGTTGATGCTGAGTTCCTGGTAGCCCTCGGTCTCCGTGTCGAGGCAGCGCTGCAACACGTTGAGCGCGTCCACGTCCTGCATGACCACGGTGTGGTTGAAGTCCCGCAGGAAGGTGGTGACCTCGGCGTCCTGGACCGCGAAGTCCCTTGAGACGGCCCAGAAGTCGTAGACCTGGCCGGGCGCCGAGGGGGTGATCGCATAGGTGATCTCGGTGCGGAACACGGGGGAATCCTGCCCGGTGGGGCTGATCCGGCTGTGCAGCAGGTAGAGGCAGGGCGCGCGGTACTCGATGTCCTGGAGGCGCTGGATGCGTCCCTCGATGCCGGTCGAGCGCGCGTAGAAGGGCGGGCACTCGGCGTCGGGCATGTGACGGGAGACCCGGACGACCCCGGCCTCCTCGTCGACCTCGGTGGTGATCGGGGTCTGCGCCACCTCCGGCGTGCCGATGTAGCCGCCGTGCAGGTAGGTCTCGTGGGAGAGGTCCAGCAGGTTGTCGACCAGCAGGCCGTAGTCGCAGTCGATGGGCTCCATGCCGCTGACGGTGACCCAGCCGTCGTCCACCAGGTGCGGGGCGCGCGGGATCGCGGCGGTGTCGGCCGCCTCGGGGTCGCCGATCCAGACCCAGACGAAGGAGTCGACCTCCGCCACGGGATAGGAGCGCACCCGCGCGGTACGGGGGACGCGCTTCTGGCCCGGGACGAAGACGCAGGTGCCGGTGGTGTCGTAGGTGAAGCCGTGGTAGCCGCAGACCACCTGGTCGCCGTCCAGGCGGCTTGCCGACAGCGGGAATCGGCGGTGTACGCAGCGGTCGGCGAGGGCGACGGCCCCGCCCGCCTCGGTGCGGTACAGCGCGATGGGCTCGCCCAGGACGGTGCGGCCCAGCAGGTCGCGGCCGACCTCGGCGGACCAGGCGGCGACGTACCACTGGTTGCGGGCGAAGGCTGAGTGCGTGGCCATGGCAGGAGTCCCGTCCCTCTACGGCGGAGCGCCGGTGCTCCGCGTGCCGCCAGGCTCCGGCCTGCGTCCGGCCTGGGACAAGGGGACTTCCGCCCGGCGGAAGTCCCGGGGCCGATGCGACGCGGGTTGCCAGCCCAGCGCCCGTGAGATGCCACGGCCGGCCACCCGCACGACGGGGACGAGCGCCGCGGTCCGCGCGCCCGCGAACGGCACGACGACCGAGACGGCCGCGACCACCTCGCCGCGGGAACCGAGCACCGGCGCCGCCACGGACAGCGCGTCGTCGGTGATCTGGCGGTCGCTCACCGCGCATCCGCTGCGTCGCACCTCGGCCAGCATGCGGCGCAGCCGCACCGGATCGGTGACCGTGAAGGAGGTGAACGCGGCCAGGTTCCCGGCGCAGTAGCGGTCTTGTAGCGGGGCGCCGCCGTGGGCGAGCAGCACCAGGCCGACGCCGGTGGCGTGCAGTGGCCAGCGGGCGCCGACCCGGCTGCGGACGCCGACGGCCGAGCGGCCCGCGATGTGCTCGGTGTAGAGGACCTCCATGCCGTCGCGCACCGCGAGTTGCACGTTCTCGTGGGTGGTCTCGTAGAGATCCTCCAGGAAGGGCATCGCCGCCTGGCGCAATCCCACCCCGCGCGGGGCCAGCGCGGCGACCTCCCACAGGCGCAGCCCCACGTGGTAGCGGCCGTCCTCGGTGCGTTCGAGCGCGCCCCAGCCGGTGAGCACGCCGACCAGACGGTGCGCCGTGGGCAGCGGAAGGTCGGCGCGCTGGGCGATCTGGGTCAGCGTCAGGGCGGGATGCGACTGCTCGAAGGAGCCGAGCACGGCGAGCAGGCGGTCGGCCGCCGAACGGGCGGGGGGTGGGCCGGGCACGCGGCCGGGATGTGGGGTCAGTCGCCGCCGGCGGTGGAGTCCGCCGGTTCGGCGATCCGCAGCAGCAGGGCGTGCAGGGTCCGGCGGTCCTCGGCGCCGAGGGGTGCCAGCAGGTCGTCGGTGACGCGGGCGCCGTCCTGTTCGCTGTCCCGGAGCAGCTGCTCTCCGTCCTTCGTCAGCACGACGATCCGGTTGCGCCGGTCGCCGGGGTCGGGGCGGCGTTCGACCAGTTCGAGTCGCTGCAGGTCGTCGACGAGGCTGACGATGGCGCTGGGGTCGTAGCCGAGCCGGTCGCTCAACTCCCGCTGCCGGGCGCCCTCGACGGCGGAGAGATAGCGGAGCAACGCGTAGTGCCGCAGTCGCAGGCCGTGCTGTTCCAGGCCCGCGTTGAACAGACTGCCCGAGCGCAGGCCCAGGCGGTACAGCAGGTATCCGGTGTCGGCGTGCAGGCCGCGCATCCAGGGTGCGTCGCTCATGGCGGCATCATTCCGCAAAGCGACGGTCGATCGCAACTATTGACATCAACAATGGTTGCTCTTAACTTCGTTCCCCATGAGCGATGAACCCACTCCTCACCCCTCCCTCGATCTGGCCGGCAAGGTCGCCGTCGTCACCGGCAGCGGACGGGGACTCGGCCTCGCCTACGCCACCGCACTCGCCGGTGCCGGAGCGGCCGTCGTCGTCAACGACCTCGACGCGGAAGTCGCCGAGCGGGCCGCCAGGACCATCACCGACGCCGGTGGCCGAGCCGTCGCCGAGGCCGTCGCCGTCGGCGGCAGCGAAGCCGCGGACCGCCTGGTCGCCCGCGCCGTCAGCGAGTTCGGACGCCTCGACGTCATGGTCACCAACGCCGGGATACTGCGCGACCGGGTGCTGTGGAAGATGACCGACGAGGACTTCGACGCCGTCATCGGCACCCACCTGCGCGGCACCTTCACCTGCGCCCGCGCGGCCACGGTCCGCATGCGCGAGCAGGGCGACGGCGGCACCCTCGTCATGGTCGGCTCCCCGGCCGGGCAGCGCGGGAACTTCGGCCAGACCAACTACGCCGCCGCCAAGGCCGGCATCGCCGCCATGGTCCGGACCTGGTCCATGGAGCTGGCCCGCGCCGGCATCACCGTCAACGCGATCGTGCCGGTCGCCGCCACCGCCATGACCGAGACCATCCCCGCCTTCGCGCCCTACGTCGAACGCCTCCGGCAGGGGCAGCCGCTGCCCGACTTCCTGCGCAAGGGGGAGGGCTTCGGCACGCCCGAGGACTGTGCCGCCCTGCTGCCCTTCCTCGCCTCCGACGCCGCCCGGGACGTCACCGGCCAGTGCATCGGCATCGGCGGCGACCGGCTCACGCTCTGGTCGCACCCGCAGGAGAGCGCCGTCGCCTACGCCGACGGCGGCTGGACCCCGCAGGCACTGGCCGCCGGCTGGCACGGTTCGGTCGGCCGCGAGCCGCAGTCGGTCGGCATCCCCGCTCCGCGCATCCCCGAGGGGCAGCAGGCATGACCACCGGCCGGCCCCTCGATCCCGAAGAGCTCACCGCCATCGACGTCCACACCCACGCCGAGGTCTCCGCACGGGGGAACGCCTCGCTCTCGGCCGAACTCGACACGGCCTCGGAGGCGTACTTCAAGGTCGAGGGCAAGCGCAAGCCCACCCTCCCGGAGATGGCCGCCTACTACCGCGAGCGGAACATGGCCGCGGTCGTCTTCACCGTCGACGCCGAGCACGCCACCGGCACACCGCCGGTCCCCAACGAGGAAGTGGCCGAGGCCGCCGCGGCCAACCCCGACGTGCTCATACCCTTCGCCTCCATCGACCCCTTCCGCGGCAAGGCGGGCATCCGTCAGGCGCGGCGGCTGGTAGAGGAGTACGGAGTGCGCGGGTTCAAGTTCCACCCCAGCATCCAGGGCTTCTACCCCGACGACCGGATGGTGTACGGACTCTACGAGGTCATCGAGGAGACCGGCACCGTCGCCCTCTTCCACACCGGCCAGACCGGCATCGGCGCGGGTGTCCCCGGCGGAGGCGGAATCCGGCTGAAGTACTCCAACCCGATGCGTGTGGACGACGTCGCCGTCGACTTCCCGCATCTGAAGATCATCCTCGCGCACCCCTCCTTCCCCTGGCAGGACGAGGCGCTCGCGGTCGCCACCCACAAACCCGGCGTGCACATCGACCTCTCCGGCTGGTCGCCCAAGTACTTCCCGCCGCAACTGGTCCAGTACGCCAACTCCCTGCTCCAGGACAAGGTTCTCTTCGGTTCCGACTACCCCGTGCTGACCCCGGACCGCTGGCTCGCCGACTTCGAG
Organism: Actinacidiphila sp. bgisy145; assembly: GCF_057708125.1. NCBI lineage: Bacteria > Bacillati > Actinomycetota > Actinomycetes > Kitasatosporales > Streptomycetaceae > Actinacidiphila > Actinacidiphila sp. bgisy145. The sequence continues at coordinate 79,091 of NZ_JBYIRL010000014.1, forward strand.
AAGCTGCCCATCAAGGACAGCGTCAGGCCCAAGATCCTCAAGGACAACGCGGCTCGGCTGCTGGGACTCACCTCCTGAAGGAGCCTCACATGCGCAACGAGGGCATCGGGTCCTGGCCCGCCCGCCGAGCCCGGAAGACCCCGCACCGCACCGCGCTCATCCACGGCGAGCACCATCACAGCTACGCCGACCTGCACGAGCGCACCACCCGCCTCGCGCACGCGCTGCGCGCCGCCGGCATCCGCCGCGGCGACCGCGTCGCCTACCTGGGACCGAACCACCCCGCCTATCTGGAAACCCTCTTCGCCACGGGCATCCTCGGCGCGGTCTTCGTCCCCCTCAACACCCGCCTCGCCGCAGCCGAGATCGCCTACCAACTCCAGGACAGCGGCGTCCGGGCCCTGCTCCACGCGTCCTCGCTCGCCGGCCTCGTACCCGCCGAGGTCCCCTGGACCGTGGAGATCGGTCCGGTCTACGAGGACCTGCTGGCCGCGGCCGCCACCGAGCCGATCGACGAGACCGTCGCCCCGGACGAGCTCTGCCTCATCATGTACACCTCGGGGACCACCGGTCGCCCCAAGGGCGCCATGCTCACCCACGGCAACCTCACCTGGAACGCCGTCAACGTCCTGGTCGACCACGACCTCACCGCAGACGAGCGGGCCCTCGTCTCCGCCCCGCTCTTCCACACCGCCGGGCTGAACATGCTCACCCTGCCCGTCCTGCTCAAGGGCGGCGCCTGCGTCCTGGTGGAGTCCTTCGACCCGGCAGCCACGCTGGCGCTGATCGAGCGGCACCAGATCAGCTTCATGTTCGGCGTCCCGACCATGTTCGACCTCGTCGCGCGGCAGTCGGGCTGGGAGCAGGCGGACCTCTCCTCACTCCGCCTGCTCACCTGCGGCGGCGCTCCGGTGCCGGCCGCGCTCATCCACACCTACCAGCAGCGGGGCCTCACCTTCCTCCAGGGATACGGCATGACCGAGGCGGCCCCCGGCACGCTCTTCCTCGACGCCGAGCACGCCGTCAGCAAGGCCGGCTCGGCCGGCGTCCCGCACTTCTTCAGCGACGTCCGGGTGCTGGGGCCCGGGGGGCGGCCCGTGCCGGCGGGCGAGTTGGGCGAGGTCGTCGTCCGCGGACCGCACGTCGGCCCCGGCTACTGGGGTCTTCCGGAGGAGACCGCCGCCGCCCTCCACGACGGCTGGTTCCACAGCGGCGACGCCGCGCGGGTGGACGCCGACGGCTACGTCACCATCGCCGACCGGATCAAGGACATGTACATCTCGGGCGGCGAGAACGTCTACCCCGCGGAGGTCGAGGACGCCCTGCTCGCGCTGCCCGGCGTGGCCGAGTGCGCGGTGATCGGCGTCGCCGACGAGCGGTGGGGCGAGTCCGGGCGGGCCTTCGTGGTCCCGGCGCAGGGCGCGGCACCCGCTCCCCGGGAGCTGCTTGCCGCGCTGGACGGCAGGCTGGCCAGGTACAAGATCCCCAAATCGGTGGTGCTCGTGGACAGCCTCCCGCGCACCGCCTCAGGAAAGATCCTCAAGCGCCGGCTGCGCGAAGAACACCAGTAGCCGCACGGCAGCCGGCGCCCCCCTCCAAGAGCAAGGACCACCCGTCATGACCATGCCCTCCACCCTCACCGTGCACGGACTCGACGAGCTCAAGGCGCTCGCCGGCGCCGAGTTGGGCACCAGCGACTGGATCGAGGTCACCCAGGACCGTATCAACGGCTTCGCCGACGCGACCGGCGACCACCAGTGGATACACACGGACGTCGAGCGCGCCGCGGCGGGCCCCTTCGGCGCCCCGATCGCCCACGGATACCTGACGTTGGCGCTGTTCATCCCGCTGTTCACCGGCCTGCTGGAGGTCGAGGGCGTCAGTACCAAGGTCAACTACGGCCTCAACAAGGTCCGTTTCCCCTCGCCGGTCCGCGTCGGTTCCCGCATCCGCCTCGCCGCGCGCCTGGCGGCGGTCGACGAGGTCCCCGGCGGCCTGCAGATCACCGTCGACGGCACCATCGAGATCGAGGGCGCCCCCAAGCCGGCAGCGGTCCTCCAGAGCGTGTCCCGCTTCTACGCCTGAGCCCGCGGCCGACGCGGTGGCCGTCAGGGTGGCCGCCAGGGTCGTCTTGCCCGCACCGGGTCCGCCGGTCAGCGTCACCAGGACGGGACGGCCGCTCCCCCGGCTGTGCGGCTGCGGCTGCTCGCTCTGGAGGGTCATGCGCGGAGGAGGCGGGCGATGCCGTCGGGATAGCTGGTGACCTGGAAGTCGGGGAAGCGGGCCGCGAACTTCGACGCGTCGAAGATGTTGTCCTGCCGGTAGCGCGGCAGGAGTTCCTCCGCTTCCCGGACCGCCGGGTTGACCAGCCCGCCGATCCGGAACGCCCACCCGGGGACGGTGGAGTAGCGGACGCGCCGCCCCAGGGTCCGCGCGGCGACGTCGATCATGCCCTGGTAGGTCAGGCGGTCCGGGTCGACCGGCAGATGCCAGGTCTGCCCGTAGGCGTCGGGCGTGTTGCCGATGAGGGCCATCGCCCGGGACGCGTCCGGGGTCCAGATCAGGCTGCGCCGGGCGTGGGCGTTCAGCGGCACCATCGCCCGCTTGCCGTGCCGGATGCGGTCGAAGACGGCCGAGTTGGTCAGGCTCTGGGTCTTCCCGGGCCCGTAGAACTCGGGGGCGCGGCAGATCACGGCCTCGACGGTGCCCGAGTCCATCGCGGCCAGCAGCTCCGTCGCGATCCGCGCACGCACCGCGGACTTGCGCCCGACCGGCGCGAACGCGGTGTCCTCGGTCTGCGGGCTCGACGTCCGCGGGTACATGTAGGTGTTGTCGAAGAAGACGAGTCTGCTGCCGTGCTTGCGGCAGGCGGCGATCGTGTGCGCCATCATCGCCGGGAACCGCTGCTCCCACAGTCCGGAGTCCATCGGCAGCCCGACGGTGAGGTAGACGACGTCGCTCCCCGCCACCGCCGCGTCGGTGGCCTCGGCGTCCGTGAGGTCGGCGGCCACGAGCTGGTCGCTCTCGTGCACCTTGGCGGGGTTCCTGCTCACGAGCCGGATGTCGTGCGTGACGTTCCGGTACAGCTCGCGGGTGAGCTCTTCGGCGATCTGGCCGCCTGATCCGAGCACGGTCTGCATGGGGCGCAGCCTTTCAGGTCGATTTCCAGGGTGGCGGTGGCGGTGCCCGCCGTCAGAGCAGCGCGGCGACCTTGGCCGCCGTCGCCTTGGCCGATCCGGGGTTCTGCCCGGTGACCAACCGGCCGTCGACGACGGTGTAGGAGGCGAACGGCAGGAGCGCCTTCGAGTAACGCGCGCCGCGCTCCTTCATCCGCTGCTCGACGTTGTAGGGCACGAGTCCGCCGACGCGGGCGAGGACCTCCTCCCGCCAGGAGAACCCGGTCAGCTTGCGGCCGGCGACGAGGTGGCTCCCGTCGGACAGAGTGGTGTCGAGCAGCCCGCAGTAGCCGTGGCAGACCGCGCCGACGACCCCGCCGCGCTCGAAGATCTCGCGGGTGATCCGTTGCAGGCCCGCGCTGCCGGGGAAGTCGAACATCACCGCGTGGCCGCCGGTGAAGTAGATCGCGTCGTAGTCGGCCGAGTCGATCTGTCCGGGGGCGGCCGTGTCGTCGAGCAGGGCCATCCGGGCCGGGTCGCCGTGCCAGGACCTGGCGGACGCGTCGTAGCTGGGGAACTTCAACGACCGCGGCTCCAGCGGGGACTTCCCGCCCGCGGGGCTGACGATCGTCTGCTCCAGACCGTGCTGCTCGAAGGTGTCGCAGGCGTGGGTGAGCTCGGACAGCCAGAGCCCGGTCGGGTGCGACGGATCGGCCTCGTAGTGGTCGACATTGCTGACGACGATCAGGATGCGGCGGCTCATGGGCCCTCGATTCCGGGCGGCGGGACGGGTCGGACGACAGGCGGGGCGGAAGGTGGGACGGCAGGCGGGGTGACCGGCGGGAGGACGGCGGCGAATGCCGCACGCACGCGCGCGTCGACAGCGGCGGGATCGGCCCGGGACAGCTTGCCGTCGAGGTGGAGGAAGGCCAGACCGTGGGCGAGCGACCACCCGGCGGTGGCCAGGACGGCCGGATCGGACGCGGGGAAGACCCCGGCCATGACCGCTTCGAGGTGGTCGTGCAGCGCACCGGCCGCGCGCACCCTCGCGTCGTCCTGGTCGTCGCACGCCTGCCCGAACATCAGCCGGAACAGCGCCGGCCTGCGCAGGGCGAAACGCACGTACCCGACGGCGAGTTCACCGACGTCGGCGGCCGACGTCGGGGCCGGCCCGCCCGAGGTGAGGTCGCTCAGCAGTTCACGCAGTCCGTGGACGGCCAGCGCCGATTCCAGCTCCTCGCGGTCGGCGAAGTGCCGGTACGGGGCTGCCGTGGACACACCCGCCCGGCGGGCGAGCGCGCGCAAGGAGAACGGCTCGCCCGCCTCGAGCATCTCCAGGGCGGCCAGGACCAGCGCCGCCCGCAGGTCGCCGTGGTGGTAGCCGGGTCTGGCCGGATTCGTCTCCATCGCCACCTCACAAAGTAAGCGCTGCTTACATTACCACAGCGGCGCAAGCGAAAGGGACATACACGGAAGAATCCGTCGGCATGGGTGAGCGCACGGACGTGCGTCCCCCGAGCCCGACACCGCGCTCGCCGATGTCGTCGCAGACGGTCCCGTAGCTTCTTGACCCTCACACCGTGTCAGGCGGTCAACTCGGAGACATCATGTTCACCATCGGAGACTTCGCCCGCCACGGCCGTGTCTCGGTCCGGATGCTGCGGCACTACGACGCGACCGGGCTGCTGCACCCGGCCCACGTCGACCCCGCCAGCGGCTACCGCCACTACACCGCGGCCCAACTCGCCCGCCTCAACCGGATCGTCGCGCTGAAGGACCTCGGGTTCACCCTCCAGCAGGTCCGGGACATCGTGGACGAGAAGGTCGGTGTCGCGGAGCTGCACGGCATGCTGCGGCTGCGGCGGGCCGAACTGGAGACCGCGGTGGCTGCCGCGGCCGCGCGGTTGGTCCAGGTCGAGGCGAGGCTCCGAGCGATCGAGAGTGAGGGGCACATGCCCACGAACGACGTCGTCATCAAGACCGTCCCCGCCGTCCGCGTGGCGGAACTGACCGCGACCGCCGCGAGTTTCGCGCCCGAGGACATCGGGCCGGTGATCGGTCCGCTCTACGACGAGCTGCTCCGGTGCCTGGGCGCGGCGGGCATCGCGCCGACCGGTCCGGGCATCGCGTACTACGAGGACGCACCGCAGGGCGGTGGCGGGATCGCCGTCCACGCGGCCGTCCAGGTCTCGGCGCCGCTCCAGGACGGGACGTTCCGCGTCCTGGACCTGCCGGCCCTCGACCAGGCGGCGACCATCGTGCACCGGGGCTCGATGGACCGCGTGGTCCCCACCGCCCAGACCCTGGCCCGCTGGATCGACGCCAACGGCTACCGGTCGACGGGATACCCGCGTGAGATCACCCTGGAGTGCCCGGAGAACCGCGCCGAGTGGGTGACGGAACTCCAGACCCCGGTGGTCCGGGACTGATCCGGCGCACCCCGGCCCGGCCGTAGTTGACCGGCAGGCACTCCTGAGCGGTGGTCGGATGCGGGCGGCGGTGTCCGGCGGGACGGCAAGCGCGGGTCGGCAAGCGGTGTCCGGCGGGCCGGCGGAGGCCGGATCGGGCTACGGCTGCGGGGTCAGGCGCAGGGTGGTGGCCCGGGCCTGGTCGGCGACCATCGGCTCGACGTAGCCGGTGTAGCGGCCGTACTTGGCCCGGTAGGCGGCATCGACCTGTGCGTTGACCGTGTCGTCGGTGGTCGGGGTGAAGGCGACATCGGCCTCCTCGCCCCCGGCAGCGATGTGCCCGGTGCCGCTTTCCCGGGCGGTGTTCCACCAGGAGCCGGCCGCACCGCGCCAGGAGCGGACGTACAGGTCGTCGCCGTCCCGTACGACCCAGATGGTGGTGGCTTTGCGCAGGGAGCCGTCGCCGCGGCGGGGTGCGATGCGCAGTTCGTCGGCTGCGGCGATCCGCTCCAGCGTCCGGGGGTTCCAGGTGCTCACGGGCTGCTCTCCTTCACGGCGCGGGGCGTGGTGGGGCTACGACCGTCATCATTCCGTCCACCCGGTCGCGGGCGTGGGAAGCGGTGCGGGGCCGCTCAGGTGACGGGCCGCTCAGGTGACGGTCGGCGGGGTCACCCGTTTCCTCCGGTGCGTCTTCAGCGCAGCAGCAGGTCGATCGCGATCCCCATCCGTTCGCGGTAGAAGTCCCGTGCCGCGGCCTGGTGCTTGAGGCCGATCGACACGCTGATCATCGTCCGGGCGATACGGCGGGCCGCCGCCCGCCCCGCGGTGGCGGCGATCGCGTCGGTGATCAGTTGCTCGAAACGGCGCGGTGCGGTCTCGGCGATCTCCCCCAGCAGGCCGGGGTTGGCCTCGATGACCCCCGCCACGTCGCGTGCCAGCGGGCCGATGTAGCGGCCCGCCCAGTGGTCGAACGCGTCGAGGAGGCGCTCCGCGAGGGGCCGCCCGGTGGCGGCCAGGGCATGGTCGACGGCCGCGATGTCGCGTTCCAGCGCCTGGGTGGCGGCGGCGCGGAACAGGCTCTCCTTGGAGGAGAAGAGGAAGTACAGCCCGGGCCGGGAGATGTCGGCGGCCCGCGCCACCTCCTCCATCGAGGTCTTCCGGTAGCCGAATCGCGCGAACGTGGCCATGGCGGAGTCCAGGACCTTCGTTCGCCGGTCGGTGTCGGCGGCCGACGGCGAGGGGTGGCCGCCGGCGGTGGGGCTGTTCATGGGCCGAGCATACGAGTGGGCGCCGCACTATACAAATAATGGCTAGTGCGTATAGTCGCCGCCATGACGACACGCGAACCCCTGTCCACGCCCTTCACCGCCACCAGCACCGCGGACGACGTCCTGCGGGGCATCGACCTCGGCGGCGTCCGCGCGATCGTGACAGGAGCGTCATCCGGGATCGGGGTCGAGACGGCCCGCGCGCTGACCGCTGCCGGGGCGGAAGTGACGCTCGCCGTCCGGAACACGGCGGCGGGGGAAGCCGTCGCCGAGGCGATCGCGAAGTCGACCGCGGAAAGCGGGGGAAGCGGGGAAAGCGGGGGAACCGGCGGAAGCGGCGGCGCAACCGCGGGGACACGGCCCCGGGTCGTCCGGCTCGACCTCGCCGACCGGACGTCCGTCGCACGCTGCGTCGACGCGTGGGACGGCCCGCTCCACCTGCTGATCAACAACGCGGGCGTGGTCACCGGCGGCCTCGAACGCACCCGCGAGGGCTGGGAGTTGCAGTTCGCGACGAACCACCTGGGCCATCTCGCCCTCGCGACCGGTCTCCACGACGCCCTGGCGCTGGGCGCGGCCGACCGCGGCGGAGCACGGATCGTCGCGGTCAGTTCGACGGCCCACATGCGTGCCGGCATCGACTTCGACGACCTGCACTTCGAGCGCCGCGGCTACGATCCGCAGATCGCCTACGCCCAGTCGAAGACGGCGAACTCCCTCTTCGCCGTCGAGGCGAGCCGGCGCTGGGCCTCCGACGGCATCGTGGCCAACGCGGTGAACCCCGGCGGCGTCGCGACCGGACTGCAACGGAACTTCACAGCGCGGCAGCGGGAGTCCCTCGACGCGGCCGAGGCCGCCGGGGTCTTCACCTACAAAACGGTCGAGCAGGGCGCAGCCACCACCATCGTCGCGGCCGTCGCCCCGCAGTTCGCCCACTCCGGCGGCCACTACCTCGACGACTGCCGCGAGGCGTACACCGTGCCGAACGACGCCGACCTGGCGCAACACCCGCACGGCGTCAAAGAATGGGCCCTCGACCCCGCCACCGCCCACCACCTCTGGACCGTCTCGACCGCCCTGCTCCACCTCTGACCGCAAGGGCCCGCGCTTCTGCACCGCGTCGGCCTGCCCGGTCGGCGGGCTCACACTCCGGGGGTTCCGGACGTCGCCGTGGCGCGCGCCGCGTCTGTCCGCTCCGTGGGCGGGTGGGGGCGGGGGTGCATGCGGAGGCTGATCAGCGCGGTGAGGGCGAAGACGGCGGCCTCGTAGATCATGGCGTGGCGGAACGCGGTGCCCGGGGAGGCCGCGGGGGCGAAGTAGACGAGGCCCGCCACCGCCACCCCGATCGAGCCGCCCAGTTGCTGGGCGGTGGGCAGCAGCCCGGAGACCGAACCGGCGGCGGAGCCGTCCACCCGTGCCAGCACCAGCGCGAACACCGAGGCGGTGAACGCGCCGAACGCGGCGCCTCCGAACGCCAGGACCGGCAGCGCGGCCCAGCGCCCGGCCGCTGTGCCGATGAGCGGCGCGAGAGCCAGGGACGTGGTCGCCAGCACCAGCGCCGACGCCGTGAGCACGGCCGACCCGTGCCTGCGGGCCAGCGCGGGTGCGGCACGGCTGCCCAGGACGGCCGCGGCCGCGAAGGGCGCCGACGTCAGTGCGGCGGTGAGCGCGGAGTACCCGATGGCCGACTGGAGGTGCAGGGACAGCAGATACGTGAAGGACGGCACCCCGGCGTTGAACACGAACACCAGCAGCACCCCCGCACGCGCCCCGCGGTCGCGGAAGAGCGACGGCTGCACCAGGGGGTCCGGCCGGTGCGGGAGCGTCAGGGCGAAGCAGCCCAGCACGGCGACGGACAGGGCCAGCAGGGCCCAGGTCCACCAGGGCCAGCCGACTTGGCCGCCCAGCGCCAGCGGCAGCACCAGCGCGCCGAAGCCCACGGTGGTCAGCAACACGCCCGCAGTGTCGACGCGTTGCCCGGCCGCGCCGCGCGTACGGGGCAGTACGGTCGCCCCCGCGAGTGAGACGAGCGCCACGGGCACCGTGACCAGGAACACCGAACGCCAGCCGAGGCCGAAGAGGTCGGCGCCGACGAGGAGTCCGCCGATCAGCGGCCCGGCCAGCGACGCCAGACCCATCGTGGCGCCGAACAGGCCGAGAGCCCGCGGGCGCCGGGCAGCGGGGACGGCGACCTGGATGATCGACAGCACCTGCGGGGCGACGAGGCCGCTGCCCGCGCCCTGGACCAGCCGGGCCGCGATGAGGGTCGCGGCGTCGGGAGCGCACGCGGCGGCGACCGACCCGGCCATGAAGACGATCGTGCCCAGCACGAACAGCCGGTGGTAGCCGTACCGGTCGCCGAGGCGCGCGGCCGTGATGAGCAGGCAGGCGTAGGTCAGGGTGTACCCGGCCAGGATCAGCTGCACGGCGCCCGAGCCGGCGCCCAGGTCGGTCCGGATCGCCGGGGCGGCGATCTGCGCGATGGTGACGTTGAGCAGCTGCACGAAGGTCGCGCTCAGCACGACCGGCAGGACGAGCCGCGAGCCGCCACCGGCCGCGATCTGCCCGCCGCCGCCCGCCGCGAGCCGTCCTCCGTTCGGCGACAGGACGGCCGCCACGAACCGCTGCCGGCTCACGACGCCAGGGCCGCGGCGAGCTCGCTCGGCCGGGCGGCGAACGGGCTGTGGCTGCCGGGCAGGGTGCGCACCGTGAACGGGTTGTCGGGGAAGGCCCGGTCGGCCTCCGCGATCATCAGGTCCTGCGCGGCCGGTGCCAGGGCCTGGTCCTCGGCGCAGCGCAGGAACGTCCGTGGGATGCGTCCCCACCGTGCCGCGGTCAAGGTGACCGGCGCGGTCGGGATCGCCAGGGGCAGGTCGGGGCTCAGCGCGGTCCGCCACCGGTCGAAGCGGTCCGGCGGGGTGTCGTGGTAGTGGGTCTGCCGCAGCTCGTCGACGTACGCGGGGTCCGTCGAGAGCGGGTTGATCCGTACGGCACCCAGGGCCGCGGCGTCGCCGAGGTTGAGGTGTTGGCCCAGCGCGGTGGCGTTCTCGGGTGAGCCCAGGTAGTCGAAGAACCGCGGCCGCCCGCCCGGGACGAAGGCGGACAGGTACACGATCCGGTCCACCAGCTCGGGCGCCCGCTCCGCGGCCAGGGACGCGGGACCGCCGCCCGCGCTGTGCGCGACGAGCACGGTGGTGCGGTGGTGGCGCACCTGGCGCAGGACGTTCAGTACGGCCTCGGCGCAGTCGTCCATCGTCACGGCGGCGAGCGGAGACTTCTCGGTCAGCAGGCCCGGCTGGCCGGGCAGCAGGTATCCGGTGGGCAGGGGCGCGTCGAAGCCGTGCCCCGGCAGGTCGACGGCCACGCTCGCGGTGCCCGGTCCCGCCAGCGCGCGCTGCGTCGCCGCCCACTGCGCGGAGCTGTGCCAGGCGCCGTGCACGAGGACGAAGACGGTGTCGGTCGCAGATGCGTTCTTCATGGCTCCATTCCAGGCGGGAACCGGGGCGCCATCCATGCGTAGATCTGGCAAGTGGCGTGGCGATACCTTCGAGGTATGGTCGGCAGTGGGATGGGGTCGAGGGAACGGAGGGCGGGACGTGGAGGCGCGGCACCTGCGGTACGCGGTCGCTCTGGCCGAGCACGCGCACTTCGGCCGGGCGGCCGGCGAGTTGGGCATCGCCCAGCCGCCGCTGTCCAAGCAGATCGCCGACCTGGAGCGCGAGGTCGGGGTCCGGCTGTTCGACCGCACACGCCAGGGCGTGTTCCCGACCGCCGCCGGCGAGGCGTTCCTCGCGCGGGCCCGCCGGGCGCTCGACGAGATCGCGGCGGCCACCGTCGACGCCGGCCGGGCCGCGCGCGGCGAGACGGGGCGGCTGCGCCTGGGGTTCGTCGCCTCGGCGCTGCTCGACCCGCTGCCGGGCGTGCTGAGCCGGTTCGGCCGCGACCGGCCCGACGTGAGACTGGAACTGCACGAGATGGCGACCAGCCGCAGCAGCCCCGCCCTCGTCGCCGGGGAGTTGGACGTGGCCTTCACCCTCGGCCCGCCCCGCGGTGCCGGAGCCGAGCATCTCGTGTCTGTCCCGGTCGGACGCGACCACGTGATCGCCGTGATCAGTACGGCGCACCCGTACGCGGGTCAACGGGCGGTCAGCGCCGACCAGTTGCGGCGGCAGCCGCTGATCGTGTCGGCCGGCGAGGACGAGCCCGCGGTGGTCGCCGGACTGCGCGCCCTGCTGGGTGCGGACTCCCCGGCTCTCGGCGGCGCGACCGTCGCGCGGGACGTGCACACGATCATCGGCCTGGCCGCCTCCGGTGTGGGCGTCGGGCTGGGGCCGTCCCGCATGAGGGCGGTCCCGCGGCCGGGAGTGCGGTTCTGCGAGGTGACCCCGCGCACTGGCCTGCCCGACCTCGTCCTGTCCTTCGCGGCCCGCGACCACTCCCCGGTACTGCGCGCCTTCCTCGACACGATCCGGTCGAACTGCCCCGAGGTCGGGGCCGCGCTGGACGACCGGCTCCGGCCGTCCGGCCCGGCCTCCCCCGGGTCGCCACCCGTCGGACCCCGCTGATAGACAGACACGATGGCCGATGACGAGGCGCAAGGACCCCGGGCACCCCGGGCAGGACAGTCAGGGCTGATCGTGCGGGTTCCGGAGGCGGAGCCCCTGGTAGGCGCGTGGCGGGACCGGCTCGACCCCTCGGCCCGCGCCGGAGTTCCCGCGCACGTCACCGTGCTCTTCCCGTTTCTCGACGCGAGCCGCATCGATGAGGATGTCCGCGCCGCCATCGGCGAGGTGCTCGGCCGACAGGAGCCCTTCGAGGCCCGGTTCGACCACTGCGGCCGGTTCCCCGGAGTGCTGTATCTCGCCCTTGAACCGGACACCGGATTCAGGCGCCTCACCGGGGCGATCGTGCGGCGGTGGCCGGAACACCCGCCGTTCGGCGGGGAGTTCGAGGATGCCGTGCCGCATCTGACCGTCGCCCAGGGCCAGGACGAGGCGGTCGTGGAGCAGGTCGAGGCCGACCTGCGCACCGGCCTTCCCGTCGTCGCCCGGGTCTCGGCCGTCGACCTGCTGGTTTACGACGGGACGCGGTGGCGGCAGCGGGCCTCCTTCCCGCTGGGGTAGCCGCGCACGCTCGTCTGTCGGAAGTGGACCGGGTCAGAGGCGGATCACGATCTTTCCCCGGGTGTGGCCGCCCTCGGAGGAGGTGTGCGCTTCCGCGATCTGTTCGAGCGGGTAGGTCTGCTCGATGTACGGTGCGTAGCGGCCCCGGCGGCCGAGTTCGGCTGCTTCGGCGAGGAGCGCGGAGTCGTTCGTCGCGTGTGCCACCACGACGCCCAGGCCCTGCGCGTTGGTGTGGTCGGCGACCGTCGCCACGCGCGCGGGGTCCCCGACGATCGCGACGAGGTCGGCCAGCGACCCGGAACCCGCGGTGTCGAGCGCGACGTCGACGCCGTCGGGCGCCAGGTCGGCGAGGCGCTCCGCGAGGCCGGCACCGTAGGTGGTCGCCACGGCTCCCAGGGAGGTGAGGAACTCGTGGTTGCGCTCACTGGCCGTCCCGATCACCTTCGCTCCCCTGGCCACCGCGATCTCGACCGCGGCACTGCCCACGCCACCGGCGGCGCCCTCGATGAGCAGGGTCCGGCCCGACAGGGGGCCGAGCGCGTTGAGCCCGCCGAGCGCGGTCACGGACGCCAGTGCGGCACCTGCGGCCTGCTCATCGCTCCATGAGATGGGCGCGAGGGTCCAGGCCGAGAGCACGGCCAGCTCCGCCGTCGTGCCCGTGAGGCCGCCCAGCCCGAAGACGCGGTCGCCGACGGCCACCCCCTCCACGCCCGCACCGATCTCGTCGACCACACCGGCGGCCTCGCGCCCGGGAATCGCGGGCAGGTCCAGGGGGAACACCTCGCGCACGGCACCCGAGTGCAGTTTCCAGTCCACCGGGTTGACGCCGGCTGCCGCGACGCGGATACGGATCTCGCCCGGCCCGGGATGCGGGTCCGGCACCTCCTCGACCACGAGGGTGTCCACGCCGCCGTACTCGTGATAGCGGGCTGCACGCATGATGTTCTGCCTTTCCACACGGCCGCGGCGGGCCGCTGCTCAAGATCGCCGCGATAACTGCCGGCGAACGCCGACACCCACTACGCTAGAACCTCACATCAGTGTCAGATGCAAGTCGGGCGGACCACGACCCCGGCTCAGGGGCGGTGGCGGCGCACCCGGGGGCGTGTCCGCGGCAGTCCGGTTCCGCCGCCGGCGTTACGCCAACCGGGCGAGTACGGCGGCCACGTTCTCCTCGTGCGGCCCCGTGGTGTCGACGGTCAGCGTGCCCTCGGGCCAGGGCGGAAAGCGCGCCATGCGCTGCTCGACGTTCGGCCAGAGCCCGGCATCATGCCACCCGGGGATGCCGCGCGTACGCCCTTCCAGCCGGGCCCGGTGGACGACCGGATCGGAGCACACGCAGTGCACCGCGACGAACTCCGCGCCCGCGCGGCCCGCCAGACTCGCCCAGCGCTCACGGTCGGCGACGCCCTCCGCGGGGTGGTCCAGCACTACCGACCGGCCCGACGCCAACTGCCGTACGGCGAGCGTGGTGAGCAGTTCGCCGCCGATGCCCAGCAGGTCGTCGAAGTGCCGGCCGCCGAACGGCGTCAAGGCACCCAGCAGCCAGTCCACCGCGAACACCGGAACACCCAGGCGCGCCCCGACGGCATCCGCCAGCGTGCTCTTGCCGACCCCCGGCACCCCCGAGAACACGATCAGCCGAGCCCCCGGCGCCCGGTCCAGCGGATAGCGGGAGAAGTCCGCCGGAAGCCGCGGCGTCACATGGTCGGGTACCAGGGCCGTGGTGTACGCCGCGACGATGCGGTGCGGCTCGTCGGGCTCGATCGTGCAGGTGACGACATCGACGGAAGGGCCCGCCGTCCCGTCGGCGTGCCGCCGCACGCGCGCCCGGGCGGTGGTGGCACCGCCCTCCAACGCGACGACGGTCAAAGGGGCGTACGCGCCCGCGCGGCCGCGGAACCGTTCGACGAAGACGTCCGGCGCCACCCGAGCCGTGAAAGCCGGTGCCAGGACCTCGGCCGCGTCCTTCCCCCAGTCCGCCCGACCGTCGAGTCCGTCGAGCAACCACTCCAGCCGGGCCATCGCCGGACCGCCGATCCGGTGCTGCGCGCTGCTGTCGCGTGCCATGGTGCGGGGGTGGCGGTCAGGCGAGCGGGAACTCCCCGGACTTCACGGCCGCGACGAACGTCGCGAACGCGTCGGCCGGGAAGTCCAGCACGGGACCGGACGGGTCCTTGGAGTCGCGGACCGGGACGATGCCGCGCGAGGCGACGAGGTTGGCGGCGACCTCGACGCAGGCGCCGCCGTTCTCGCTGTACGAGGACGTGAACCAGCGGGGGGACTCGGTCGTCATGGGGTGCCCTTTCGCAACCGGTTGAGCACGGCCACCGACGCCGCCTACGACCGCGCGTCGGCCTGGAGTCGATGGTAGGCCGTCAAATCGGTTGGAGGGGGAAGCACGTGGCGGTTATAGAAGTCGTATGAGCGCATGGCAGCTGGCCCCCGAGGCCGTCGGCACGGCGGACGCGACCCGTCTGCGGCGGGACTACTACGACGAGGTCGCCAGCCGCTACTGGAAGCGCCCCGCCACCTCCGCGGAGATCGACCAGGGCTTGGCGGACGACGGCGCGGAACTGCTCACCCCGCCCACCGGGCAGTTCGTCGTGGGCCGCTTCGACGGCGAGGCGGCCGCGTGCGGCGGACTGCTGATGCTGGACACGGAGCGCGCCGAGCTCACGCGCATCTACCTGTCCCCCCCTTCCGCGGCAGGAAGGGCGCCGACCTCCTGCTGGAGCTGCTGGAGAGCGAGGCACGGCTGCTCGGCGCCTCCCGTACGGTCCTCAACACCCGCCTCGACCTGGTCGAGGCCCGCGGGCTGTACGTCCGCCACGGCTACCGCGAGATTCCGGCCTACTGCACCGGGCCGTACATGGAGATCTGGTACGGCAAGGACCTCAGCCCTACCGACTGACGGTGCCGAACTCCCCTGCCTTCACAGCCGCGACGAACGACGTGAACGCGTCGGCCGGGAAGTCCAGCACGGGCCCGGACGGGTCCTTGGAGTCACGCACCGGAACCACGCCGCACAAGGCAACGAGGTTGGCGGCCACCTCGACGCACGCGCCGCCGTTGTTGCTGTAGGAGGACGTGAACCAACGCGGAGTTTCGGTCGTCACGGGGTGCCCTTTCGCGGTTGGCTGCCTGTGCCGCCGCCGTGGACGGCACAGGACATACCTACCCGTGTCAGACGGTGCCGAACTCGCCCGACTTCACACCTGCGACGAATGACGCGAATGCGTCGGTCGAGAAGTCCAGCACGGGGCCGGACGGGTCCTTGGAGTCACGGACAGGGACCACGCCGCGCGAGGCGACGAGGTTCGCCGCGACCTCGACACACTGGCCGCCGTTCTCACTGTATGACGACTTGAGCCAACGCGGAGTTTCGGTTGTCACGGGGTGCCGCCCTTTCGTAGCTGGTCGATCATGGCCACTGACGCCGCCTGCGACAGTGCTTCGGCCTGTAGCTGATGGTAAGACGTCAGCATGGGCAGCACGAACGGGGTTTCGCGTTCCAAGTGGCCTCGATGGGCGGACTCGGCGTACGACCGGATCGAGCGATCAGGCATTGTCACGATGGTCACCGGCAGGCTCAGCGGCCGACGCGCTCCCATGCTGAACGGTGCCACTTGGACCACCGTATTCGGCAACTCCGCGAACTCAAGCAGCCGTTGGAACTGGGCGTCCATGACCGCGTCGTCGCCGATCGGTCGTCTGAGGCAGCTCTCGTCCAGCACGACGAACACCAAGGGCAACGGCTCCCGGATCAGGGACGCCTGGCGCTGCGCGACGAGCTTCTGACGTTCTTGCCGCTGCTCCGACGTGATTGCGCCGCGCTTGACGGCTCCTTCCATCAGTGCCGCCGCGTACTCCGGGGTTTGGAGCAGGCCCGGCACGACGCCGACCTCGTACAGCCTGATCTCCGCCGCCTTGGCCTCCTGGCGGACGAACTCCGGGAAGCCTTCCAGCAGCGCCGGGTTCTTCAGGGAGGACACCATCCGCTGGAACTTGTCACCGGTGCCGAATGCCCTGTCAGCACTGAACGCGAAGCGACTAGTTGGAGGGCGACGACCGGTTTCCACCGCAGAGATATGCGTCCCGGTGCACCCCATGCGCGCGCCCAACTCGTCCTGTGTCCAGCCGCGTTGGTCGCGCAACCTGCGCAGATGTTCGCCGAAGGCGGCTTCGGGCGAGCTGTCGGGGTCCAGCGACTTTCGGTTCACCATGTGAGGCTCCTAACTCTCCGAGCGAAGCACGCAAGTTGATGACGCCTGGACTCTAGGCCACGCTGGCCTTTCCGGTAGCGGCGCGGCTACGGAAAGGAACAGGCTATGGGAATGACGCTTGCCGTGTACAGGATTGATCCGAAGACCGGCAACCGCATCACCGTCCGGAAGCGCTACAACGTTGCCCCCGGAAGAGTTCCGGACTCCACGCGTGGGGCGTTGCCGCCGTGCACGTGCAAGCGGTGTCACAATACCGCACGCACCGGGGCCAGTTAGCCGCGGGGGCTTTTTCGTCGGACGGCTTCCGGCGAATTCGAAAGCGCCACGGAATTTCCGCTACGCACAACTACGCGTCAGCCGTAATGGGTGGCCGGGGGAAAGGGAAATCGTATGTCCGACAGGGTCGGGGTCAACGAGGCAGTGATCGCCTCGGACCCGCATTCGGCGCGGGCGTTGTACGCACGTCAGCTCGGCGCGCTCCGCGAGAAGGCGGGGATGAGCTACATGCAGTTGGGCGCGTTGTGCATGTACGAGCAGTCGTACCTGCACCGGTTGGAACGCGGGCAGCGCCTGGGCACGCTGGAGGTGGCCCGGATGCTGGACAAGGTGTACGGGACCGGGGACCTGCTGGAGCGGCTGTGGCGCCTGGCGAAGCGTGAGACGACGGACCAGCTCGTACGGAGTCCGGCGCCGTTCGAGGTGAACGCGGCCCGTATCCGTGAGTACGCCGGCCACGCGATTCCCGACCTGCTCCAGATCCGGGCGTATGCCCTGGAGCAGCTGGAGGGGGCGCAGTTGCCCGAGGAGCAGGTGGCGGCCGAAATCGCGGAGCGGTTGGGGCGCCAAACGGCTTTGGCCGGGCCGGAGCCGGTGTATTACCGGGCGTTGATCGACGAGGCGGCGCTGCGGCGCAAGGCGCGGGACCCGCAGACGTGGACGGCCCAGCTGGAGCACCTGATCGAGGCCGCGCAGTGGCCGGGGATCGCGCTGCACGTCGTGCCGTTCGCGGCCGGACCGCACCACCTGCGCGGCTCCCTGGAGCTGATCTCCCTGCGCGACGGCTCCACCGTGGCCTACACCCAGGGCAGTTGGAGCGGCCACCTCACCGACGACCCGGAAGACATCGAAGCCCTACGCGTCGCCTTCGACGCCCTACGCGACACCGCCCTCCTCCCCGCCGAATCCCTCACCTTCCTCCGCACCCTGCTGGAGGAGCACATGGGGAACGGGCCGCAGCATTGACCGCCGCTCCGCCTCTGCGCGCCGAGCTGCTGGTGGACGGCGCCGTGCCGCACTCCCCCGCGGTCTCGCCGGACGGGCGCCTGGTCGCGTACTGCGTGGAGGCGTTCGACGCGGACGGCGGGCGTACGAGCAGGTTGTGGGTGGGCCCGAGCGACGGTTCCGCTCCTCCCGCGCCGGTCGTTGCCGGGTTCACGGCCTGCGAACGCCCGTGCTGGGGCCCCGACTCGGCCTCGCTGGTCTTCCGTTCGGGCGGCCAGCTGCACCAGGTGCCGGTGAACGGTACGGCGGTGGGCGCCCCGCGACCGCTGACCGACCGTCCGGGCGGCATCGTGGACCACTGGCCGTCGGCCGACGGCGCCACCGTCGCCGTATCGGCGCTGGACGAGCCGGGCGGGGCCGGGGAGGACAGCGCGGGTGACCCGATCCTGTGGGGGCGCGGCCCCAGCGCCCGGCTCCGGCTGCTCGACCTCGGCACGCGCACGCTGCGGACCGTGGACGGGCTGGGCGACCGGCATGTGGTCGACGTGTCCCAACGGCCGGACGGCGGACCGCTCGCCGTCGTCAGCTGGGCCCAACCGGAGACCGATCCGGGCGTCTTCACCGCCGAACTGCACCTGGTCGATCCCGGCAGCGGCGCGGTACGCGGCCTCGGGCCCGTCGCCGCGCTGGTCAGCACCGCGCCGCACCCCATGGACGTCTTCGCCGGGGCGGCGCGGAGACCATTGACCCGGCTCACGGACACCAGGCCCGAGCTGCGCCGGATCGCCTGGGGCACCCAGGAGCGCCTGTCCTACCGGGCCGGTGACGGGCTCGGGCTCGACGGCCTGCTGATCCTGCCGCCCGGCCGGACGCGCGGGGACGGCCCGTTCCCGCTGGTCGCCTTCGTGCACGGCGGCCCGTACCACCGCTGGGCCGACGAGCTGACCAGCGGCTGGTTCGATCCGGGCCAGTGGCTCGCGGCGGCCGGCCTCGCCGTGTTCCTGCCCAACCCGCGCGGCGGCCAGGGTCACGGCCACGCGTTCGCGGCGGCCGTCGCGGGCCGGCTGGGCGCGGAGGAGTTCACGGACATCCTGGCCGGGATCGACCTGCTGGTGGAGGCGGGCATCGCGGACCCGGGCCGGCTGGGGATCGGCGGGTGGAGCCACGGCGGGTTCATGGCGGCCTGGGCCGTCGGGCAGACCGACCGGTTCGGGGCCGCCATGATGGGCGCCGGGATCAGCGACTGGGGCATGCAGGCCGCGATCGGCGAGGAAGGCGCCCTGGAGGGCGCGCTCGGCGGCAGCCGCGGCTGGGAGGGGCCGGGGCCGCACCGCCACGACGCGCACAGCCCGATCAGCTTCGCCGCCCGCGTCCGTACCCCCGTCCTCATCCTCCACGGCCAGGACGACACCAACGTGCCGCTGGGCCAGTCGCTCTCCTTCCACCGCGCCCTGCGCCACTTCGGCGTCCCGCACGAGTTCGCCGTCTACCCCCGCGAGGGGCACGGCCTCACCGAACGCGCCCACCAGCTCGACGCCCTCCACCGCGTCCGCACCTGGTTCACCCACCACCTCGCCGCACCCGCACCCCACACCTCCTGACCGGCAGCAGGCGGTTGCGGGCCCTCCGGTCCGCGCGGCAAGACCGCGCTCCTGCCGTGCCAGGACCACCGCGGTCGGCGGCCGGGTACTTCGCCATGGAACCCGAAGCCGTCTGACCGATCGACGGGCACGGGCCCCGGACCGGAGGCCCGACCCCTTCTGCTCGACCACGGTTTCCGGCCCCGGCGGCGGGCGCACGCCCGGCGGTGAGACAGGTTGTTCCGCATGGCGAGACGACGGTTTGACATTAGGAGACCTTATGTCCGATAAAGTACTTGCTTTGGCCATCCCCTCACGGTCCGTGACGGGCGTCACGTTCACCACCCTCTAGCCGAATGAGTACGCCGTGTCCCAGCTCCCCGCCTCGCCCTCGCCCTCCGCCGGCCCCGAGGAGCAGTGGAACACCTGGCGTGCCGAGCGCGTGCGCGCCCTCACCGCGCCCACCGGGAACCTCGCCCTCGTCGAGACCCGATGGCTGCCCGCCGGTGAGGAGGCGGACGCCGACGCCGTCCGCGCGGGACTTCCCGACACGGTGACGGTCACCACCCTCAGCCGTACCGACCTGGTCACCGGCGCCCCCGAGCACGGCCTGCGCCTGTGGGACGCGGACTCGCCGGCCATCGCGCACTTCGAGGGCGTCGAGACCTTCCCGTACGACCCCTCCTGGGTCCTGGAAGCCGACTACACGCCCGTCCCCGGCGCCCGCCGCGTCGCCTTCGAGCACCTGCGCGACAACGGCGGCACCCGCGACCTGGTCGTCCCCGGCGACATCACGCTCACCGTGGACGGCCGCGCCTACACCCTCAGCGCCTTCGATGACGACGGCACCCTCCTGCTCGTCTTCGGCGACCCCACCAACGGGGACACCACCTATGGCGCGGGCCGCTTCCTGTTCGTCCAGCGCACCGACGACGACAGCCGTGTCGTCCTCGACTTCAACCGGGCCTTCGTGCCGCCCTGCGGATTCTCCGATCAGTACAACTGTCCGATGCCGCCGCGGCAGAACCGCTTCCACCTGCCGGTCCACGCCGGCGAGAAGCGCCCTGTCTTCCGCGACGGCTTCGCCGCACAGCACTGATCGACCCCCTCCGCAGCACCCCTCGCACCTTCCGCACGAAAGCGCTCTGGACACCATGAGAATCCACAAGACCGCCCGCTACGCCGTCGCCGCCTCCGCCGTCCTCGGGATCACCCTCACCGCCTGCGGCGGCTCCGGTGGCAGCAGCGCCTCCTCGTCCGGCGGCTGGAACAAGGACGCCACCGTCAACATCGGCTCCCTGTACGAACCGCAGAACCTCGACAACACCGCGGGCGGCGGCCAGGGCGTCACCGAGGCCCTCAACGGCAACGTCTACGAGGGCCTGTTCAAGCTCACCGACGACGGCAAGGTCGAGAACCTCCTCGCCAGGAGCTACACCAAGAGCGCCGACGGCCTCACCTACACCTTCACCCTGCGCGACGGCGTGAAGTTCCACAGCGGCAGGGAACTCACCAGCGCCGACGTCAAGTACAGCCTGCGCAAGGTCCTCGCCGACGACTCGCAGTCCGCCCGCAAGAGCAACCTCGAAGTCGTCAAGGACATCGCCACCCCCGATGCGCACACCGTCAAGGTCACGCTGTCGCAGAAGTCGATCTCCTTCGTCTACAACCTCTCCTACGTCTGGATCATCGACTCCCAGGCGAAGAACCTGAAGACGACCGAGGACGGCACCGGCCCGTACGAGCTCGGCAAGTGGACCCGCGGCTCCGCACTGAGCCTGAAGCGGTTCGCCGGCTACTGGGGCACCCCGGCCACCAACGCGCAGGTCGTCTTCCACTACTTCAAGGACGCCACCGCCCTCAACAACGCCCTGCTGACCAACGCCGTGGACGTGGTCACCAGCGAGCAGTCCCCCGACGCCCTCGACCAGTTCAAGAGCAACCAGAACTACAAGGTCAACGACGGCAACTCCACCACCAAGCTGCTGCTGGCCTTCAACGACAAGGCGAAGCCCTTCACCGACGTCAAGGTCCGCAAGGCCGTCTCCGAGGCCATCGACGACAAGAAGCTCCTGGAGTCCATCTGGGGCGGCTACGGCAAGCTCATCGGCTCGATGGTGCCGCCCACCGACCCCTGGTACGAGGACCTCACCGGCGTCAACGCCTACAACGTCGCCGACGCCAAGAAGCTCCTCGCCGCCGCCGGCTACGCCAAGGGCTTCAGCTTCACCCTCGACACACCCAACTACGACCCGCACCCCACCGTCGCGACCTTCGTCAAGTCGCAACTGGCCAAGGTCGGCATCACCGTCAAGATCAACACGGTCACGCCCGACGAGTGGTACACGAAGGTCTACAAGAACCACGACTTCACCGCCACCCTCCAGGAGCACGTCAACGACCGCGACCTGACCTGGTACGGCAACCCGGACTTCTACTGGGGCTACGACAACAAGCAGGTCACCGCGTGGGTCAAGGAGGCCGAGGAAGCCTCCACCACCGGCGAGCAGACCGCGCTGCTGAAGAAGGTCAACGAGCAGACCGCGAAGGACGCGGCCAGCGACTGGCTCTACCTCTACCCGCAGATCGTCGTGGCCAGCACCAAGGTGTCCGGCTACCCGCTCAACGGCCTCAACTCCCAGTTCTACGCCTACGCCATCAAGAAGGGCTGATGGGGCGCTACCTGCTGCGCCGCCTGGCGTTCCTGCTGGTGTCGCTGGCGCTGGCGAGCGTGGTGCTGTTCGTCCTGCTGCGCCTGCTGCCCGGCGACCCGGCCAACGCGCTCACCTCGGTGGGCGCCAGCCCGGAGCAGATCGCCGCGGCCCGCCACTCCATCGGCTCCGACCGGCCGCTGCTCGGACAGTTCACCCACTGGATCGGGCAGCTGGCCCGCGGCGACCTCGGCACGTCCTTCGTCAGCTCGCTGCCGGTCCGCCCCGAGGTCACCTCCCGCCTGGACGTCACGCTGCCGCTGACGCTGGCCGCGTTCGTGCTGGCCGTCGTCATCGCGGTGCCCGTCGGCTTCGTCGCCGCCCACAAACGCCACCGCTGGTACGGCGCACTGCTCAGCGGGATATCCCAACTGGGCATCGCCGTCCCGGTGTTCTGGCTCGGCATGATCCTCATCTCGGTGTTCGCGCTCAACGCGCGCTGGCTGCCCGCCGGCGGGTTCCCCCCGGACGGCTGGTCCGCGCCGGGCGACGCCGTCCGCTCACTCGTCCTGCCGGTGCTCACCATCGCCCTGGTGATGAGCGCCTCCCTGACCCGCTACGTCCGCTCCGCCGTCCTCGACGTCCTCGGCAGCGACCACCTGCGCACCGCGCGGGCCCTCGGCGAGTCCTTCGCCGGCGCGATGTGGCGCCACGGGCTGCGCAGCGCTTCCGTGCCGGTGATCTCCGTCCTCGGCATCGAACTGGCCTCCACCCTGCTGGGCGCCGTCGTCGTCGAGTCGGTCTACGCGCTGCCCGGCCTCGGCTCCCTGCTCGCCACCGGCATCTCGGAGCACGACTACCCGGTCATCCAGGGCGTCCTGTTCGTCTCCACCCTCGCCGTGCTGCTGATCGGCTTCGCCGCCGACCTGGTGCAGCGGCTCATCGACCCACGGCTACGCGGACGGCTCTCCGGAGGTGCCCGATGACCGCCGCCCCCGACCTGCTCACCGAGGAGGTCGAGCCCGTCCCCGCCGGGCGGCGCCGCTCTGCCACCCTGGTGTCCGGTGTGACCCTGACCGGCCTGATCGTGCTGCTCGCCCTGGTCTCCGCGTTCTGGACGCCCTACGCCACCGACGACACCTCCGGCGGACGGCTCGCCGGGCCCGGCGGCGGGCATCTGCTGGGCACCGACAAGCTCGGCCGCGACCTGTTCACCCAGCTGATGACCGGCTCCCGTATCGCCGTCGAGGCCGGACTCGGCTCGGTGGCCATCGCCGCGCTCATCGGCGTCACCCTCGGGGTGCTCGCCGCGTTCGCCCAGGGCTGGCTCGACGACACGCTCGCCGCGTTCCTCGACATCCTCATCGCGTTCCCGACGCTGCTGCTGGCGATGCTCGTCGTCACCGCCCGCTCCGCCACCCTCAGCTCCGCGATCATCGCCATCGGCCTCGCGCAGAGCGCCGTGGTCGCCCGGCTGGTCCGCATCCTGGTCAAGCGGGTCCTCACCCAGGACTACATCACCGCGGCACGGACCTCCGGCACCTCCTGGCCGCGTACGGTGCTCGGGCACGTCCTGCCGAACATCTGGCCCACCCTCGTGGTGAACCTCGCCCTCCAGTTCGGCCTCGCGGTCCTCGCCGAAGCCGGACTGTCCTACCTCGGCCTCGGCGCTCCCCCGCCCAACGCCTCGTGGGGGCGGATGCTCCAGGAGGCCCAGGCCACCTTCACCACGGCCCCCGCGGGCGCGCTCGCCCCCGGCATCCTGCTCGTCGTGCTCGTCGTGGGCGTCAACCTCGTCGCCGACGGGCTGCGCGACACCCTCGACCCGGCCGGCCGCGGGAGGCGGGCATGACCCTCCTCGACGTACGCGACCTGACCATCCGCACCGCCGCGGGACGTACCCTCGTCGACGGCCTGACCTTCTCCGTCGACCGGGGCGGGCGGCTCGGCCTGATCGGCGAGTCCGGCTCCGGCAAGTCGCTGACCACGCTTGCCGTCCTCGGTCTGCTGCCCGAGGGCATGACCGCCTCCGGCAGCGTGGAGCTCGCCGGCACCCAGATCGTCGGCGCCCCCGAAAGGCGCCTCAACGCCGTACGCGGCAAGGACGCGGCCGTCGTCTTCCAGGAACCGCTGACCGCCCTGGACCCGCTGATGCGGCTGGGCCGCCAGATCGCCGGTCCGCTCGGTCGCCGCACCGGCCTGAAGGGCGCCGCCCTGCGCGCCGCCGTGCTCGAAGGGCTCGACCGCGTCCGGCTGCCCGAACCCCGGCGCATCGCGCGCGCCTTCCCGCACGAGATCTCCGGCGGCCAGCGCCAGCGCGTCGCCCTCGCCATGGCACTGGCCTGCGAACCGAGCCTGCTCATCGCCGACGAGCCCACCACCGCGCTCGACGTGTCCGTGCAGGCCGAGATGCTCGACCTCCTCGACACCCTCGTCCGGGAACGCGACATGGCCGTCCTGTTCGTCAGCCACGACCTCGCCGTGGTCTCCCGCATCACCGACCGCGCCCTCGTCCTCAAGGACGGCCGCGCCGTCGAGGAGGGCGCCGTGCTCGACGTCGTCACCGCGCCCCGCGCGCAGTACACCCGGGAACTCATCGCGGGCGCACGGAAGTTGCAGGACGCGCTGGACCGAAGGAGCGCACGATGACCCCGGCCCGGGCCCACGCGAAGACGGCGGAGCGGCCGGGGACGCCGCTGCTGGAACTCGACGACGTGGCAGTGCGCTACCGGGGAGGCGCCATCGACGTGGTCCGGGACGTCTCCTTCGCCGTCCAACCCGGCCGCTCCCTCGCCCTCGTCGGCGAGTCCGGCGCCGGCAAGACGACCCTGCTGCGGCTCCTGTCGGGGCTGCTGCGGCCCACCGCGGGCACCGTCCGCTTCGACGGCGACCCCTTCACCGCGCGCGACCGGCAGCAGCTGCGCCGCTTCCGCCGCAGCGTCCAGGTGGTCTTCCAGGACCCCTACTCCTCCCTCGACCCCCGGCGCCGCGTCGCCGCGATCGTCGCCGAACCGCTGCGCTCCCTCGGCATCGACAGCCGGAGCACCGCCGCCCCCAAGGTCGCCGCCGCCCTCGAACGGGTCGGGCTGCCCGCGGATGCCGCGAGCCGCTACCCGCACGAGTTCTCCGGCGGCCAGCGCCAGCGCATCGCGATCGCGCGGGCCGTGGTCTGCGACCCGCGCGTCCTGCTCGCCGACGAACCGGTCAGCGCGCTCGACGTCACCACCCGTGTCAAGGTCGTCGACCTCCTCGCCGAACTGAAGGAGGAGTACGACCTGACGATCGTGATGGTCTCCCACGACCTGTCCGTCGTCGCGTCCCTCTGCGAGCACACCGCGGTCCTCGAACGGGGCCGTGTCGTCGAACAGGGCGACACCGGCCAGGTGCTGGGCGCCCCTGCCCACCCCTACACCCGCCGGCTGCTGGACAGCGTCCCGCGCCTGCCGGCGTAGCAGGAAGCGAAGGCCGCACCGCGGCCGGCTAGTAGCCCGGGACCGTGTAGGTGGGCACCGTCAGGCCGGAGCAGGAGGCGGGGGCGGTGCCGCCGGAGACGACGTCGGCCGTCAGCCCGGCGGGCACGGTCACCGGCACCGACTGGCCGGTGTCGCCGTAGGTGTTGGTGGTGGAGACCGCGATGCCGTCGAGGATGCGGCCCTCGGCCGTGGCGCGTTGGCGGTGCCGCAGTTCCAGTACGGCGCTCGGCATTTCGGCGGTGCTGGTGGCGAACGCCGTGAGCCGCAGGCCGTCGGCGTCGGCGATCCGCGGCCGGGTCACACGGACGAAGCACCCGGCCGCACCCGATTCGGCACCGCGCGAGATCTGGACGCCGTCCGCACCCGCTTGTAGCCTCAAGCCGCACTGCGTCATTGAATCGTTTCATATGACCAACCCCCGTCTGGAGCCGCCCCATGCCCCACTCCCCCGCCGACTCCCCCGCCGGCGAACCCCGCCCCCGCGGACCCCAGCGCCGCACCGTGATGAGAGCCGGACTCGGCGGCGCCGCCCTCGCAGCCGCCGGGCTCACCTTCGGCTCCGCCGGAACCGCCGCCGCCGACCCCGCCCGCACCGGCACGCAAGGCCCGGCGGCGCCCCAAAGCCCCGAAGCCGACTGGCACCGCTACCTCCAGGGCCCCACCGACCGCACCGTCCGCCCGGTGGGCATCCTGCGCAGCAGCGGCGCTGTCACCGACCCCGACGCGCTGCTCGCGCCCGGCGGCGGCAGCACCACGCTGAGCCGCCCGCAGCCCCCGCAGCCGCCGAGCTGGCCGGACGGCACCACCGCCACCGCCTCCTCCGCCCACGCCCCCAACAACGGCGACGACGGCCAGCCGCGCACCTACGACGCGGCCAACGCGATCGACGGCGACCCGGGCACCTTCTGGAACGACGACACCCTCGCGGCGTATCCGGACACCCTCACGGTCACCACGACCGCGCCCCTGTCGCTGCCGGGCATCACCCTGCTCTCCAACGCCGACGGCGTACCGAGCGACTTCACCGTGGAGACGTGGGACGGCGCCGCCTGGCAGCCGGCCGCCACCGTCAGCGGCAACACCCAGGTCCAGCGGGCCGTGCCCTTCGCCGCCACCGTATCCACCACCCAGGTGCGGATCAGCGTCACCGCCGACCAGAGCACGCCCCAGGGCGAGTTCACCCGGATCAACGAGGTCTATCCCGGCCTGCTGCCTGACAACGATGTCCCCCGCGTCGTGGTGGACTTCGGCAAGGTCGTGGTGGGCTACCCGCACATCAGGTTCAGCTCCGCGTCGGACAACTCCCCCGGCGTGCGGCTGGCGTTCTCCGAGACCGTCGAATACCTCACCGAGCGCAGCGACTTCACCCGGGCCGACCAGTCCGGGGTGGCCTCCCAAGGCACCGACCAGGTCGCGGTGCCGGCCGGCGGCGCGGACTGGAAGGACACCAAGGGCTACCAGAGCGGCGACCAGGTCTACGCCGACGGCCTGCACGGCTTCCGCTACCTCCAGATCAGCCTGGACGCCCTCGCCTCCGACGCCCCGGCCGCCCAGCCGTGGGGCGAGGTGTCCATCGACGAGGTGTGGCTGGAGTTCACCGCCTACCTGGGCACGCCCGAGTCGTACAGCGGCTGGTTCCTCAGCTCCGACGACGACCTCAACCGCTACTGGTACGGGGCCGCGTACACCAACGAGCTGGTCACCGACACCTTCCGGTCCGACGACATCGACCCGCGCGGCGCCGACAGCCCGTCCCTGGACGGCAAGTCGGTCCTCCAGGACGGCGCCAAGCGCGACCGGGACCCGTACGTCGGGGACCTCGCGGTCTCCGCCCGCACGCTGTACCTCACCCACGACGACGCGGCCGAGGCCGCCCGCAACGTGCTCGCCGACCTCGCCGACCACCAGCGCTCCGACGGCTGGATACCGCCCGCGTCGATCAACGGCTACACCCTCCCGCTCTTCGACTACCCGCTGTGGTGGGTCACTTGCAGCTGGGACTACGTCCTGCACACCGGCGACCGCGGCTACGCCACCGGCTACTACCCGCAGCTGACGAAGGTGCTCGACTCCTGGTACCCGTCGGTGACCGACGGGGACGGGCTGCTCAGTAAGGGCCTCAACGGCACATCCGGGTACGGCGACTACGCCTTCCTCGGCCGCTCCGGGCAGATCACGTACTACAACGCCAACTACGTCCAGGCGCTCAACGACGCCGCCTCGCTCGCCGGCTGGCTCGGCAACTCCGCCGACGCGGCGCGCTGGACGGCCCGCGCGGCCACCGTCGCCAACGCGGTCAACGCCCACCTGTGGGACGCGGCCGCCGGCGCCTACCTGGACTCCGCCACCGGCCCGGCCCGGCACGCCCAGGACGGCAACGCCATCGCGATCACCGCCGGGGTCGCCGACGCGAGCCGCGCCGCCTCCGCGCTGGCCCACCTGGACGCCACCACGGTGCTGCCCTACGGCAACGCGTTCATGGACAACGACACGATCTTCGACGGCGCCTCGCAGCGGGTCTACGCCTTCACCTCCTACCCGGAGCTGGTCGCGCGCTTCCGCACCGGCCGCGCGGACTCCGCGCTGGACCAGATCCGCCGCACCTACGGCTGGATGGACCGCCACGACCCGGGCATCACCAACTGGGAGGGCATCGGCCCGGACGGCTCGCTGTACGAGGGCGCCTACACGAGCATGGCGCACGGCTGGTCCACCGGCGTCGTCCCGGCGCTCACCAACGAACTGCTCGGCGCCCGGCCGACCGCTCCGGGCTTCACCACCTGGTCGGTACGGCCCCGGCCCGGCTCGGTGGCCTGGGCGCGCGGCCAACTGCCCACCCCGCACGGACCGTTGGGCGTGGACTGGCGCCACCCCGGCCAGGGTGCGTTCGCGCTGACACTGCGGGTGCCGGGCGGCACCCGGGGCAGCGTCGCGGTGCCCACCGACGGGAAGGCGGTCAGTGTGCGGGTGGACGGCAAGCTCGCCTGGAACGGGAAGAAGGCCAAGGCGTACGACGCCGCGGCCGAGGAGGGGTATGTGGTGCTCGACGGGCTGACCGCGGGCACCCGCACGGTGTCGGTCCGCCCGGCGGACTGATCCGGCGGACTGATCCGGCGGCGCGCGAACAGCCGCGGGCGGCCGCCCCGGGCAGGAGAGCCCGGGGACGGCCGGCCGCGGTGTGCGTTACGCCGTCGCCACCGCGAAGACGTGCATGTCGCCGCCCGAGGTGGTGGCCGGCAGCGTCACCGAGGCGAGCTGCTTGCCCGCCTGGAGCGCGATGGGCGCGGTCGCGAACACGTCCGTGCCCACCGGGTCGGTGGTGGGACTGCCCATCACGTCGCGGTAGGTGGTGTGCACCGCGGTGATGTTGCCGAAGGAGGGCTGGTCGCCGCCCCCGCCGAGGGTCCAGTCGCTGAAGCCGATGTCGGCCTGCTGGGTGGTGCCGTCGGTGTAGGTGAGGGTGGCGGTGCCGCTGGTCGGCCCGTCGTCCGCGCTGCCCAGCAGGCTGAGCCGGGTGGCGCCCGCCGACGTCTTGGAGACGTCCAGCACCTGGTCACCGCCGCCGACCTGGATGTTGTCCGGGGCGCCCGCGGTCACCTGCGGCCAGGTGAAGTCGAAGCCGTTCACGGAGACGGTGCTGCCGGGGGTGGCCCCGGCCGCGGCCAGTGCCTTCGCCGAGTAACTCCAGCCGCCGCCGTCGAAGTTGGCGGCCGGGTTGGTGTCGTCGGCGGAGATGCCGCGGTTGTTGACGTACCAGCTGATGCTGCCCTTGACCCCGACCGTCACCGACAGCCACGCCTTGGGGGCGGGGGTGCTGCCGGCCGCGGCGGTCGAGGAGGTCAGGGTGATCGGCACCTCGTAGACGCCGGACTTGGTGTCCTTGGCGACGGAGACCGACAGCTTCGCGCTGGCCGTGCCGCCTGCGGGCAGGCTGATCCGGCCGCTCGCCGGGCTGAGCGTGATCCCGTCGGGCGCGGACGCCGACCAGCGCACGTCCTGGCGGCTGTCCTGGATCGTCGAGAGGTTCAGCGTGCTGTCCGCCGACGTGCCGGGCTCGGCCTTGACCGCGTCGGGCGCGGTGCTGGCGAAGAACGGCGCCTCACCGTCGCGGAAGGACGGCGGCGCGTCCTTGGCGGCGCTGCCCCACTTGGTGTTCGGGGTGCTGCCCAGGGTGTAGTCCAGGGTGCCGCCGTGGGTGACGAAGGAGGCGGGCACCCAGGGCTGGTCGGAGCTCTTGCCGTTGGTGCGCAGGCTCTGGATGTAGACGTTCTTCGCCGAGGTCTGCGGCGCGTTGACCGTGATGGACTTGCCGTGGCCGGTGTGGATCACCGCGTGCGGGAAGACCGGCGCGGTGAGCACCAGGTCGGCGCGGCTGGGCACCTGCGGGTACATGCCGAGCGCGGAGAAGACGTACCAGGACGACATGGTGCCCGCGTCGTCGTTGCCGGGGATGCCGCCGGGGGTGTTGGTCCACAGCGTGTCGGTCTCGGCGCGGGTGGTCTCCTGCGTCTTGTACGGAGCGCCGAAGTAGTCGTACAGGTAGGCCGCGTTGATGTCGGGCTCGTTGGTCGGGTCGTTCTTCGTCGGGTCGTCGGCGGTGAAGTCGAAGCTGCCGTCGGCGTCGTGGAAGAAGGCGTCGAGGCGGTCGATGGCCGCCTTGTTCCCGCCCATCGCCTGGGCGAGGCCGGCGATGTCGGAGTAGACCATCCAGCTGTACTGCGCGCTGGTGCCCTCCACGAAGCCGTCACCGGTGGCGGGGCTGAAGTTGGTGCCGGCCCAGGAGCCGTCGGAGTTGCGGTTGCGCATCCAACCGCCCTGTGCGGTGGCGTTCGGGTCGAAGACGTTGCTCCAACTGCCGCTGCGCTGCGAGAACTTCTGCGCGTCGGAGCGGTCGCCGAGCTGGCCGGCCAGCTGCGAGATGCCGAAGTCGGCCGCGGCGTCCTCCAGCGTCTCGGCGGCGCCGCCCCAGCAGTGGCAGTTGTCGGCGGGCACGTAGCCGAGCGCCTGGTACTGGTCGAGCGCGGGGCGCTGGCCGACGCACTCGACGTTGCAGCCCGAGCTGTCGGAGTCGTTGGCGGTCGGCACCGTGGCAGCCTTGACGAGCGAGGCGAGGGCGCCCTTGGCGTCGAAGTCGGTGCCGCCGAAAGCGTAGATCCCGGCGAGCGCGGCGTCGGAGGGGTCGCCGGACATCACGCTGGTCTTGCCGTTCTCCAGCAGCCAGCGGTCCCACTCACCGCCGCGCTGCTGCGCGTAGTTGTACAGCGACTGGGCATAGTCGCTGCCGACCTTCGGCTGGAGCAGCGTCAACAGCTGCACCTGAGCGCGGTACTGGTCCCAGCCTGAGAAGGTGCCGTACTGCGCTTTTTGGCCCTTGGCGAGCCAGTGCACCTTGCGGTCGCCGCCCAGGTACTGGCCGTTGACGTCGTTGGTGAGCGTCGGCTCCAGCATCGAGTGGTAGAGCGCGGTGTAGAAGGTGCTGGTCTGATCGTCGCTGCCGCCGGAGACCTGGACCTTGCGCAGCGCGGTGTTCCAGGCTGCGACGGCCTGCGTGTGTACCGCGGCGAACGTCTTCTTCGGCGGGTTCTCCGCGCGCAGGTTCGCCTCGGCGTTGGCGGCGCTGACGTACGAGATCGCGACCTTGGCCTGCACGTGGGTGGTGCCCTTGGCGAAGGTGACGTAGGCGCCGGAGCCCTTGCCCGCGGCCGCGTTGCCGCTGGAGTTGTAGCCGGTGCCGCCCGAGGCCGAGGTGGAGCCGGGGTTCAGCGTCCCGTCGGTCCAAGTGCCGACCTTCGCGAACGGCTGGTCGAAGTGCGCGGTGAAGTACAGGGTGTACAGGTCGTGCCGGTTGTTCGCGCTCTGCGGGCCGCAGAAGTTGCCCGCGCTGACCGAGCCGGTGACGGTCTGCGTCGCCTCGTCCACGTGGACGTCGGCGGCGCTGCTGCCGCTCTCGGAGTTGGACGTGCGCAGCAGCATGCTGGCGGGCTTGTCCGCCGGGAAGCCGAACTCGCCGGTGCCGGTGCGCTCGGTGGTGGTCAGCTCGGCGCTGGCGCCGCTGTCCAGGCCGACCTTGTAGTAGCCGGGCGAGGCCGTCTCGTTGGCGTGGCTGAAGGTGCTCGCGTACGTGGCGTCCTTGGTGTCCGCGCTCGGCGAGGAGTCCACGTCGCCGACGTACGGCATGATCGGGATGTCGCCGTTCGCGCCGGAGCAGCCCACGCCGTTGAGGTGGGTGAGGCTGAAGCCGCGGATCTTCGTGGCGTCGTACCGGTAGCCGCCGGGGGCGGGCGTGGAGAACTGGTTGCCCGTCGAGTTCTGCGGGCTCCAGGCGAGCATGCCGAACGGGACCACCGAACCCGGGTACGTGTTGCCCGCGTTGGACGATCCGATCAGCGGGTTGACGGTGGCGGCCGGGTCGGCGGGCGCGCCCTTCGCCGCGGAGGTGTTCGCCGAGGCGGCGTTCGCGGTCCCGGCGCCGAGGCCGAGTCCGAGGAGTGCGGAGGCCGCGGCCAGCGCGCAGGCGGCTCTGCGCCTGCGGCGGCCTGCGACCGTCCGGTGCGGGGTTGAGTCGTGCACCAATCCTGCCCTTCGTGAAGTACGTGGCGTACGAGGCGTACAAGGTGATCGGCAGGGGAACGGCCGCTGCGCCCGGCTGGGCGGGCGACAGGGCCGAACCCGACAACGTTGTCAGGAGATTGACAGATGATGTTCCTCCGGGGGTTGGAGGGGTGTCAAGGAAGGGGGTGGGGGTGGGGTGGGCAAAGGGGGGCAAGTGGGGGGTTCGGGGGCGGGGTTGGGGACGGGGCCGGGGGTCTTCGGTGGGCGCCCGGGGTCTTCGGTGGGCACCCGGGGTTTTCGGTGGGCACCGGCCCTCTTTGACGGGCGACCGCCCTCCGCCGAAATCCCGTGGTCGGGGGGCGGGGCGCGCCGGTATCGTCCGGGAACCCGGGGGGGCGTTGCGGTGGCGGCCCGCTTACGGAGAGGGCGGTGGGGACGTGAACGGCGGGACGACGACCTTGTGGCGCCCCACCGGCCCGGAGGAGTTGGCGCTCGTCCGCGCGCTCGGGTGGCGGGCGTGGCCGCCGCGGCTGCCCGAGCAGCCGATCTTCTACCCGGTGCTCGACGAGGAGTACGCGATCCGGATCGCCCGGGACTGGAACGTGCCGCACAGCGGCGCCGGCTTCGTGACGCGCTTCGAGGTCTCCTCGGACTTCCTCACCCGCTACCCCGTACGGCAGGCCGGGGGCCGGACGATCCTCGAACTGTGGGTGCCGGCGGAGGAGTTGGACGAGTTCAACGCCCATATCGTGGGGCGGATCGAAGTGGTCCACACCTTCCGCTGACCGCGGGGGCCGCGGCCGGGTCGGGGGCGTCGGGAACGGGTGCGCGCCCTCGTGGGTTGCCGCGGAGATCCCGTCAGGCTCCCTCCTCATGGACAGGGGTGACGATCTCGTCGACGAGCCAGCGGGCGGCATGGTCCGGGTACGGGCGGGGCAGCGCGAGCACGACGTGCTGGATTCCAGCGGCCGCGAGCGCGTGGACGTGGGTGCGGGTGGCGGCGGGGTCGGCGTAGTCGACGATGATCTGCGCGGAGCGGGTGATCTCGGCGGGGTCGCGGCCGATCGCCTCGCAGTGCGCGTTCAGGACGCGGACGCGCTCGGCGATCCAGTCGGTGCCGTTGTGGGGCGGGCCGGGCACGTTCCAGATGTCGGCGTGTTCGGCGATGATGCGCAGCGTGCGGTTGCCCCATCCACCGAGCAGCAGCGGCGGGCCGCCGGGCCGGACCGGGCCGGGGCCGTTGCGGGTGGCGCGCAGCGTGGTGAAGGGCCCGTCGTGGTCGAAGACCTCCTCGGTCCACATCCGGCGCAGGATGGTGATCGTCTCGGTGAGCCGGGCCAGGCCCTCGCCGGGGCTCGGGAGCGGGAGGCCGTAGGCGGCGTACTCGGCGACGGCCGGGTTGGGGCCGTCGGGCTGTCGCGTGCCGCCGACGCCCAGGCCCATGATCAGGCGCCCACGGGAGATCACGTCCACGGTCGTGGCGATCTTTCCGAGGTGGGCCGGGGCGCGCAGCATGTTGCTGGTGACGAGAAGGCCGAGGCGGAGCCGGGTGGTCCGAGCGGCCAGTGCGGCCAGCAGCGTCCAACCTTCCAGGACGGCGCCGCCGGGCGGTCCGGCCAGCGGCATCAGGTGGTCCCACAGCCAGGCGTCGTCGAATGCGGGCAGTTCGTCGGCCTCCTCCCAGACGCGGAGGATGTCGTCGTAGGCCAAGTGCATGGGCGTCGTCTTGACTCCGAACCGGAGTCCGCGCTGGGGTGCGTCAAGAGGCATGACCATCACCTTAGTTAATCGTCAGTCTCGCTGACCATCAGCCCGGTGGTTAAGATGCCGGGATGGCGGAGAACGACGACGACGGAGCGGCGGTCGAGGAACTGCTCGGCATACGACTGGGCTACCTGCTCAAGCACGCGCAGCTTCGGCTGGCCGAGCGTGCCGGGCCCGCCCTGGCCCCGTTCGGACTGGACGCACGGGAGTTGGCGGTGCTCGCCTTGCTGGCAGCGGGCCACCCGCTGTCGCAAGTGGAGGCCGCGCGGCGGCTGGGCGTGGACCGCACGACGATGGTCGCGCTCGTCGACGTCCTGGAGGGCAAGGAGTTGGTGGAGCGGCGCCGCAGCAAGAAGGACCGCCGCCGCAACGTCGTCGAGTTGACGGAGCTGGGCAAGCGTGTGCTGGCCGATGCGGAAGACGCTCGCGAGTCGGCGGAACGCGAGTTCCTCGCCCCGCTCGGCGCGAAGGACGCGGCGCGGCTGGTCGAGGCGCTGCGGGTGCTGATCAGGACTCCGAACAGTCCCTGAGGGCCCTCATTCGGACAGAAGGCCGGCCCCGGCGGAGGTCGCGGACCCGTCCGCCGGCAACGGCGGACTGATGAGCCGACGGCGCGGCCGCGCTTCGGGGCGTCAGGGGCGGTCGCGGGTGAACGCGGGGGCGTGGTCGGCGGCCCACTGGCCGAACGTACGGGACGGCGTTCCGAGGAGGTCGGCCACCGTGGTGGTGACGTACGCGGGCGGACCGACTGCCGCGCGCCACGCGGCGAGCAGCATCTCGACGACGGGCGCGGGCGCCGTACCCTCCGACAGGCGCCGGAACTCGTCCGGCGTTATCTCCTCGAAGGTCAGGCGGCGCCCCAACGCCTCGCCGATGGCCTGTACTTGGGCGGCGTGGGTGAGTGCGTCGGGGCCGGTGAGGACGTAGTCGCCCCCGGCGTGCGCCTCGTGGCAGAGCGTACGGGCCACGACGTCCGCGACGTCGCGGTCGTCGACCGGCGCGGTCTCGGCGGCGGCGTACGGCCACCGTACGGTCTCGCCCGCCCGGAGCGCGGGCGCCCACCAGGCCAGCGCGTTCGAGGCGAGCATGCCCGGGCGGACGATGGTCGCGGACAGTCCCACAGCCGTGATGTGGCGCTCGATGTCGGCGTGCAACTCGGCCATGGGGTTGGGCTGTTGGAAGAACGGGTGCGGGGTGCGGTGCGGGGAGGAGAGGAAGACCACCCGCCGTACGCGGGCCGCCAGTTTCTCGACGACGGCGCCGACGGTCTGCGGTGAGGCGGTCCAGACGAGGAGGGCGGCGCCCGCGCCGTCCAACGCGGCGTCCAGCGAGGCCGGTTCGGTCAGGTCGCCGGTGAACACCTGGACCTGCGGCGGCAGTTGTTCCGCGGCTTCCGGTCGGCGTACGAGGGCGCGTACCGGCACGCGCGCAGCCAGGAGCCGGTCGACCACGGCGCGGCCGATCCGGCCGGTCGCGCCGGTCACGAGTACGGGGAGAGTGTCTGGCGTCTGCACCCGGCCATGAAACCGTTACCCGGTCACAAAAGCAACCCGTCCACAAACGCTACCCGGTCACAAATGCTACGGTGTGCGCGTGACCGACGAGCCGACGGGGCTGCGTGCCCGCAAGAAGGCCCGCACGCGCGACACCATCGCCGACGCGGCCATCTCCCTCTTCCTGGCGCACAGCTTCGACGCCGTGTCCGTCAACGACGTCGCCGCCGCGGCCGAGGTCTCCAAGCCGACCCTCTTCCGCTACTTCCCCACGAAGGAGGACCTCGTCCTCCACCGCTTCGCCGACCACCAGGGCGAGGCCGCCCGCGTCGTCCGCGACCGCGGCCCCGGGGTCTCCCCCGCCGCCGCCCTCCACGCCCACTTCCGCGCCGGCCTCGACCGCCGCGACCCCGTCACCGGCCTCAACGACCACCCGGCCGTCGTCGCCTTCCACCGCCTCGTCTTCGACACGCCCGCCCTCGCGGGCCGCCTCACCCGCTACCAACTCGACGACGAAGCGGCCCTGACCGACGCCCTCGGGGCCGACCTCGGCCCCGGTATCGGTGCTCACCTTCTCGCGGCCCAACTCCTCGCGACCCAGCGCGTCCTTGCGCGCACCACCTGGCACAAGATCGCGGCCGGCCGCACCGCGGACGACGTCCACCCCGAGGCTGTCGCCGACGCGACCCAGGGGTTCGCCCCCTTCTCCAACCCCTGAAGTGCCCGTCTCTTCGCGCAGAGCCGCGCTTCCGGGGTGCCGGGCACCCCACCCAGGAAGCAGCCCCGCGGGCGCGGGGAGCACGTGACCGTGAAGTTCACGGTGATCGTCGCCGCGGGACCACCCCCGCACGCGCGGGGAGCACTCGTGCGCTGACCCGGCGGTGGACGCGCGCTGGGGACCAACCCCGCATGCGCCGGGAGCACCGCGCAGGACAAGGCGTTCAAGAACTACGACCTGGGACCAACCCCGCACGCGCGGGGAGCACCCGGTCAACTGGGCCGGGGTCACTTCCATCCAGGGACCAACCCCGCACGCGCGGGGAGCACCGGCCGAGGCGGGCCGGGGCGAGGGGCACGACGGGACCAACCCCGCACGCGCGGGGAGCACCGGTGGTTCTCGACCAGTCGGGCCTTGGACGAGGGACCAACCCCGCACGCGCGGGGAGCACGACACCGGCCCGGTGTCCGCCTCCGTCTCGTGGGGACCAACCCCGCACGCGCGGGGAGCACGCCGACCCCAAGTCGATCAGAAACAGGCACGGGGGACCAACCCCGCACGCGCGGGGAGCACCCCGGGACGCCGGGTGACCGGTGGGAGACCGAGGGACCAACCCCGCACGCGCGGGGAGCACCTCGTGCTGCTCTGCCCGTACGCGACGTACAAAGGGACCAACCCCGCACGCGCGGGGATCACCCTTCGCGACCTGGCCCTTTACGCAGCCAGGACCGGCTTTCCCATCACTTCCAAAGTTTCGGACATTTCAGACCTCCTATGCAAGGGCTCTGCCGAACGCCCAGCAACGAGTGAACCATGTGGGCCGCTACCAACCGCTCGGAAACAAGAGCCGGTCACTGCATCTGCTGGCCAAGGCATCTTGGCACGGTACGGGCCCACCGCTACCGGCTTTCGCGAGCCACGCACCGCACCCCCAACGTCCGGTCCTGACAACCGGTGCCGCCGCGCAGGCCAGCCCCTATCGGCTGACGTCCCAAGCCCCGCGAATGGCATACCCCTACTTCCAACCCGAGTGCCCCCGCACAGCCCTCCGCACGAACGAGTCGCCATCGACCCACACCCCCACCCCAACAGAACTGGCTCCCCCACAACGCCCGCGAAGCCGCCGCCCCGCCCCAGCGGCCCCTCAATCCGCCGCTTCCGAGCAGCCCGATCGCCTCGCCGTCGGTCCACCCCGCCTCACTGGCACCCGATATCAGGTCTTCCCTGCTGACGGCGGCGCACCTATGCCACCTCAACCCGCCCCACCCAAACCCCTCCATCCACCCGACCGCCGCAACGCCTGCACGATGAAGCCGAACTCCCCCATTCCCCCGGCGGGCCTCCCCGCATGCGCGGGGAGCACGCCATAACCGCCTTCGCTGTCTCCAGGCCGTGGGGGCCAACCCCGCGTGCGCGGGGAACACGGCGCGAGGGCGCGGTCCAGGGATGTCACGGGGGGACCAGCCCCGCGTGCGCGGGGAGCACCCGAGGCCGGGAGGGCGGGTCACCGTGGCGTTCGGACCAACCCCGCGTGCGCGGGGAGCACACGCGGTAACGGTCGTGGTGGTCCTGCACTGAAGGACCAGCCCCGCGTGCGCGGGGAGCACCGGTCCCGATCGCTGCCGCCATTCCGAAGGCCGGGACCAGCCCCGCGTGCGCGGGGAGCACACTTTGTGACCTGGGCCTTTACGACGCCAGGACCGGGTTTTCCGTCACTTCCGCACATTCCGGCATTCCGGACACCCACGCGCGGCGGCTCCGCCGAATGTACCGGAGACGGGTGCACCACGGTGGCCCGGCATCAGACCGCCCGAGACCGAGAACACGCGGACCCACCCACCGGCCGGGGGCCGTGGAGACGTACGAGCAAGCGTTGTCGGTGCCCGAGCAGCCCGCACCGCACGCCACACGTACGACCCTGACGGCCGACGCGCCGTCGTACAGGCCCAGCCACCGTCACGCACCGCCGACCGCTGTCGAAGCCCCCACCGAAGCGCCCCCACTCCCACCCGGCCACGACCGCGCCCGCACTCAACTCCCGTACGGTCCGCCCCGCCCCATACGAAATGCGCGTCAGTCGTGGTCCTGCCAGGTCCCGGTGAGAGCCGAGGCGAAGAAGCCCGGGCCGAACGCGGCCACCAGACCGCGGGCGCCGTGCGGGGGCGGGGCTTCGTGGATACGGCGCAGGACATCCAGGACGGCCGGCCCGCCGGTGTTGCCGTGTTCGCGCAGGCTGTCCCAGGAGTACCGCAGGTCTACCGGGACCGGCAGGCCGTAGGCCACGGAATCGATGATCTTCGGCCCTCCGGGGTGGGCCGCGACCCACTGGGGCACCCCGGACTCCTTGAGCCAGTCGACCAGGGGCGGCATGCACTCGGCGACCGCGGTCACAGCCGCGGACGTGGAGTCGAAATGCTGGCCCACGCGGTCCCGCACCGTCATCCAGTAGTACCGGGCGCTGTCGGGCAACAGGTGCGACCAGGTGCGCTCTACCCGCAGTCCCGGCCCGCGCCATTCTGCGGTGACGACGGCCGCGGCCCCGCTGTCGCCGAACAGCGCGCGGTACATCGCCGCGACCGTGCCGGGCTCGGCGGGCCGGTACGAGGTGGTGAGCGACTCCGCGACGACGACCAGGACGCGCCGGTCGGGCTGCGCGGCGACGAGGTCCGCGGCCAGCGCCAGGCTCCACGCGCCGCCGGTGCATCCCACCTGCGTGACGGGGATGTGCAGCGCGTCCGGCCGCAGGCCCAGGGTGGCGGCGAGGTGCACCCCGAGGCCGGGCATGGCGATGCCGCTGGAGTGGACGGCGATCACGGCGTCGATCTCGTCGGCGTCCAGGCGCGCGGCGTGGAGCGCGGCGGCCGCGGCCTGCGCGCCGAGGTGGTTGACGGCGGTCACCGTCGCGGCGTTCCGGGCCTCGACGCCCTCGGGCTCGGCGAGTTCGGCGAGGGTACGACTCGTGTACCGGTGCTCGACGCCGAGGTTCCGCACGATGCGGAGTACGGCGCCGCTCGCCCCGTACCGCTCCAGATCCGCGATCACGGCGGATGTGGGGACCCGGTGCTCGGGCAGGGCCACCGCTGGGCGGCTCACATGTACAGCCATATCGGCTCCTCGGGCGCCATTCCGGGCGTTCCGTACGACGGCAGCCTCCCACCTCGAGCCGATCGATGTACGTCGGGTGCCCCCGTTTCCTCCGAAGGAGGGGCGCCCGGGTGTCCGCCTCTTTTCCCTGAGCACGTCGTGGGCGAGGCGCCACGTGTTCGCGGTGCCGTGGGGAAAGTTCGGGTGGAGGCCGGCCATCAGCACGTCCTCCACCCGGGAGGCGCCCCCACTCGTCGCCATGCCCCGAACTCG
The DNA here is from genome assembly GCF_057708125.1 of Actinacidiphila sp. bgisy145. NCBI lineage: Bacteria > Bacillati > Actinomycetota > Actinomycetes > Kitasatosporales > Streptomycetaceae > Actinacidiphila > Actinacidiphila sp. bgisy145. The sequence continues at coordinate 118,041 of NZ_JBYIRL010000014.1, forward strand.
CGCACGTACCGCTGGATGCGGCAATCGCGGAGCCCGCATCGGCACGCGGGACCGGCCCGGCACACGCGGGGGTCACCGGATCTACGGGTCCGGCCAGATCGAGGCACTCGGAACAGCCCCGCACGCGCGGGGAGCACATGCCGAAGGTGAAGACCTTGTTCATGGCGTCGGGCCCAACCCCGCACACGCGGGGAGCACACCACACCCGACGTGGTGGTCCGTCGCGACCCGGGACCATCCCCGCACGCGCGGGGAGCACGTGACCAGATGGAGAGCGGGCACCACGATGTCGGGACCAACCCCGCACGCGCGGGGAGCGCTTGAGCGCGGCCGTCGAGGCGAAGTTCGCGACGGGACCAACCCCGCACACGCGGGGAGCACGTCCGCAGCGCCCACACGTCCTCGTACGGGTCGGGACCAACCCCGCACGCGCGGGGAGCACGTGCGGTAGCGCGCCTCCCAGGAGCCGAGGCAGGGACCAACCCCGCACGCGCGGGGAGCACAACTCGTGGCAGTGCTGCGAGTGCGGCTCGTGGGGACCATCCCCGCACGCGCGGGGAGCACCCGAAGTTCGGCGCGCACTCCAGAGTCTGGGAGGGACCAGCCCCGCACGCGCGGGGAGCGCTCTTCGTGGCCTGCGACTTTACGGCGGCGGGGCCTGGTTTTCCGTCACTTCTACACATTCCGGCATTCAGGAAAAACTTGGCGATACGGATCAACCGGAGCTATTTCCAGGCCAGTTAATCATGCGGACCGTTGACCGGGGCTTGCTTCGGGCGCGAGACCGGCGCAGAGGCTGGTCACCGAGCTGGTGCAGCAGAGCGAGTGGCCGGCCCGGCAGGCGGCGACGGTGAGGGCGACCGCGATATGGGTTGCGGCAGGCCCGACTTGGCGGCGGCGGTGGTGCGGATCGAGGGGACGGATGCCGGTCAGTTCGTCCGAGGAGCGGCGCGGCCTCCCCCAACCCGTGGCCGCTGAACACCCGGTTCTCTCGTAACTTGTCTTGCGGTTTCTGATCACACGGAAGAGGAGAACTGTCCGCGCACCCATGCGGGGTCGGGGTTGGTGTGCGGCTGGCCGGCCACCATGACGGTCGGCACGGTCTCGTTGCCGTCGTTGACTGCTTTCACCGCCGCGGCTCCTGCCGGGTCGCGCCAGATGTTGACCCAGTGCAACTGGCGGGCGCTGCGGCCCAGCCGGATGCGCAGCCATATGCAGTACATGCAGCCCGGCCGCCAGAAGACGATCGGTCGGCCGTCGGCCGCGCTGCGGCGTTGTGCTTCCTGCGCAGCGATCGACTTCGGGAAGATCAAGGGAGAGGTCACGCCGGCCAGCGCCAGGAACGCCAGCAGGAGTGCTGCGGCTGTGGCGGGGCTCCCTTGGAAGAGCTCCCCGGCCGCGACGGCTGAGCCGCTCAGCGCAAGCAGCATCGGCGGGACCCAGGCACGCATCATGGTGATGCAGGTTATCGGTTCACGGAGGACGGCACGTACGGTGTGCTCCACCGGGAACGGCACGTACGGCGTGCCCACGGAGACGCCGTGCCGGCGGCCTTCACCGGCAAAACCCCGCCGTCCTCGGCGAACTGCACCGCGCGCTACGGACTGCCGGCGCGGAACAAGGACCCGGGCGGAGGGCTCGTCAGTCGGGAGCCGGGCCGAGCATGCGCCGCGAGATCTCGGAGAACCGCTGGAGTTCGGGCATCGTGCGGTGCTCCATATAGGCAAGGGCGACCATGCGCGGGGCCACGCCGTCGAGCGTCAGGTACTTGACATCCGGCCGGCGGTAGAAGTCGGCCATTCCGGCCGGCATGACGTGGAAACCGGCGCCGGACGCGACCGCCTCCAGGCACTCCTCGATCGTCACCGGGAGGCTGCTGAGGTCTCTCCCCGGCGCGGCCGGGCTGGAGAAAGCACTTCCCCGCCACTCGGGAACGTCCTCGGGGGCCTGGAGCAGCGGTACGTCCCGCAGGTCGTCGATACTCACCGCCTTGCGCCGCGCAAGGGGGTGCTCGCGCGACAGGGCAGCGACGCGGGGCTCGGGAAAGAGCGGAACCACCTTGAACGTTCCCGGAGGCAGCGGCAGCCGGACGAAGCACACGTCGACCCGCCCGTCGAGCAGGTAGTCGACCTGATCGGTGATCGAGGTGTGGACGACGTCGACCCGCAGATCCGGCGCCATCCGGGAGAACTCCCGCACGATGGGCGTGACCACGACACCGGGCATGAACCCGACGGTGAACTGGTTCTCCGCACGGGCCGCGGTGCGCACCCGCTGTTCCAGCGCCACCGACGCGGCAAGCATCGGCCGGGCGTCCTCCAGCAGTTGGCGTCCCGCACGGGTCAGGACCGTCCCCTGCCGGTCACGGACGAAGAGCGCGACGTCGAGGTCGTCCTCCAGCGCTCGGATCTGACGGCTCAGGGCCGGCTGCGTCATGTACAGCCGCGCCGCAGCCCGCACGAAGCTGCTCTCTTCGGCCACGGCGACGAAGTAGCGCAGCCGCCGGATGTCGAGATCCATGGCAGGCATGGTAGCCACCCCGTCCCGCGGGCCTGCCCCCATGCCGGATCGGCATGACGCGGGCGCGGATCGGCATTGGCCGGCGGTCCGGGCGCGGGCCCACGATGTGGAACAGCGGACGGAACGCCCTGACGCAGGGTCGAACTTGAGGTGATGATGTCGAAGAACCAGTTGCCGACGTGGCTCGCGGACTACGTCGACGCGGTCAACAAGCACGCCCCGGCCGATGTCGTCGCGATGATGAGCGAGGACGTCGTCGTGGTCGACACGGCCTTCGGCGGCTCGTACACCGGCCGGGCGGCCGTGGAACAGCTGCTGTCGGGCATGGACGCCGGCCTCTCCAGCGACTACCGGTTCACGGTGCGGAAGTACCTCGTCTCCGGCAGCTCCTACGCGTTCGAGTGGGACCTCTCCGGAACGAACGACCGGGCGAACCCGGCCATGGGCCTGCCCGGAACCGGACAGGCGTTCACCGTTCCGGGTCTGACCATCGGCGAGCGACGCGACGGCCTGATCTCGGAGAACCGGGACTACTGGAACGTGGCGGCGCTCCTGACGCAGCTCGGCGTGGTGCCCGCGCCGGCCGGTGCCCCGAAGTGACCTGTCCGACGTCCCCATGCCGATCCGGGCCGTACCCCCACGGCGGGGCACGGAGAGTCAGCGCGGGCCCTCGGCGTGGGCGGCGGCCGCGTCGATCTGGGCCATGTGGCACTCGGCCCATGCGCGGAGCGCCGCGAGGGGGACCTCGAGGGACAAGCCGAGGTCGGTGAGGCGGTAGTGGACGCGGGGCGGGACGGTGGGTTCCACGCGGCGGGAGACGAGGCCGTCCTGGAGGAGGTTGCGGAGCGTGACGGAGAGCATCTTCTGCGAGACCCCCGGCATGCGGCGCTGGAGTTCGGCGAAGCGCACCTCGCCGGGGTGGGCCTCGGCGAGCACCTTGACGGCCATGGAGGTCCACTTGGTGCCGATCCGGTCGAGCAGGCGCCGGGTCGGGCAGAGCGGGTCGAACAGGTCGCCGCGGCGCGGGGGCGCCGGGGAAGCGGGGGAGGCGGTCACCTCGAGCTCACCACCTGTGGCAGAAGTACGGTCTTGGCCGGTCCAGCATAGTTTCCTACGGTGGGGTTGTCACCATTGGTAACCACCCTGGGAGGACCCCCACCATGCCCACCGACATCGCCCTGCACAGCGTCGAAGCCAACGGCGTCACCCTGAACGTGGCCACCGCCGGCGAAGGCCCCGCCGTACTGCTCCTGCACGGCTTCCCCCACACCTGGCGGCTGTGGACCGACGTGATCGGCGACCTCGCCCGCGACCACCGGGTGATCGCCCCCGACCTGCGGTGGCTGGGCGCGCGGAGCCCCGAGGGCGGACCCGGGGAAAGCCCTGAGAGCGGATACGACGTCGGCACGCTCGCCACCGACGCCGAAGCACTGCTCGCCGCCCTCGGCGAGACCTCCGCCGCCGTGGTCGGCATCGACGCGGGCACCCCGCCCGCCTTCCTGCTGGCGATGCGCCGCCCCGACCTGGTGCGCCGCCTGGTGGTGATGGAATCGCTGCTGGGTACGCTCCCGGGCGCCGAGGACTTCCTCGCCGGCGGCCCGCCGTGGTGGTTCGGCTTCCACGCCGTGCCGGGCCTCGCGGAGGAGGTGCTGACCGGCCACGAGGCGCGCTACATCGGCTGGTTCCTCGACGCGGGCACCCTCGGCCAGGGGCTGCGGGCCGAGGTGCGGGACGCGTTCACGGCCGCGTACACCGGCGGGCCGGCCCTGCGCCGCGCGTTCGGCTTCTACCGGGCGCTGCCGGACACCGCCCGGCAGATCCGGCAGGCCACCGCGCGGACCCGGCTGACCGTACCGACGCTGGCGATCGGCGCGCACCCCGTCGGCGCGGCGCTGGAACGGCAGTTGCGGCCGATCGCCGACGACCTCGCCGGCCACGTGATCGAGGACTGCGGCCACATCATCCCGCTGCACCGGCCGCAGGCGCTGCTCGCGCTGCTGCGGCCGTTCCTCGGCTGAACGCGGGCCCCGCCGCGGGGAGTTCGACGCCGCGGGGAGTTCGACGCCGCGGCGCGAGGGCGCCGCACCCCTCCCGGACGCCGCTACGCCGGTTGCGGTGTGTGGCTGTCGAGCAGTTTCGCGAGCAGGAAGTGGAGTTGCTCGCGTTCCGCGGGGTCGAGCCCGGCGAGGAGTTCGTCCTGGACCGCGTCGGCGTGCCGCTGGAGTTCCTCGAGGCGCTGCCGGCCGGCGGCGGTCAGGGTGACGACGTTGCGGCGCCGGTTGCCGGGGTCAGGGTGGCGGTCGGCCTGGTGCTGGCTTTCGAGGCGGTCGAGGACGCCGCTGACGTCATTGCGGTCGAGGCCGAGGCGGCGGCCGATATCGGCCTGGCTGAGCGGCCCGTACTCCTCCAGAGCCGCCAGTACGGCGAAGTCCGAGCGGGCCCTCAGCGGCATGCGTTGGGCGGTCAGCCGCGCGCCGAGCGTGGACGCCTTGTTCGCCTGCCAGCTGGCGAGCCCGCGGAGCCGGGCCGGGGGCCGCGGTGCGGTGTCCGTGTCCGTCATCCGGCCATCCTAACCGTTGGACTTCCCAACGCTCCCGAGCTATGTTGGCTGAACCAACGTTGGCCAGGCCAACATATCCGTACGTCGGCGCAGGGAGCAGCGGCAGGCTGTCCCGCGCCGCTCCAAGGAGCGATCTCATGAACAGCAGCACCCCAGCCGACCTCTCCGGCCGCAAGGTGGCCGTTCCAGGCGGCACCGGCGCCGTGGGGGAAGGCATCGTCCGCCGCTACCTCACCGCCGGTGCGGACGTCGTCGTCCCCACCCGCACCCAGGAGCGGGCCGAGGAGTTCCGGCGCCTGCTCGGCGACGCCGCGACCGACCGCCTGCACCTCTTCGTCCACGACTACACGACGTTCGCCGGCGCCGAGCAGCTCGCCGACGAGATGGTGAGCAGGCTCGGCGGCGTGGACGACGTGGTGGCCCCGATCGGCGGCTGGTGGGCCGGCAGGTCCCTCTGGGAGATCGACGAAGCCGACTGGCAGAGCGCCTTCGTGGGTCTCGCGACCGCGCACATGGCCGTCGCGCGGGCCTTCCTGCCCCGGCTGAGCCCCCGCGGCGCCTACACGCTGATCGTCGGGGAGTCCGCGGTCACGCCGATTCCGGGCAGCGGCCTGGTCAGCATGGAACAGGCCGCCCTGCGGATGATGCAGCAGGTCCTCACCGCCGAACTCGACGGCCGGCAGCGGGTCTTCGCCCTACAGCTCGGGCCGGTGGCGACGCGCCTGACCGGCGCCGGCGACCCGGACCAGGTGACCGCCGACCAGGTCGGTGAGGTCGCGGTCGCCGCCTCGGCGTCGAAGGAGGCGGGGCGAGAGATCCGGATGCGCAGCCGTGCCGAGGCCGAGGAGGCCCTGGACCTGCTTCGCGGCACCCGGTCCGCGGCGCCCGGCACGGTGCTCGCCGTGTCCACGATGGAGCCCAAGGATGGACGACGCGCCGACCTGCTCGAGGTCCTGGCGGAGCTCGCCGAGCAGATCCGCGCCGAACCGGGGTGCCTGCACTACTCCGTACACCGCACGCGCGGCGAGGACAGCGGTCCCCTGCTGGTGGTCCAGATGTTCGCCTCGATCCAGGCGTTCACCGAGCACAGTGCGAAGGTGGCCGGCCAGATACCGAGGCTCGGCGCACTCCTCGCCACACCCCCCAAGCCTCCCACCCTGTTCGAGCCGGTCCCGCTCGGCGACGGCACGGCCGTCGATCCCCTGCCGGCCTGACGAACCGTCATGTCAGGACGCTCCCGGCGGGCCGACCGCGGCGGTAGCCTCGATGTACGGTGCGACGCCCGCGGGCCGGCCCGCGCCGACCCGCGAGCAAGGAGGACCGCGCATGACGCCCCCGCTCCCCCACCGCGTCGCCCTCACCCCCGCCGCCGAGCAGCTGCTCGCCCGCCTCACCGCCCGCCACGGCCCGCTGATGTTCCACCAGTCCGGCGGCTGCTGCGACGGCAGCTCCCCCATGTGCTACCCGCGCGGCGAGTTCCGGGTGGGCGCCGCGGACGTGCTGCTCGGGCGGGTCGGGGACGGCGTGCCGTTCTGGATGAGCGCGAGCCAGTTCGCGTACTGGCGCCACACCCACCTCACCGTCGACGTGGTCAAGGGGCGCGGCAGCGGCTTCTCCGTGGAGGCGCCCGAGGGCGTACGGTTCCTGCTGCGCTCCCGCCTGCTCACCGACGAGGAGTCCGACCTCCTCGCGGCCGCCCCGGCCCCGCTCACCGGGGCCGAGGTGGCGGAGTAGCCCGCCGGGCGGGCGAGCCGGCGCGTCAGACGGCGGGCGTGCTCCAGGCGCGCACCTGCTCGACCACGGCGCTGACGTGCGCGATGGGCGTGGTCTTCGCGATGCCGTGTCCCAGGTTGAACACGAACGGCCCCCCGCTCAGGCCGCGCAGGATGCGCTCGGTCCCGGCGGCCAGCGCGGGGCCGCCGGCGATCAGGAGCTGGGGATCTAGGTTGCCCTGCACACAGCGGCCCAGCCCGCGTTGGAGCTTGTCCGCCGCCCATGCCAGCGGGACCGTGGAGTCCAGGCCGATACAGTCCGCGCCGGTCGCCTCGGCGAAGCCGTCGTAGGACAGGCCGGCGCCCCGGGGGAAGGCGATGACGGGCACCTCCGGGTACCGGGCCTTCAGCGCGCTGACGACGGCGGCGACCGGCTTGACGCACCAGCGGTCGAAGAGGGCGTCCGGGAGCACCCCGGCCCAGGTGTCGAACAACTGGACCGCCTCCGCGCCCGCCTCGATCTGGCGGCTGAGGAACTGGATGACGGCCGTCGTCAGCAGGTCGATCAGCGGCTGGAACCCGTCGGGGTCGCCCAGCGCCCACTGCTTGACGACGGAGTGCTCCGACGCGGCGCCGCCGCGCCCTTCGACCATGTAGGTCGCGATGGTCCACGGCGCGCCGGCGTAGCCGATCAGGGCCACGTCGGCGGGCAGGGCGCGGGTCAGCCGGCGCACCGTCTCGTAGACCGGGGCCAGTTCCTCGTGCAGGCGGGAGGCACTGAGGAACTCGGCGATGTCCGCCGACGAGCGGACCGGCGGCGTCAGGACCGGCCCCTCGCCGGCCCGGTAGTCCAGGGTCTGGCCCAGCGCGGCGGCGACCTGCGGAAGGTCCGCGAACACGATGGCGGCGTCGAGCGGGAAGCGGCGCAGAGGTTGCAGGGTGACCTCGACGGCGTGCTCCGGCGTGGTGCAGAGCCCCACCATGCCGCCCGCCGCGTCACGGACCTTGTGGTACTCCGGCAGGTAGCGCCCGGCCTGCCGCATCAGCCAGACCGGCGGCCGTTCGGTCCGCTCGCCCGCGAGTGCGCGCAGAAGCAGCTTCTTGGCGGGGGCGGTGCCGGACACCGGCTTCGGATCGACTGCGTCCTGAGTACCGATGTCCACGCCCGTCCGTCCTGTTGACTTGGCCCCGGCCGGTATCCACGGGACACGAGGAGCGGACTCCTGATCCCCTTCCGGGGGCTGTCATCGTAGCAGCGCCCGGTCCGTCCGCCCGCTGCCACGGCGGGCGGACGCTGGGCCGGGCGTCGCACCCCCGTGCGTCAGCGGCGGGGCTCGATCCTCAGGTCGCCCGAGGTCACCCGGCGGATGTGCTCGCCGGCCAACATCGTGTGCGGGTAGCCGGGTTCGACGGCGCTCGCGGCCTCCAGCCGGGCCAGCTGGCCGGCGGTGAAGTCCACGTCGAGGGCGCCGAGGTTGTCCGCCAGCTGCGCGGGGGTGCGGGCCCCGACGGTCGACGCCGTCACGCCCGGGTTCTGCAACGTCCAGGCCAGTCCGACCTGCGCGGGCGTACGGCCCAGCTCGGCGGCGACCTCCCGCACGGCGTCGGCGACGGACAGGTTCCGCTCGGTGACGGTGCCCAGGGCCCGGTTGAACTCCTTGCGGTTGCTGTCCTCGCCGTCGGCAGCCGGGGAGGGGGCAGCCGCCCCCTCCTCCAGGTCCTCCCGCCCGTACTTGCCCGTGAGCACCCCGCCCGCCAGCGGCGAGTACGGCACCACGCCGAGCCCCATCTCCCGTGCCATCGGGATCAGGTCGCGCTCACCGGTCCGCTCGATCAGGTTGTACTCGATCTGGAGCGCGACCAGCGGCGCCCACCCGCGCAGGTCGGCGACCGCCTGCATCCACGAGACCTGCCACGCGGGGGCGTTGCTGATCCCGACATAGAGGACCTTGCCCTGCTGGACCAGGTCGGTGAGGCCGCGCAGCACCTCGTCCGCGGAGGTCGTGGAGTCCCAGACGTGCAGGTAGAGCAGGTCGAGGTAGTCCGTGCCGAGCCGGCGCAGGCTCTCCTCCACCGACGCGAACAGGTTCTTGCGGTGGCTGCCGCCGGAGTTCGGGTCGCCCGGGCGGCGCAGCGTGGAGTACTTCGTCGCCAGCACCAGGCTGTCGCGGCGGCCGCGGGCGAACTCGCCGAGCAGCCGCTCGGAGCTGCCTTCGGTGTAGGTGCCGGCGGTGTCGAGGAAGTTGCCGCCGTGGTCCACGTAGTGGTCGAACAGCGCGCGGGACTGGTCCGGCCCGGCGCCCCAGCCCCACTCGGTGCCGAAGGTGGCCGTGCCCAGTGCCAGCGGTGAGACCCGAAGCCCCGAGCGGCCCAGCAGCCGGTAGGTGTCGAGGGTGAGCGGCATGGTGTCCTCCGTAAGGTGTCAGGTGGCCCGGAAGACCGGGACCCTCCAAGGCTGCGACGGCCGCTCACCGGGAGTAAGGGAAGCCGCTTCCTGGGAAGGTCCGTCCCACCCTCGGTGTTGCACCGGCATGACGACCCACACCGTGGACACCGCGCAGGAGCTGGCCGCCTTCCTGCGCGCCCGGCGCGAGCGGCTGGACCCGCGCGACTTCGGCCTGGCCGCGCGCCGCCAGGCCCGGCGCACCCCGGGGCTGCGCCGGGAGGAGGTCGCCGAGCTGGCCGGGGTCAGCGTCGACTACGTCGTACGGCTGGAGCAGGGCCGGGGGCTGCGGCCGTCGTCGGAGGTGGTGGAGGCGCTGGCCCGGGCGCTGCGGCTGCCGGCGGCCGAGCGCGCCTACCTCTTCGACCTGACCCGGCAGCGCCCGCGCGACCCCGGTCCGCCCGCCACCGCCGCGCCGGCCCCGCTGGCGGGCCTGGTCACCGACCTGTCACCGCTCCCGGCGCTGCTGCTGAACCACCGCTTCGACATCCTCGCCTGGAACCGCGAGGCGACCCGGCTGCTGCTGGACTTCGCCACCCTGCCCCCGGCCCGGCGCAACGCGATGTGGCTGTGCCTGCGCCATCCGCGGGTCCGCGAGCTGTACGTGGACCGGGACCGGGTACTGCGGGAGGGCGTCGCCCACCTGCGCACCGCGTGGGCGGCGCACCCGCAGGACCGGGCGCTGACCGGCCTGGTCGACGAACTGCTCGCCGCCGACCCGGAGTTCGCGCGGCTGTGGGCCGAGCGGGACGTGAAGGTGACCGGCCGCGGCAGCAAGGTGGTCCGGCACCCGGACGCGGGGCGGATCGCGCTGGACTTCGAGGTCCTCGTGCCGCTCCAGGACCCCGACCAGCGGCTGCTGCTCTTCCGCCCGGCGGACGCCGACAGCCGCGCGGGCCTGGAGCGGCTGTGCGGGGGGTGACCCGCGTCATGCCGTCGCGTACGGCGGGGGTGGGTGCGGCGCGGCGAGGTGCGGCGCCATAGTCCGTCGCCCGCGGAACGCGCCCTTCCCCCCGGGGGCGTCGGGTAGGTTGGCGCGCCATGACGTCTGTGCACCCTGCCGCCTGGCCGCCCGCCCCGCTCCGTACCGACCGCCTCGTGCTGCGCGCGGCCGAGGCCCGGGACCGTCCGGCGTTCGTGGAGTTGTTCTCCTCCGAGGAGGTGGGCACCTACGTCGGCGGGGCCCAACCGCGCGCGGAGCTGGAGCGGGCGATGCCCGAGGTGCCCGGGCAGCGGCCGGGGGTCTTCGTGGTGGAGCTGGACGGCGCGATGATCGGCCTGGTCACGCTCGACCCGCGCGACGCCGAACGGCCCGGCCACGTACGGCCGGAGGGCGGCGAGCCCGAACTCGGCTACATGTTCCTGCCGCGGGCGTGGGGGCACGGTTACGCACCCGAGGCGTGCCGGGCCGCGCTCGGCTGGTGCGCCGCCGCGCATCCGGGCGAGCAGGTGGTCCTCACCACCCAGACCGCCAACTCCCGTGCGGTGCGCGTCGCGACGAAGCTGGGGTTCACCGCGGCGGGGCGGTTCGAGGAGTACGGCGCCGAGCAGTGGTTCGGCATCTGGTCCCCGCCCGCGCCGGGGCCGGTCACCGCCGACGACGTGGCGCTGGCCGTACGCCTGTCGGTGCACACCCTGGGCAAGGTGCCGGCCGACGGCTGGGAGCGGCCGGCGGGCGAGCTGACCTGGTCCTGCTGGGAGACCGTGGAGCACCTGGCCGACGACCTGTTCGCGTACGCCCTCCAACTCGGCCCGGTGACACCGCCGTTGACGACACATGTGCCGGTCTCCTGGCGGCAGGAGCGGCCGGACGGGCCGACCAGCACCGTCTTCGTGGCGCGCACGGAGGGCCCGGCCGGGCTGCTCCAGGCGCTGGAGGCGTGCGGCGCGCTGCTGGTGGCGATGGTGCGGGTGACCGCGCCGGAGGTGCGCGCGCACCACGTGTTCGGCGCCGCGGACCCCGAGGGGTTCGGGGCGATGGGTGTCGTGGAGGCGCTGGTCCACACCCATGACGTGGCGGCCGCGTTCGGGCTGCCGTGGCAGCCGCCGGCCGACCTGTGCGCGCGGACGCTGCACCGGCTGTTCCCTGACGCCCCCGCGGACGCCGAGCCGTGGGCGGCGCTGCTGTGGTCGACCGGCCGCATCGAACTGCCCGGCCGGGCGCGGCTGGAGAAGTGGCGCTGGCAGGGGGAGCCGCGCGGCTGACCCGCCCCACCAGGACGTACCGACAATTCGGACATAGGGTTCCTCACGTCGTGCACGCCACGCCCCGAGGAGGCTCCGATGTCCGAACTCATCGTGATCGGTTACGACGACCACGCCACCGCCGAGCGCGCCTACGAGCAGGTCCAGCAGCTCCAGCAGGACTACGTGGTGAACCTCAACGGGCTCGCCGTGGTCTCGGTGGACGCGGAGGGCCGGACCCATGTCGACACCCCCAGCAAGATCGTCGGGGTGTCGGCGGCCTCGGGCGCCGTGTGGGGCATGGTCTTCGGCCTGCTCTTCCTGGTGCCCGGCCTCGGCCTGCTGGCGGGGGCGGCCATGGGCGGGCTGCTCGGCAAGCTGGGCAAGTCCGGGATCGACGACCAGTTCCGCGGCCAGGTGCAGGAGATGCTCAAGCCGGGCACGTCGGCGGTGGTGGTGATGGCGTCGAAGATCACCGAGGACAAGTTCGCGGACGCGATGGGCTCCTACGGCGGGACCGTGCTGAAGACGTCGCTCAACGACGAGGACGAGAAGGAGCTGGCGGAGCACCTGGCGGGCGCCCAGCAGTAGGCGGGCCGGCCCCCGGCCCTCACCCCGGCAGCTCGCCCGCGCCGCCCCCCTCGCCCTCGTCGAGCAGCGCGGCGAGCGCGTCGCCGACCTCCGCCAGCCGGTCGGGCATGTCGCCGATCGTGAGGGCGAGGCGGTCGGGCGCGGAGGCGTCGGCGACCGCTTCGGCCACTTCGTCCCAGGTCAGCGGCGCGGAGACGGTCGGCCGGTCGCGGGCGCGGACCGTGTACGGCACGGCGGTGGTCTTGCTCGCCGAGTTCTGGGACCAGTCGATGAAGACCCGCCCGGCGCGGTCCGCCTTCGCCATCCGCGACACCACCCGGCGCGGGTCCGCCGCCTCCAGCTCGCGGGCGACCGTCCTGGCGTAGGCCCGCGCCCGGTCGGGCGTGGCGCCGCGCAGCGCGGCCAGCAGGTGCAGCCCCTTGGCGCCGCTGGTCTTGGCCCAGGCGGCGATGCCGTCGGCGGCCAGCCGCTCGCGCAGGTCCAGAGCGACCCGGCAGCAGTCGGCGACGGTGCAGCCCGGGCCCGGGTCGAGGTCGAGCACCAGCCGGTCGGCGGTGTCCGGGTCGGCGGCGCGCCACTGCGGGGTGTGGATCTCCACGCAGGAGAGGTTGCCGGACCAGACGAGGGTGGCGAGGTCGTTCACCTCGACCTGGTCCATCAGCTCGCCGCTGCTGCGGACGCGCGCGGTGGTCGTCACCCACTCGGGCGTACCCGCGGGCGGGCGTTTCTGGAAGAAGCGCTGGCCGTCGACGCCGTCGGGGGTGCGCACGAAACTGGCCAGCCGCCCGCTGGTGTGCGGCAGCAGGAGGTCGGCGACGGCGGCGTAGTACGCAAGCAGCTCCGCCTTGGTGGTGCCGGTCGCCGGCCACAGCACGCGGTCGAGGTGGGTGAGCCTGATCCGGTGGCCCTCGACCTCGGTGATCGGCATACCATAAACATCCCACAACCTGACATAAAGGACACGCCATGCGCAGCGTCTGGTCGGGCAACCTCGCCTTCGGTCTGGTCTCGATACCGGTGAAGCTCGGCTCCGCCGTCTCCAGCCACAAGGTCAGCTTCCGGCAGATCCACCTGGCCGACCAGGGCCGGGTCCGCTACCAGAAGACCTGCGAGCTGGACGAGGAGGTGCTGACCGCCTCGGACATCGGGCGCGCCTACGAGACGCCCGACGACCAGCTCGTCCAGGTCACCGACTCCGACCTCCAGGCGCTGCCGCTGCCGACCGCGAAGACCATCGAGGTCAGCGGCTTCGTGGACCTGGCGTCGGTGGACTCGATGCAGCTCGACACGCCGTACTTCCTGGCGCCCGCCTCGGCCGGGGCGAACAAGCCCTACGTCCTGATGCGCGAGGCGCTGGAGCGTTCCGGGAAGGCGGCGGTGGGCAAGTTCGCGATGCGCAACTCCGAGCACCTGGCGCTCGTCACCCCGCGCGACGACGTGCTGCTGCTCCAGACGCTGCGCTGGCCGGACGAGCTGAACAACCCCGCGGAGGCGGCGCCCAAGGGCAGCGTCAAGATCAGCGACTCCGAGCTGAAGCTCGCCGACACCCTGATCGAAGCGCTCGGCGAGGCCGACCTGACCGCCTACCACGACGAGTACGCGCAGGCCGTGGAGGCCATGGTGACCGCCAAGTTGGAGGGCGCGGAGCCGCCGACCGTGTCCGAGGAGGGCGGCGGCGGCAAGGTCGTGGACCTGATGGCGGCGCTGCGCGCCTCCGTGGAGCAGGCCAAGCCGTCCGGCGAGCAGGCCGGGGGGCCTCCCCGCGGGCCTGCCCGCGGCGCGAAGAAGGCGGCGTCGTCCAAGCGCGCGGGCGCGAAGAAGACCGCGGCCAAGAAGAGCGCCGCCAAGTCCGGCGCCGGCAAGAAGACCGCCGCGAAGAAGACCGCGTCCTCCGGGCGCAAGGCGAGTTGACGGTCCGTTCGACCCGAAGGCCCTCGTCAAAATGAGAGACGACAACTTTTTGGGAGTGTACTGTCTTTTTATAGACGACTCCCAGGAGGCTGCCCCATGTCGACTCACGAGACCGTCACCACACCCCCTCTCGCCGACTCGCCACGCCGCTGGCTGGCCCTGGCCGCCCTGACGCTGAGCGTGCTGGTCATCGGGCTCGACGGCACCGTCATCAACGTCGCCCTGCCCACGCTCGCCGGTGAACTCGGCGCCGACAGAGCCCAGTTGCAGTGGATAGGCGGCGGCTACCTGCTGGCTCTGTCCGTGGTGATGCTGCCGGTCGGGCTGCTCGGCGACCGCTACGGCCACAAGCGCCTGCTCGTCGGCGGGATCACGCTCTTCGGCCTTGCCTCGCTCGCCGGGACGAGGGCCGCGACGCCGGGCGAACTGATCGCGGTGCGCACCGTACTCGGCGCGGGCGCCGCGATGATCATGCCGCTGTCGATGGCGATCCTGCCGCGGATCTTCTCCCGCCAGGAGCTGCCGAAGGCGATCGCCATCTGGACCGCCGCCACCGCGCTGGGCATGCCGGCCGGCCCGCTGGTCGGCGGCTGGCTGCTCAACCACTACTGGTGGGGTGCGGTGTTCGTCTTCAACGTGCCGGTCGCCGCGGTCGCGCTGGTGGCCGCGGTGTGGCTGCTCCCCGGCGACCGCGACCGGGCGCCCGCGGCCGGTGCTGCCCCGTTCGACGCCGCTGGCACCGTACTGAGCACCGTCGGCATCACCGCCCTGGTCTACGGCACGATCCTGGTGCCGGACGACGGCTGGGGCAGCCCGCGGGTGCTCGCCGGGATCGTCGGCGGCGCCGCGGTGCTGGCCGGCTTCCTCGTACGGCAGCGGCGGACCGCGCACCCGCTGGTCGACCTGGGCCTGTTCGCCGACCGCGCTTTCCGCTGGGGAACCCTGCTCGCGGTGTTCGTCAACTTCGCGGTGATGGGCATCCTGTTCGTCGTGCCGCAGTACCTCCAGTCGGTGCTCGGACACGACGCGTTCGGCACCGGTCTCCGCATCCTTCCGCTGATCGCCGGGCTGATGGTCGCCGCCGCCGCGAGCGAGCCGGTCGCGAACCGCTTCGGGCCGCGCCTGGTGATCCCCGCCGGGCTGCTGCTGCTCGCCACCGGCACCCTGCTCGGCGCGACCACCACGGCGGGTGACGGCTACGGCACCGCCGCACTGTGGCTGGCCCTGATCGGCGTCGGCTTCGGCACCGCGATGGTGCCCGCGACCGGGCTGGTCATGGGATCGCTGCCCGCCGAGCGCTCGGGGCAGGGCACCAGCCTCCTGGAGACCGTCCAGCAGGTCGGCGGCGTCCTCGGGGTGGCCGCCCTGGGCAGCGTGCTCAGTTCCGGCTACCTCGGCCGGCTCGACACCGACCGGCTGGACCCCGCCGCCGCGCGTGCCGCCCGCGACTCGGTCACCGGCGCGGACGCGGTCGCCGCCCGGCTGCACGACGGCCGCCTGCTCGGCTCCGCGCACGCCGCGTTCACGCACGGCATGGACCTGGTGCTGCTGACCTGCGGCGCCTGCGCGGCACTCGCGGCCGTACTCGGGCTGCTGCTGCTCCCCCGGAAGGCGCCGGCCGCGCCCGCCGCCGACCTCGCCGGCTCCCCCGCCCGGCCCGTCCTCCCGGCGCCCGCCGCGGCCGACACGGCGGACGGGGTGGCCGCGGGCGGCGCCTGACCCGGACAATCGACGGCATGAGCAGCGCAGAGGAGACCCCGGCCGTGGCGGCGCCGAGCCTGCGGGAGCGCAAGAAACAGCGCACCCGCGAGGCGATCCGGCGGGAGGCGTACCGGCTCTTCGCCGAGCAGGGGTACGAAGCCACCACCGTCGACCAGATCGCCGAGGCGGCCGAGGTCTCCCCGAGCACCTTCTTCCGGTACTACCCGACCAAGGAGGACGTGGTCCTCGTCGACGACTACGACTCGGTGCTCGCCGACGCGCTGCTGGCCCGCCCGGCCGGCGAGCCGATCATGGACTCCCTGCTGGCCGCGCTCACCGGCTCCTTCGGCCCGGTCATCAAGTCCGACCTGGACGAGCTGCTGCTGCGCACCCGGCTCGGCTTCAACGACCCGGCGATCAGGGCCCGTTCGTGGGACGAGTTGCAGCGCAGCCAGGACCGGCTGGCCGAGGTGATCATGGCGCGCACCGGCCGCGGCCCCGACGACCTCCACGTCCACGCCGCGGCCGCCGCGATCATGGCCGTGTCCACCGCCGTGGTGCGCTACTGGGTCGAACGCGACGGCGCGCCGGACCTGCCGTCCCTGTACGAGGCGCCCTTCCGCATGCTTGCCGAGGGCCTGCGGCTCTGACCGGCCCGCCGGGCGGGTTTTTGAACGGGGCGTGAAACCCGGCGGGGGAAAACCGTACAGACGGGGGTGTAACGGCGGGGGCGTCGTTGACACGTGTCGGGGCGCTGCCTACGGTGACGGCCGGGTCGAGGCGATGCCGCCCGGCCGTGGTGGAGTGACGCGAGGCCCGCGACGACGGGCGGGCGAGGTGGGCGGGATGGACGCGGCGAACGGCTCGGAGCGGTGTCGCTGCCGCTATCCGCACCGCCCGGTCCTGGCCCGGCACATCGACCTGCTGCGCGTCAGCAGCGCACTCTGTCGGCGCTGAACCCGCCCGGGCCGCAGGCCCGTTGAGGTACCAGCACCAGCCGCCCGCACGTTCCCCACCTCCCCCGCCGCCGTCCGCCGCCGCGTGTGCCGCCCTCCCGGGTGGACGACGCTCGGTGCGCCGCGGCCGCCCCTCCCCGCGCCGGAGTCGCCAGATGACCGACCTGCCCCGCGCCGCCGCCCAGCCCGCCGAGGCCCCATCCTCCGACGGCCCGCTCCCTGACGACGCGCCCTCCGACGACACGCCCGGTGGCCGCGAACACGCCGACGCAGAGCGGGTGGTGCCGCTGCGCCACCCCCTGCGGTGGGTGCTGACCGCGGCCGTGCTGGTGGTCGTCGCGCAGATCGGCCACGGCCTGGTCACCAACCCCTTCTTCCAGTGGAGCAGGTTCCGCTACTGGTTCCTGCGGCCGGTGATCCTCGACGGCCTCGGCATCACGCTCCAAGTCACCGCCTGGAGCGCGGTGTTCGGGCTGCTCGCCGGGATCGTGCTGGCGCTCGCCCGGATGTCGCGCAGCCCGGTGCTGCGGATCGCCAGTTGGGTGTACGTGTGGCTCTTCCGCTCGGTGCCGCTGATCGTGGTGCTGCTCTTCCTGGCCAACTTCCAGGCGCTGTACGCCACTTTGAGCCTCGGGGTGCCGTTCGGGCCGCACTTCGTGGACTTCGACGAGTCCAGGGCGGCGACCAGCATGGTGGTCGCGGTGGTCGGCGTCAGCCTCAACGAGGCCGCGTACGCCGCCGAGGTGGTGCGCGGCGGGCTGCTCTCGGTGGACCAGGGCCAGCACGAGGCGGCGGCCGCACTCGGGCTGCCGCGCCGCTACCAGTTCACCCGGATCATCTTCCCGCAGGCGCTGCGGGCGATCGTGCCGGCCTACGTCAACCAGCTCATCGGGCTGGTCAAGAGCACCTCGCTGGTCTTCTACGTCTCGCTGCTCGACGTCTTCGGCCGGGTCGAGACGCTGGGCAGCACCTACCCGAGCGACATCGTGCCGCTGCTGCTGGTCGCGACGGTCTGGTACGTGGTGCTGACGAGCGTGGTGTCGGTGGCGCAGTTCTACGTCGAGCGGTACTTCTCCCGCGGCGCGCTGCGGACCCTGCCGCCGACGCCGCTGCAACGGGTGCGCGCCGCGCTCCTGGACGTACGGGCGCGGGCCCGGTTCGCGGCGGGAGCGGCCCGATGAGCGCGGCGGAGCAGACGGGCGGGACCGCGGCCGAACAGGCCGAACAGGCCGAACGGGCCGAACGGACCCCTGCCGACGCGGCCCGGCCGGTCGCGGTGACCGTGCGGGGCGCGTACAAGCGGTTCGGCGCGCAGCAGGTGCTCGCCGGGGTGGACCTGACGGTGCCGGCCGGCGAGGTCACAGTGATCCTCGGGCCGTCCGGCTCGGGCAAGTCCACGCTGCTGCGGGCGATCAACCACCTGGAGAAGCTGGACGCCGGACACGTCGAGGTCGGCGGCGAGCCGATCGGGGTGCGGCGCCACCGCGGCCGGTTCAAGGAGCTGGGCGAGCGGGCGATCCTGGCGCAGCGCGCCCGGATCGGCTTCGTCTTCCAGAACTTCAACCTCTTCCCGCACCTGACCGTGCTGGAGAACGTGGCCGCCGCGCCCGTGGCGACCGGCCGCAGCACCCGGACCAAGGCCCGCGCGGCCGCCCGGGAGCTGCTGGAGCGGGTCGGACTTAGCGACCGGGCCGAGGCGTATCCGCGGCAGCTGTCCGGCGGGCAGCAGCAGCGGGTGGCGATCGCGCGGGCGCTGGCCCTGGAGCCCGGCGTGATCCTCTTCGACGAGCCGACCTCCGCGCTCGACCCCGAGCTGGTCGGCGAGGTGCTGGCGGTGATCAAGGGCCTGGCCACGGGCGGCACCACGCTGATCGTGGTCACCCACGAGATCGGCTTCGCCCGGGAGGTCGCCGACAGCGCCGTCTTCCTGGACGGGGGCCGGGTGGTGGAGCACGGGCCGCCCGCGCAGGTGCTGTCGGCGCCGCGCCACCCCAGGACCCGGGAGTTCCTCAGCCGTGTCCTGTGAGCCGCCGCCCGGGCCGTACCGGCCGTATTCGCCGGGCCCGCCGCACCCGTAGGCCGTACGCAGGCCCGTCAGTCCGGGTCCCGACACCGACACCGGTACGCCCGTATGCCCCGTAACTCCGTACGCCCGTATGCCTGTTGCCCCTGCCAAGGAAGGCCGCCATGCCCCGTACCGCTTCCCGCCTCGCCCTGAGCGCCGCCGCCGCGGCCACCCTCCTGCTGGGCCTGACCGGCTGCGGCAGCAGCGGTTCGTCCGCCGCGGCCGCGGCGGACGCCAAGGGCACGGTGACGGTCGGCGCGCTGTCCAACGGCGCCGCCCACCAGACCACCCTGAAGGTGCCCGAGGTGGCCGCGATCCGCGCCGAACTGCCCGCGGCCGTGCGCAAGCGCGGCCAGTTGGTAGTGGGCCTGGGCTTCCTGCCGGCCGGCTCCCCGCCGATCGGCTACACCGGCACCGACCAGAAGACCCTCACCGGCTCCGAGCCCGACCTCGGCCGGCTGGTCGCGGCGGTCTTCGGGCTCAAGCCGGTGCTCACCAACGCCACCTGGGACAACCTCTTCATCGGCATCGACAGCGGCAAGACCGATGTCGGCTTCTCCAACATCACCGACACCGAGCAGCGCAAGCAGAAGTACGACTTCGCCAGCTACCGGCAGGACAACCTCGGCTTCGAGGTCCGCAAGGACGACTCCTGGACGTTCACCGGCGACTACCGCCAGCTGGCGGGCAAGACGGTCGCGGTCGGCTCCGGCACCAACCAGGAGAAGATCCTGCTGGAGTGGCAGGCCCGGCTCAAGGCAGCCGGCAAGAAGCTCACCATCAAGTACTACCAGGAGGCGAACAGCACCTACCTGGCGCTCAACTCCCACCGGATCGACGCCTACTTCGCGCCGAACCCCAGCGTCGCCTACCACGTCGCCAAGACCGCGGGCAGCCCGCAGGCCACCCGCAGCGCGGGCACCTACTCCGGTGCCGGGGCGAGCCTGCAAGGGCTGATCTGCGCCACCACCAAGAAGGACGACGGCCTGGCGAAACCGCTGGCCGACGCCATCAACTACCTGGTCACCAATGGCCAGTACGCGAAGTGGCTGGCCGCGTGGAACCTCAGCGACGAGGCGGTGGACCGCTCGCTCGTCAACCCGCCCGGGCTGCCGCTGAGCAACTCCTGACCGCGGGGCCCGGGACTTTCCGCGGCCCGGGCCGGCGTTGTCCCGCGAGAGCACGCTCCGGCCGGCGCCCGCCGGCGCCGGCCGCACCGCACCGCACCAGGAACGGAGAGGCACCGCCCCCATGTCGACCAGCCCGCACACCACGCCCCCGCCGCCGCACGCACCCCGCCCGCAGCACCCGGCGCCCGGCGCGCACGTCCTGGACAACCCCGCCTGGGCCTCGCTGAGCGGCCCGCACCGCCACCTGGCGGAGCTCGCCGGCCGTGCGGGCCGCTACCGCACCGACGTGTCGCCCTTCGTCGCGCTCGCCGACGCGGCCGACCCGCGCGCGTGGGCCGACCTGGCCGCACTGGTCGGACCGGGCAACTCCTTCACCGCCGCCGGGCTCGCCGACCTGCCCGCCGGGTGGAGCGGCAGCGACCCGATCCCGGGCGTGCAACTGGTGGCGACCACGCTGCGCGGGGTGCCGGACCCGGAGGCGGTACGGCTCGGGCCGGCCGACGTGCCCGAGATGCTCGACCTGGTCGCGCGCACCCAGCCGGGCCCCTTCCTGCCCCGCACCGTCGAGATGGGCGCGTACTACGGCATCCGCCGCGCGGGCGCGCTCGTGGCGATGGCCGGGGAGCGGCTGCGCCCGCCGGGCTGGACCGAGATCAGCGCGGTGTGCACCGACCCGGCCCACCGCGGGCAGGGCCTGGCCGGGCGGCTGGTCCGCCACACCGCGGCCGGGATCGGCGCCCGCGGCGACACCCCGTTCCTGCACGCCGCCGCCTCGAACACCCCCGCCATCGCCCTGTACGAGGCGCTCGGCTTCACCCTGCGCCGCACCACCGTCTTCCGCCAGGTCACCGTGCCCGGCCCGACCGCCACCCCATGACCCGCCCGAGCCGGAGGAGCGCGCGCCCATGAGCACGCAGCCGAAGCAGATCCATCTCGCCGCCCACTTCCCGGGCGTCAACAACACCACCGTGTGGAGCGACCCCGAGGCCGGCAGCCACATCGCGTTCGACTCCTTCGCCCGCTTCGCCCGCACCGCCGAGCGGGCGAAGTTCGACTTCCTCTTCCTCGCCGAGGGCCTGCGGCTGCGCGAACAGGGCGGCCGGATCTACGACCTGGACGTGGTCGGCCGCCCCGACACCTTCACGGTGCTCGCCGCGCTGGCCGCCGTCACCGAGCGGATCGGGCTGGCCGGCACCATCAACTCCACCTTCAACGAACCCTACGAGGTGGCCCGGCAGTTCGCGTCGCTGGACCACCTGTCGGCCGGGCGCGCGGCCTGGAACGTGGTCACCTCCTGGGACGCCTTCACCGGTGAGAACTTCCGGCGCGGCGGCTTCCTCGAACAGGCCGACCGCTACACGCGCGCCGAGCAGTTCCTGCGCACCGCACAGGAGTTGTTCGACTCCTGGCACGGTGGCGAGATCGCCGCCGACCGCTCGTCCGGCCGCTTCCTGACCGACCCCGCCGCGGGCTCCTTCCGGCACAAGGACGAGCACTTCGCCATCGAGGGCCGCTTCAACGTGCCGCGCAGCCCGCAGGGCCGCCCGGTCGTCTTCCAGGCCGGGGACTCCGACGAGGGGCGGGAGTTCGCGGCCCGCTCGGCCGACGCGATCTTCAGCCGGCACGCCGAACTCGAGGCCGGCCAGGCGTTCTACCGCGACGTGAAGGGCCGGCTCGCGAAGTACGGCCGCAACCCTGAGGAGTTGCTGATCCTGCCCGCGGCGACCTTCGTGCTCGGCGACACCGACGCGCAGGCGCAGGACGCCGCCCAAGAGGTGCGCCGGGCCCAGGTCAGCGGCCAAACCGCGATCAAGCTGCTCGAACAGGTCTGGAACCGCGACCTGTCGGCCTACGACCCGGACGGCCCGCTGCCGGACGTCGACCCCGACCCGGGCGAGCACACCCTCGCCCGCGGCCGGGCCAGCGTCCGGATGGTCCGCGACCCGCTGGCCGTCGCCCGCGAGTACCGCGAACTGGCCGCGGCCGAAGACCTGTCGATCCGGGACCTGGTGATCAGGACCAGCGCGCGCCAGACCTTCATCGGCTCGCCGCAGACGGTGGCCGCGGCGATCGACGCGTACGTCCAGGCCGACGCGAGCGACGGGTTCATCCTGGTGCCCCACGTCACCCCCGGCGGCCTGGACGCCTTCGCCGACACGGTGGTGCCGCTGCTCCAGGAGCGCGGGGTCTTCCGCACCGACTACGCCGGCACGACGCTCCGCAATCACCTCGGGCTCGCCCCGCGCCCCTGAGGCCGCCGGGTCAGCCGCCCCCGGCGGCGAGCTGGTCGACGGTCGCGGCGGCGCCGTGCTGCCGGAAGGCGTCCCACAGCTTCCGGTACACCCCGTCCGCCGCGAGCAGCATCGCGTGGGTGCCGGTCTCCACGACGGTGCCGCGGTCCAGCACCACCACCCGGTCGGCCCGGGCGGCCGTGGTGAGCCGGTGCGCGACCACCAGCGTGGTGCGCTTTCGCGTCAGCGCCTCGGTGGCGGCCGCCACCCGGCTCTCGGTGGCCAGGTCCAGCGACGCGGTGGCCTCGTCGAGCAGCAGCACGTCGGGGTCGACGAGTTCGGCCCGGGCCAGCGCGAGCAGCTGCCGCTGCCCGGCGGACAGGTTGCGGCCGCGCTCGCCGACCGGCTGGAGGTAGCCGGCCGGGAGCCCGGCCACCATGTCGTGCGCACCGACCGCGCGCGCCGCGGCCTCCACCTCGGCGTCGGTGGCGCCGGGCCGGCCGTAGGCGATGGCGTCGCGCACGGTGCCGCTGAACAGGTGGGCCTCCTGCGGGACCACGCCGAGCCTGGCGCGGTAGCCGGCCAGGTCCAGCGCGCGCAGGTCGTGGCCGTCGACCCGGACCGCGCCGCTGGTGGGGTCGTAGAACCGGGCGATCAGCTTCATCACGGTGGACTTGCCGGCGCCGGTCGCGCCGACGAGCGCGACCGTCTCGCCGGGCGCGATCCGCAGCCGGACGCCGTGCAGCACCTCCTGCCCGCCGCCCCCGGCGTATCCGAAGGACACGTCGTCGAAGACCACCTCGCCCCGCAACTGCCGCACTTCACGCGGGTGTTCGGGTACGGGGGTGGCGGTGGGGGTGCGCATCAGGGTGCGCAGCCGGCCCAGGCCCACGACGGCCTGCTGGTAGCCGTCGAAGACCTGCGAGAACTGCTGGATCGGGGAGAAGAACAGGTCGACGTAGAGGAGGAAGGCGATCAGCGTCCCGGCGGTCAGGGTGCCGGAGTGCACCTGCCCGGCGCCGACCGCGAGCACCGCCGCGGTGGACAGGGTGCCCAGGAACTCCACGAACGGGAAGAACGTCGCCATGTAGCGCTGGGCGCGCAGCCGCGAGTCGCGGAAGGCCCAGGCGAGTTCGGCGAAGTCGGTGGCGTTGCGGCGCTCGCGGCGGAACGCCTGGGTGACGCGGATCGCGGTGACGTTCTCCTGGAGGGCGGCGTTGACCGCGCTGACCCGCTCGCGCGCCTCGTGGTAGGCGGGTACCGAGTGGTGCCGGAAGACCGCGGTGCCCACCACCAGCAGCGGCAGTGCGCCGAGCAGCACCACCGCGAGCCCGGCGTCGATGACCAGCAGGGTGATCAGCACGCCGAACACGGTGAGCAGGCTGACCACGGCGGTGATCAGCCCGGTCTGGAGGAAGTTCGACAGCGCGTCCACGTCGGTGGTCATCCGGGTCATGATCCGGCCGCCCAACTCGCGCTCGTAGTAGTCCAGTCCGAGCCGCTGGAGCTGGGCGAACGTCTTGACCCGGAGCGTGTAGAGCAGCCGCTCGCCGGTGCGTCCGGTGGTGCGGATCTGGCCGACGCCGATCAGCCAGTCCGCGGCGACCACCACCGCCGCGGCCGCGGCCGCCTCCAGCAGCACCCGGCCCGAGTGGTGCGCCACGCCGTCGTCGACGCCCCGGCGGACCAGCACCGGCACGATGATCTGCGCCAGCGCGTCGAGGGCGACCAGCGCCAGCCCCAGCAGCAGCGCCAGCCGGAACGGCCGCACCAGCGGGCGCAGCCCGAAGTGCGGGTCGGCGGCCCGGGTGCGGTCGGCCGGCACGTCCGGGTCGGCCGCGGGCAGCGGCATCTTCGCCAGCCCGGCCAGGAGTTCGGGGGTGGGCGGCGCCGTGCCGAGCACCCCGCCGCCCGGCCCCCGGCCGCGCCCGGCCGTCGCCGAGGAGAGCGAGATCGCCTGCGCGGCGCGCAGCGCGGCGCCCTCACCGCCCGCCGGGCCGTCCTCGCCGTCCGGGCGGCGCCACAGGTGCGCGGTGACGGCGGGGGCCGGGTGCGCCGGGGGCGCGGCCGTCGGGTCGGGCCCGTCGTCGCTCGCGGCCGACAGTTCGGCGCCCGCGGGCGTCCCCAACTCCCCCGATCCGGAGGCATGTTCGGCGGCCATCGCGTTGCCGGTCCGATGCTCCCCGGCCGGTTCGGGCGCGTCCACGGCCGACAGCAGGGAGCGGAACAGCGCGGAGCGGGACCGCAGTTCGTCCATCGTGCCGGTGTCGACCACCCGGCCGCCGTCCAGCACCGCGATGCGGTCGGCGAGTTCGAGGGTGGAGCGGCGGTGCGCGATGATCAGCGTGGTGGGGCGGCGGACCGCCTCGTGCAGGGCCGCGTGGATCTCCGCCTCCACCCGGGCGTCGATCGCGGAGGTCGCGTCGTCGAGCACCAGCACCGCCGGGTCGCACAGCAGCGCCCGGGCGAGCGCGACGCGCTGCCGCTGGCCGCCGGACAGCGTCAGGCCCTGCTCGCCGACGACCGTGTCGTACCCCTGCGGCAGGCGCTCGACGAACTCGTCGGCGCGGGCGATCCGGGCGGCGGCCTTGACCCGCTCCTGGCTCGCGCCGGGCTCGCCGTAGGCGATGTTGTTGCGGACCGTGTCCGACAGCAGCAGGCTCTCCTCGAAGACGAACCCGATCCGGCCGCGCAGCGAGTCGAGCGTCAACTCCCGTACGTCGGTGCCACCGACGCGGACCGACCCGGCGGGGACGTCGTAGAAGCGCGGCAGCAGCGCCGCCGCGGTGGACTTGCCGGAGCCGGCCGGGCCGATCAGGGCGACGGTCTCGCCGGGCGCGATGTCGAGGCTGAAGCCGCGCAGCAGCGGCTGCCCGTCGCCGTAGCCGAAGGTGACGTCCTGCCAGGACAGCGCGGGCGGCTCGTCGGGCAGTTCGCGGGCGCCGGGCGCGTCGGTGATCACCGGTGCCTCGTCGACGACCTCCAGGACGCGTTCGGCGCCGGCCCGGGCCTGCTGCCAGACGGTCAGCAGCGTGGCGACCTGGCGGACCGGGGTGACGAAGGAGCCGAGGTAGCTGGTGAAGGCCAGGAAGGTGCCGAGCGAGATCCGGCCGTGCAGCGCCAGGTAGCCGCCGAAGGCGAGCACCGCGACCTGGCCGAGCGCGGGCACCGCCTGGAGCGCGGGGTTGTAGCGGCTGTTGTAGCGCACGACCCGCAGCCGGGAGGCGAACAGCCGCTTGGCGCGCTGCTCCAGGCCGGCCAGTTCGCGTTCCTCCTGCCCGAAGCCCTTGACCACACGCACCCCGGTCACCGTCGCCTCGACACCGGAGGCGACCTCGGCGGCCTCCTGCTGGGCGTGCCAGTTGGCGGGGAACAGGTCACGGCGGCTGCGCAGCGCGATCAGCCACAGCAGCGGGCCGACGACCAGCGCGACCAGGGTCAGCAGCGGGGACAGCCACGCCATGAAGACCAGCGAGACCACGAACATCAGCGCGTTTCCTGTCATGTTCGGCAGGAACTGCAGCAGGGTCTGGATCAGGGTGATGTCGGATATGGAGCGGCTGACGATCTGGCCGGTGCGCAGGCTGTCCTGCTGGGCGCCGCCCAGCCGCAGCAGCGCGGCGAACGCGTCGTTGCGCAGGTCGTACTGGACGCCGAGCGACAGCCGGCCGGCGGTGTAGCGGCGGGTGAAGCCGCCGGCGAAGCGGACCGCGCCCAGCCCCGCGAGCACCACGGTCCACGCGGTGAGCGACCCGGTACGCCCGGAGGCGACGCGGTCCACGACGTGCCGCAGCACCAGCGGGAGCGTCGCCGTGGCGATCGCGACGGCGACGGCGGCGCCGAACGCCATCAGCACGTCCCGGCGGTGCCGCAGGCAGTACGCGCCGATCCGGCGCACCCAGCCGGCCGCGGGCTGCGCCGTACCGGCGCCCGCGTCGTCCGCCCGGTGCGGCCCTTGGTCCTGCGCTGGGCGGCCCGTCACCGGGCGCCCGCCGACGCGCCGGGCACGGGGGTCCGGCGCACCGGTCGCGGGCGGGCGGGGGCGTGCGGCGGCGGGCAGTCGACCGTGCGGCTCATGGGACTTCGTCTCCTCGGTCACGGATGCGGGTGCGAGTGCGGGTGCGGGTGCGGATACAGCGACCATGCCCGGCGACAGTCGCGTCCGGCTGGACTCGCGCCACCGGGCCAGGCACATCATCATCTATCCCCAACCTTTGAGCGCCTTGACCCGGCGCCCTGAACCACAAACGGCTCACCCCGCCCTTCCACGGCCGTGCCCCGCCGTTGCTGTGCGCCCCCTGCGCGGTCCGCGTCGGCGTGCCGGGGGCCGGGCGCGCGTCCGTCCGCGCACCCGGCCCCGGGCCCTGCTGCTCCTGCTCGGTCCGCCGGCTCAGCGACGGGCGGGGTGCACCGCCGCGGGCCGCGGCTGGGCCTTCTGCGGCCCGGCACCGTAGCCCTGCTGCCCGCCGTCGTCCGGGCAGCAGGTCACGGTGTTGGTGACGACGAGGTGCTGGTGGTGCGCGGTGAGCGTCGCGTCGTACGGCAGCGGCAGGTGCGTGCCGGCGCCGTCGACGCTGGTGACCTCCGAACCGCCGAGCGTGCAGCCGGGCGCGGTCAGGTGGACGCTCTCGGCCACGGTGACGCGGTCGCCGATGGTGTAGCCGGTGCGGGGGTCGCCCCACGGCTGCGGGGTGGCCCCGGCGCCGCCGGGACCGGTCAGGGTGAGCTGGGCGCTGAGCCCGTCGGGCTGGGTGCCCTCGGCGTACAGGTGGCCGTCGACGTTCCACTCCTTGTCGACGGTGATGTCCGCGGAGTCGTCGGTGCTGCCGACGGGCCGGTTGTAGACGGTGCAGCTGATGGCGGCCTGGCGGGGCGCGTCCACGGTGAAGCCGGGGATCTCGTCGGTGCCGGTGTTCTCCACCGGTACGCGCTGCCCGGTGTCGAGGTCGGTGCACACGGCGTTGCCGCCGTCCTGGGTGACGAGTGCGTAGCCGGGGTGCTGGATCTCGCCCACGGTGACGTCCGCCGAGGGGTTCACGCCGAAGCCGGGCTGGAAGGTGACGGCGCCGGTGCCGTCGGAGGTGGTGGTCTGCGTGGCGGGCAGGCCGGTGACGCCGGGTGTGGTCGTGGAGGCGTCGAAGGTCCAGCCGGGACCGGCCGGTTCGGCGCCCGTGACGTCCTCGCCGGTGGTGTCCTCGGGCGCGATCTGCTTGACGACGGTGAGGCTGCCGGTGCAGTGCTCGAGTGCCAGGGCGCGCAACTGGTCGGCGGCCTGTCCGTAGTCGGTGGTCTGGAAGTAGTCCGCGGCGGTGGTGTTGCCGCCGTCGAAGGCCGTCGGGCCGGAGATGGCGCGCAGGTTGAGCCCGGACAGCCCCGCCACGCCGCTGCCGACGCCGAGGGCGATCACCCTGGTGTCCTGGGCCTTGACGGAGTTGGCGGAGAAGATGCCGTTCTCCACGTCGATGAAGTGGGTGTTGGCGCCGTCGCCGTGCAGGCTGCCGAAGCGGGTCGGGTTGCCGTCGGTGAGGACCACGGTGGCGTCGTAGTGCTCCGGTGCCTGGGCGACGGCGTGCAGCGCGCGGTCCCAGTTGGTGCCCTTGCCGAGCGTCCAGTCCGCGTAGAGGCTCTTGAAGGCGGCGGCACCGGCCGGGGTCGAGACCGACCGGAGCTCGGGGTGGTTGGCGTCCACGCTGGTGGCGGGCGACGCCTGGTCGAAGGAGAACAGCGCCAGCCGCGAGGGCGTGCCGGTCAGGGCGTCGGTGAACGCGTCGGTGGCCGCCTTCAGCGCGGGCAGCTGGCTGCCGACGGACGCGGACAGGTCGAGGACCACCGCGACGTCCAGCCCGCACGACTGCGGCAGCGGCGGGTTGTCCCGCGAGGACTGCCAGATGCCGCCCGAGCGGGTGGGCAGCGAGTTGCTGGAGCTGTACATGAACTCGCGGGTGGAGCGGTAGGTCGCCCCGCCCTCCAGCGCCGGCGTCTGGAACTCGTACGGCGAGGCGACCGAGTTCGAGCCGCTGCCCGGGCCGGTGCGCAGCACCGGGTTGGTGTACCAGCCGGCGGGGGCGGCGAGTTGGCGGACCGTCAGCACGCTGCCGTTCTCGGCCTCGCCCGCGCCGGTCTGCGGCACGACGAAGTTGCAGTCCCCGTCGGCGTCGGAGGTGCACTGGGCCCAGGGGGCGTCGATCGGGTCCGCGGCGTCGGCGTCGCGGAAGAGCGCGAGCCGGACCCCGGCCAGCGGCAGGACCGTGTCGGTCGCGGGGTCGCGGTCGCCACCGGTACGCACCGTCACCACGGAGCTGTCGGGGCCGGGCGCGGGCACGGCGCGGGGCTGGACTGCCGGGCCGCCCGGCGCGCCGACGGCACCCGCGGCCGGCGCGCCGCCCAGGGCGAGCAGCAGGGCGGCCGCCGCGGCGAGATGGGATCTGTACGTCATCATGACCTTTCGCCAGAAGCGTGCGCGATGACCGTTATGGAACGGTTCGCACGCCGCACCCTAGCTACTCAGCGTCACATCTCCTGGGGGCTCGCCATGCCGCGCACGGACCACGGCGCGGAATCGATGCGTATGGCGGACACGCGCCGATCACACCTGCCGATCCCGCGGGCACCTGCCGGTCACCCGGGCCGCGCGGGCCGTCAGCCGCGGTAGGTCTCCAGCAGGCGCAGCCACACCTCGCTGATGGTGGGGTAGGAGGGGACCGCGTGCCACAGCCGGGAGATCGGCACCTCGCCCACGACCGCGATCGTGGCGGAGTGCACCAGTTCGCTCACCCCGGGCCCGACGAAGGTCACCCCGAGCAGCACCTCGCGGTCGAGGTCCACCACCATCCGGGCCCGGCCGGTGTAGCCGTCGGCGTACAGGCTCGCACCCGCGACCTGCCCGAGGTCGTAGTCCACCGCCCGCACCCGCCGCCCGGAGCGCTCGGCCTCCTGGAGGGTCAGGCCGACCGAGCCCGCCTCCGGGTCGGTGAAGACGACCTGCGGCACGGCGGCGTGGTCGGCGGTGGCGACGGCCGCGCCCCAGGGCGCGTTGTCCACCGGCTGCCCCGTGGCGCGCGCGGCGATCGCGGTGCCGGCCATCCGCCCCTGGTACTTGCCCTGGTGGGTCAGCAGCGCCCGGTGGTTGACGTCGCCGGCCGCGTAGAGCCACCCGTCGGGCACCGCCGTGACCTGGCAGGTGTCGTCGACGGTGAGCCAGTCGCCGGGCGTGAGTCCGACCGTGTCGAGCCCGAGGTCGCCGGTGTGCGGCTCGCGGCCGACCGCGAAGAGGATCTCGTCCGCGGTCAGTTCGCCGCCGTCGTCGAGCCCGACCCGCACCTCGCGGCCCTCGCGCACCACCGACGCCACGGACACCCCGAACCGTACGTCGACGCCCGCCTCCCGCAGCCCGTCGGCGACCATCTCCCCGACGAACGGCTCCATCCGGCCGAGCAGTTCGCCGCCGCGGACCAGCACCGTCACGCGCGCGCCGAGCGCCTGCCAGGCCGTCGCCATCTCCACGGCGACCACGCCGCCGCCGACCACCACCAGGCTCTCGGGCACCTGCTTGGCGCTGGTCGCCTCGCGGCTGGTCCACGGCCGGACGTCGGCCAGCCCCGCCAGGTCGGGCAGCGCCGCGGTGGTGCCGGTGCACACCGCGACCGCGTGCCGGGCCGCCAGCCGCACCACACCGCCGTCCGGGGTGTCGACCACGACCTGGCGCGGCCCGTCGAGCCGGCCGCGGCCGCGCACCAGGTCGATGTGGACCGAGTCCAGCCACCCCACCTGGCCCGCGTCCTTCCAGTGCGAGGTGAACTCGTCCCGGCGGGCCAGCACCTCCGCGGAGTCCAGCGGCCCGGCCACGGCGGCGGCCAGCCCCGGCAGCCGGCGCGCGTCGGCCCGGGCGGCCACCGGCCGCAGCAGCGCCTTGCTCGGCATGCACGCCCAGTAGGAGCACTCACCGCCGACGAGTTCGCTCTCCACGACAACCGTGCTGAGCCCGGCCGCCCGGGTCCGCTCGGCCAGGTTCTCCCCGACCGGGCCCGCTCCGATGACGACCACGTCGTATGTGCGGGGTGCGTCGTTCATTCCGGCTCCTGTTGCTGGTCGCTGCCGCTTGCTGGTCACTTGGCCGCCGCACGGGCGGAACGCTCCGCCCTGCCGCCGCCTCGGCCGCCCCGTGTGCCGCGCGGACCCGCGGGTGTCCCCCGTACGCTGCTTCGATCCGACCGAGAACACGCCGCCGCCGCAACCGGAGCGACCCGCGCGCCATCGTAACGACGCCGCGGGCGGGAAGTCTTTCGGCCGGTCCGCGGTTGTGCCGACGGGTCGGCCCGACGGCCGCGCGGTGGTCGCGGCGGGCGGTCGGCATATGATCACAAACGGGCGCCGCGGGGCGCCACGGGAGGTGTCCGATGGGTGAGCTCGTTCTGATCCGGCACGGCGAGACCGAGTGGTCGCAGTCCGGTCAGCACACCAGCTACACCGACCTGCCGCTCACCGAGCACGGCGAGGAGCAGGCGCGGTCGCTGGTGCCGCTGCTGGCCAGCCGGCACATCGGGTGCGTGATCAGCAGCCCGCTCCAGCGCGCGCAGCAGACCGCGAAGCTCGCCGGCCTGGACCACGTACGCATCGACCCCGACCTGCACGAGTGGGACTACGGCGGCTACGAGGGCGTCACCACCCGCGACATCCACCGCACCCGCCCGGGCTGGGAGATCTGGACCGACGGCGTCGTGCCCGGGCCCGAGGGGCATCCCGGCGAGAGCCCCGAGCAGGTCGGCGACCGTGCCGACCGGGTGCTCGCCCGGGTCGAGGCGGCCTTCGCCAACGGCGAGGGCGGCGACGTCGTCCTCGTCGCGCACGCGCACTTCCTGCGGGTGCTCACCGCCCGGCGGCTCGGCCTGCCCCCCGCCGACGGCGCGCTCTTCCAGCTCGCCACCGGTACGGTCAGCCGGCTCGGCATCGAACACGGCCGCCATGTGCTGACCTCCTGGAACCGCCTGCCGTAGCCGCCCGGCGCGGCGCCCCCCCCGTTCGCCCGGACAGACCGCCTGGCGCGGCGCGATGCCCGCCGGGCCGCACACACTGGCCGGGTGGGCCCTTCGACGACCGGGCCCGGGCGAACGAAAGGACGCGGTCATGGGAACGGCGTACCGCAAGGACATCGGACTGCTGGCGCTGCGTCTGGGCGCGGGGTCGGCGCTCTTCGCGCACGGCGCGCAGAAACTGTTCGGATGGTTCGGCGGAGGCGGGCTCGACGCCACCGCCGGGGCCATGGAGCACATGGGTTTCCGGCCCGGCAAGCCCGCGGCCGTCGCGGCGGGGCTCGGCGAGGCGGGCGGCGGCGCCCTCCTCGCGCTCGGCCTGGCCACCCCCGCGGCCGGTGCGGCCGCCGCCGGGGCCATGGCCGGGGCCGTCGCGGTGCACGCCCCGGCCGGCTTCTTCGCGATGTCCGGGGGCTTCGAACACCCGGCGCTGCTCGGCTGGACCGCCGCGTCCCTCGGGCTGTCCGGGCCCGGACGGCTCTCCCTCGACCACGCCACCGGCCACTGCCTGGACCGGCCCTGGGTGATCGCCGCGGCGTTCGGCGCCGCCGCACTCGCCGCGGCCGCCGTCGTCACCACCCGCGCCCGCGCAGTGTCCGAAGACGCCTCAGCGGACGCCTCGGCCTGACCCACCCGGCGGACCCGTCCCGGGAGTGCCGGGACCTTGCGGTCCGCCGTGGCTGCTCGCGCCGTTCCCCGCGCCCCTTGGGGCGCGAGCTTCTTTCGCGGGAAGGCCCGAGCAAACCAGGGGCGCGGGGAACTGCGCGACCAGCCCCCACCGGCAGGTGGTCCCGGAACCGACAGCACCACCCCACCCGGAGGGAGCCGCGGATGAGCCCGACAGGCACCCTGCTCCCGGGTACGCGAGGGTGGAGCCGCGGAGTGGCCTCCGCAGTGGCGGGCGCGGTGCCGGCGCTGACCTTCCCGGCACCGTCCCTGTGGTGGCTCGCCTACTTCGCCCTGGTCCCCTGGCTCCTGCTGATCCGCTCGGCGC
The DNA here is from genome assembly GCF_057708125.1 of Actinacidiphila sp. bgisy145. Lineage (NCBI taxonomy): Bacteria > Bacillati > Actinomycetota > Actinomycetes > Kitasatosporales > Streptomycetaceae > Actinacidiphila > Actinacidiphila sp. bgisy145. Next base: position 150,068 of record NZ_JBYIRL010000014.1, read on the forward strand.
CGAGCGCCCGGCGCGCGGCGCTGGACGGGTGGTTCGGCGGCGCCGGCTTCATGCTCGCGGTCCACAACTGGCTGCTGCCGAGCATGACCGTCTTCCTCCCGGTGCTCGCCCTGCTGCTGGGTGCGCTGTGGGCGCCCTGGGGCTGGCTGGTCCGCCGCCTGCTCGGCGGCGCCCCCGCGGTGGGCGCCGCCCTGGTGCTCCTGCCCAGCGGCTGGCTGCTGATCGAACTGGTCCGCTCCTGGCAGTACCTCGGCGGCCCCTGGGGCCTGCTCGGCGCGAGCCAGTGGCAGGTCGGCCCGGCCCTGCGGCTCGCCTCCCTCGGCGGGGTGTGGCTGGTCAGCGCGGCGCTGGTGCTGGTCAACACGGCCGTCGCCGTCCTGTGCGTGCTGCCGTCCGCGCGCCGTACCGCCGCCGCGACACTGCTCGCCGCCTCGGTGGCGACCGGCGCCGTATGGCTGTGGGCGCCGCGCCCGCACGCCACCGCGCCGGTCCGGGTCGCGGTCGTGCAGCCCGGGGTGGTCGAAGGGCCGGCTGCCCGGTTCGCCCGCGAGGTCCGCCTCACCCGGCAACTCGCCGGCCGCCGCCCCGACCTGGTGGTGTGGGGCGAGAGCAGCGTCGGCGTCGACCTGTCGGACCACCCGGGCACCACCGCGACGCTCGCCGCGCTCTCCCGCCTGGTCGGCGCCGACCTGCTGGTCAACGTGGACGCCGAACGCGCCGACGGCACCGGCATCTCCAAGACCTCCACACTCGTCGGCCCGCACGGCGTGACCGGCCCGACGTACGACAAGATGCGGCTGGTGCCCTTCGGCGAGTACATCCCGATGCGGTCGCTGCTGGGCTGGGCCACGTCCGTGGGGAAGGCCGCCGGGCAGGACCGCAGGCCGGGCCGCCGGCAGGTGGTGATGGACACCGGGGCGCTGCGCTTCGGGCCGCTGGTCTGCTTCGAGTCGGCGTTCCCCGACATGAGCCGCCACCTGGCCGCGGACGGCGCGCGGCTGCTGGTCGCCCAGTCCTCCACCGCGTCGTTCCAGGGCAGTTGGGCCCCGGCGCAGCACGCCTCGCTCGCGGCGCTGCGGGCCGCGGAGACCTGGCGGCCGATGGTGCACGCCACCCTCACCGGGATCAGCGCGGTCTACGGTCCCGGCGGCGCGCCCGTCGGGCACCGGATCGGCACCAGCGGCGGCGCCGCCGCGGTGTACGAGGTGCCGACCGCCACCGGGACGAGCCCGTATGTGCGGTTCGGCGACTGGGTGCCGCGGCTGGCGCTGCTGCTGATGCTCGCCGCAGGGGCCGTTGAAGGGGTCCGCGCGCTACGCCGCCGGGCTGCCGGGGCCGGGCCGGTGGGCGGCGAAGGGGTCCCCGCGGACGTGGCCGCGCTCAGGCGGTCGCCGGACCCGGCACGGGACTCCCGGTGATCTCGGCGACGATCCGCTCGCACAACTCGTGGGTGCGCAGGGCGTCCCGCGCGTCGAGGGGGGTGCCGGCGCGCACCGCGTCGAGGAAGGCGAGCGCCACCTGCTCGATGCCGCGCTGCCGCGCCACCGGCACCCAGTCGCCGCGGCGCCGCACGGTCGGCTGGCCCTTGTGGTCGATCACCTCGGCGAGGTTGAGCACCTGGCGGCGGGCGTCGGCGCCGCTGACGTCGAGGGTCTCCTCGGTGGAGCCGCTCATCCGGTTCATCGACCCGATCGCGGTGAAGCCGTCGCCGGACAGGTGCACCACCACGTGGTGCAGCAGCCCGTCGCGGACCCGGGCGGAGACGCGGACCTGCTCGATCGGGCCCGGCGCCAGGAACCGCAGCGTGTCGGCCACGTGCACGAAGTCGTCGAAGACGGCCGTCCGGACCTCCTCGGCGAGCCCGACCCGGTTCTTCTGCATCAGGATCAGGTCGCGCGGGTGGTCCAGGCACTGCGCGTACCCCGGCGCGAAGCGGCGGTTGAAGCCGACCGCCAGCGGCACACCGCGGGTGCCCGCGAGGTCCACCAGACCGCGCGCGCCGTCCAGGTCGTAGGCGAGCGGCTTGTCGACATAGGTGGGGACGCCCGCCTCGATCAGGCGGGTGCCGATCTCCACATGGTGGGCGGTGGGGGCGTGGACGAAGGCCGCGTCGAGGCCCTGGTCGAGCAGCGCGTCCAGGGTGGGGTGGCGGTGCGGCAGCCGGTAGGCGTCGCCGACGGCGGCCAGGGTGGCGGCGGTCCGGGTGTGCAGGTGCAGTTCGAGGCCCGGCTGCGCGGCGAGCACCGGGAGGTACGCCTTCTGCGCGATGTCACCGAGCCCGATGACGCCGATCTTCAGGGGGGCGCTGCCGTCGCGCGCTGCCATCCGTGCTCCTGGTGCCGTGCGGTGCCGTCGTCAGTCCTACCCGGCCGGGCGGTGCCGGGCCGGTGCCGTGCTGTGTGGTGCCGTGCCGTGTGGTGCCGTGTCCGGGCAGCATACGGGGGCGCCGCATGTTCACCCCTGCGGGGAATACCCGGACGGTCGCGGGTACGGCACAGTGGCGCGGGTGCGTGGCCTCTCCCCGTTCCTGCCCCCGGTGTTCGCGCTGTGCGCGGTGCTCGCGTCCGCCGGGTGCACCACTGTCTCGCCGCAGCCCGGAGCCCCCGCTCCCGCTCCCTCGGCGTCCGCCCCGCCCGCCCGGACCGCGCGGCCCGACGACGCGCGGGTGGCGTCGACGCCCGCTCACCGGGTGCTGGCCACCGCGCGCCCGGACCCCCCGGCACCGGATGCGCGGCCCACCGCCAGGGCCGTACCGGCGCCGGCTCCCCCGCGCCCGGCGCTGCGGCCCGCCGTCCCCCGCCTCAAGGGGCCGGCCCGCCCGCTGCTCCCGACCGCGCCGGACGTGTGCGGGCTCGGCGAGACGTACGGCGGGTGGGCACGGGGCGGGCGGGCGTCCTCGATCTGCCACGAGGTCTACCGCCGCTGACCGCCCGCGCCCGCCGCCGGTGCCCGCTTTCCCGCTCAGCGCCGCCCGTACACCACTGCCCCCGTTTACGCCGACGCGAGGTCGGGGATGCGCCAGTCGATCGGCTCGTGGCCCTGGGACTTCACCGCTTCGTCGATCTGCGTGAAGGGGTGGCTGCCCAGGAAGAGCTTCGCCGACAGCGGCGAGGGGTGCGCGCCCTCTATGACGGTGTGGCGGCCGGTGTCGATGAGCGGCTTCTTCTTCTTCGCGTAGTTCCCCCACAGGACGAACACCGCCGGGTCGGGGCGGTCGGAGACGGCGCGGATCACCGCGTCGGTGAACTTCTCCCAGCCCTTGCCCTTGTGCGAGTTGGCCTCGCCCTCACGCACCGTCAGCACCGCGTTGAGCAGCAGGACGCCCTGCTCGGCCCACGGCATCAGATACCCGTTGTCCGGCACGGGGTACCCGAACTCGTCCTTGAGCTCCTTGAAGATGTTCCGCAGCGAGGGAGGGGTGCGCACCCCGGGACGCACCGAGAAGCACAGCCCGTGGCCCTGACCCGCGCCGTGGTACGGGTCCTGACCGAGCACCAGCACCTTCACCTTGTCGAACGGTGTGGCCTCCAGAGCGGCGAACACCTCGTCCTCGGGCGGGAAGACGTGGTGTTCGCGCCGCTCGGCCGCGACGAAGTCGGTGAGCTGCTGGAAGTAGGGCTTGTCCAACTCCTCGCCGAGAACGGCCTGCCAGGAGTCGGGCAGCATGCTGGGCACGTCGGGAACCTCCGGTACGCGATCGGTTTCACTGCCCCGAAACTACCGCGCCCCTCTGACAATCCGGTCCCGTCGGCATTCCGCCCGGTCAGACGCCCGCTTTCAGGAACAGGCCGCCGTCGATCACCAGGTTCTGCCCGGTGATCCACGCGGCCTGGTCCGACAGCAGGAACGCCGCCGCGCCGCCGATGTCCTCGGGCACGCCCAGCCGCTGCATGGGGTAGCCGGCCGCCGTCTCCTCCTCGTGGCCCTCGTACAGGGCCGCGGCGAACTTCGTCTTCACCACCGCGGGGGCGATCGAGTTGACCCGCACCTTGGGCGCCATCTCGGAGGCGAGCTGCACAGTGAGGTTGACCATCGCGGCCTTGCTCATGCCGTAGGCGGCGATGAACGGCGAGGGGGCGATCCCGGCGATCGAGGCGATGTTGACGATCGAGCCGCCGTTCTCCTTCTGCCAGGCCCGCCAGGTCTGCTGCGCGAAGCCGAGCGCGGAGAGCACGTTGGTCTCGTAGACCTTGCGGGCGACCCCGAGGTCGAGGTCGGTGAGCAGGCCGAAGACCGGGTTGGTGCCCGCGTTGTTGACGAGGTGGTCGATCCGGCCGAACGCCTCCATCACGCGGGCGACGGCCGCCTCCTGGTGCGCCTGGTCGTGGGCCTTTCCGGCCACGCCGATCACCCGGTCGCCGCCGCCCAGCCGCTCGACGGCCTCCTTGAGGGCGTCCTCGTTGCGGCCGGTGATGCAGACGCGGTCGCCGCGGGCGACGAGCGCCTCGGCTATCCCGTACCCGATGCCGCGGCTGGCACCGGTGACGATCGCGGCGCGGCCGCTGTCCGGGGGGAGTTCAGTCATGTCCTGGTACGCCTTCGCTGCTGGTGGAGGGTGACGCGGTCAGTCGAGCGGGCCGCCGGCCACGTACAGCACCTGGCCGGAGACGAAGCCGGCCGCGTCGCCGGTGAAGAACGCGATCGCGCCCGCCACGTCCTCGGGACGGCCGACCCGCTGCACGGGGATCTGGGTGGCCGCCGCGGCCTGGAACTCCTCGAAGCCCATGCCCACGCGGGCGGCGGTCGCCGCGGTCATGTCGGTGACGATGAAGCCGGGGGCGACCGCGTTCGCCGTGACGCCGAACTTGCCGAGCTCGATCGCGAGGGTCTTGGTGAAGCCCTGCATGCCCGCCTTCGCGGCGGCGTAGTTGGCCTGGCCGCGGTTGCCCAGCGCCGAGGAGGAGGAGAGGTTCACCACGCGGCCGAACTTGGCGTCCACCATGTGCTTCTGCACCGCGCGGGTCATCAGGAACGCGCCGCGCAGATGGACGCCCAGCACCGTGTCCCAGTCCGCCACGGACATCTTGAAGATCAGGTTGTCGCGGAGCACGCCCGCGTTGTTCACCAGGATGGTGGGCGCGCCGAGCTCTTCGGCCACCCGGGCGACGGCCGCCTGGACCTGGGCCTCGTCCGACACGTCGGCGCCCACGGCGATCGCGCGGCCGCCCGCGCCCGTGATCGACTCCACGGTCCCCTTGCAGGCGTCCTCGTCCAGGTCGATCACGGCGACGGCCCGGCCCTCCGCGGCCAGCCGCACCGCGGTCGCCGCGCCGATTCCGCGGGCGCCGCCCGTGACGATCGCGACGCGCTGCTCGGTGGTGGACATCTTCGTCTCCTCAACCTCGGCCGGTTGGCGCGCCCGCCCTCACATGAGCGACCGCTTAGTAGGTCACGCCCCGAACCGTAAGAGGGGGCGCTGACGCTGTCAACAGGACCCCCGGTCCTGCCCCGTCCTGTCGGTTCCGGGACCTTGCGGTCCGCTGTGGCTGGTCGCGCAGTTCCCCGCGCCCCTTCGGGGCGCGAGCTTCTTCCGCGGGAAGACCCGAGCGAAAACAAGGGGCGCGGGGAACTGCGCGAACAACCACCGCGGACCGCGAGGTCCCGGCACCCACAGGACCGGGCAGCCCGGGGGGAGGGGCGGAAGAGCCGCTCAGCGGACGAGGAGGGCGAGGAGGCGGTCGGCCTCCTTACGGGCGTCCTGGGTGAGGCCGGTGTGGATCGGCCCGGGCTGCACGATCGTGCTGCGCGGAGCCGTGAGCCAGCGGAACCGCCGCCCGGGGTCGTCCTCCCCCGCCTGCCCAGCGGCAGCGCCCCCCGCACAGATGCCCTCGTAGCCGCGCAGCGCCGCCTCGACGCCTTCGACGTCGACGTCCGGGTCGAGGCAGCGCAGACGGGCGACGTCGAGGTGGACGCGGGCACCGACGTACGCCTGGGCGCGGCAGTACACCAGCACGCCCGCGTTGATCAGTTCGCCGCGCTCGATCCGCGGCATGACGCGCACGAGCGCGTACTCGAAGACGTCCCGCCCGCTCATTTCGCGTTCTTCCCCTCGACCCAGGTCCGCAGCCACTCGGGTGGCGGTTGCTTCGCCTTCTGGCGGGCCGTGGTAATGCGCTCGTGGATGTCCAGCGCCCGGGCACCGAGGAGTTCGCGGTAGGCGGCGCGCACGTCGTCGGGCGCGTCGAACCCGGGCTCGTCGACCAGCCACTCGTCGGGCACCTGGGCGGTCACCTCGGTGAGCAGCGGCTCCGTCACCTGTGCGGCCAACTCCGCCGCCACCGCCGCGGGTTCGGGTGAGAAGCGGGACAGCGCGTGGTCGGTCGCGTCGTACGGCTTGGCGGACGCGGCCTGCGCCGACTTCCAGTTGTGGTGCCAGATGAGCGAGGCGCCGTGGTCGATCAGCCACACGTTCCGGTGCCAGACCAGCATGTTAGGATTGCGCCACGACCTGTCCACGTTGCCGATGAGCGCGTCGAACCAGACGATGCGGCTGGCCTCCTCGGGTTCCATGGTGAACACCAGAGGGTCGAAGCCGAGCGAGCCGGGCAGGAAGTCCATCCCGAGGTTGAGTCCGCCGCTCGCCTTGAGCAGGTCCTGGATCTCCTGGTCGGGCTCCCCGAGTCCGATCACCGGGTCGAAGTCGAACCGCACCAGCTCGGGCACCCGCAGCCCCAGTCGGCGGCCGAGTTCGCCCGCGATCACCTCGGCGACCAGCGCCTTGCGCCCCTGGGCCGCGCCGCTGAACTTCACGACGTAGGTACCGAGGTCGTCGGCCTCGACCACACCGGGCACCGAACCGCCCTCACGCAGCGGCGTGACATAGCGGATGCCGGTCACTTCTCTCAACATCCCCCCAGGTTAGCGGGGTGAAGACTGCCCTTATGGACACGATCGACGATCACCGCGACTTCCCCCGCCAGTTCGCCCGCACCCAGCGCTTCTCGCTGGGCGTCCCGCAGGCCCTCACCCTCTCCCCCGACGGTTCGTCGGTTCTTTATGTGCGCACCCGCGGCCCCGAGGACCGCGCCGGCTGCCTGTGGCGGCTGGACGCCGACGGCGAGCGCCTGCTCGCCGACCCGGCCGCGCTCGCGGACCCGGGCGGCGAGGTGCCGCCGGAGGAGCTGGTCCGGCGCGAGCGGGCCCGGCAGCGCACCACCGGCATCGTCGGCTACGCGGCCGACCGGGCGGTGCGCCTGGTGGCGTTCGCCCTGGACGGCGCGCTGTGGACCGCCGACCCCGCGGGCCTCAGGCCGCCGCGCCGGCACCCCACCGCCGGGCCCGTGATCGACCCGCGGCCCGACCCGACCGGCCGCCGCGTCGCCTATGTGACCGGCGGCGCGCTGCACGTGCGGGACCTGGCGACCGGCGCGGACCGGGTGCTCGCCGCGCCGGAGAGCGGCGAGGTGGCGTACGGCCTGGCCGAGCACGTGGCGGCCGAGTCGATGCACCGCCACCGCGGCTACTGGTGGGCGCCGGACGGCGAACGGCTGCTGGCCGCCCGGGTGGACACCGCGCCGGTGGCGCGCTGGTGGATCGCCGACCCGGCGGACCCGGCGCACCCGCCGCGCGAGACGGCCTATCCGGCGGCGGGCACCGCGAACGCCGAGGTGTCGCTGCACCTCCTGGACGCGGACGGGTCGGGCCGCCGTACCGAGGTCGTCTGGGACCGGGCCGGCTTCGAGTACCTGGCGGCCGCCTCCTGGGACGCGCACGGCCCGCTGCTGAGCGTGCAGAGCCGCGACCAGGGCACCGTACGGGTGCTGGCCGCCGACCCGGCGACGGGGGCGACACGGCTGCTGCACGAGCAGCGCGACCCGAAGTGGGTGGAGTTGGTGCCCGGCACTCCCGCGCGGACCGCGTCCGGCGCCCTGGTGCACACCGAGGACGCGGGCGGCACCCGCTTCCTTGCGGTCGGCGGCGCGCCCGTCACGCCCGAGGGCCTCCAGGTGTGCGAAGTGCTGTCCGTGGACGGCGAGTCGGTGCTGTTCACGGCGTGCGACGAGCCGACCGAGGAGCACCTGTGGTCGTACGGGCCCGAGGGCGGCGCGGTCCGGCTGAGCGAGGGGCCGGGCCTGCACACCGGGCAGCGGGCCGGCGGCGCGCTGCTGCTGTCGTCGCTGACCGAGGGCGGCCGCGACATCCGGGTGCTGCCGCCCGCCGGGGCGGCGGGGTCCGGTGGTGAGCTGCGGGTGCCGTGCCTGGCGGCCCGGCCGGTGGTGACGCCGCGGGTGACCTGGCTGCGGGCGGGCGAGCACGCCGTCCGCACCGCGCTGCTGCTGCCGTCCTGGCACCGGCCCGGCTCGGGCCCACTGCCGGTGCTGCTCGCGCCGTACGGCGGCCCTGCCATGCGGCTGGTGGTGCGGGCGGCGACCTGGCCGCTGGCCGAGGCGCAGTGGTTCGCCGAGGAGGGCTTCGCGGTGGTCGTCGCGGACGGCCGCGGCACCCCGGGGCGAGGTCCGCGGTGGGACAAGAGCGTGTACAAGGACACGCTGGAGGTGCCGCTCGCCGACCAGGTGACCGCGCTGCACGCGGCGGCCGCGCACTGCCCCGACCTGGACCTGGGGCGGGTGGCGATCCGCGGCTGGAGCTTCGGCGGCTCGCTGGCGGCAATGGCGGTGCTGCGCCGCCCGGACGTCTTCCACGCGGCGATCAGCGGCGCCGCCCCCAGCGACCAGCGGCTGTACGACACGCACTGGCGCGAGCGGTTCCTCGGCCACCCCGACGAGGACCCGGAGGCGTACGACCGGTGCTCGCCGATCACCTCGGCGGCCGCGCTGGAGCGGCCGCTGCTGCTGGTGCACGGCCTCGCCGACGACAACGTGGTGGCCGCGCACACGCTGCGCCTGTCGGAGGCGCTGCTCGCCGCGGGCCGCTACCACCAGGTGCTTCCGCTGTCGCACGCCACGCACGGGCCGAGCGATCCGGTGGTGGTGGAGGGGCTGCTGCGACACCAGGTGAAATTTCTTCGGGACGCGTTGAACACCGCGCCGCGGGCGGCCGTATGAACGGGTACGCGTGACAGCACGCTGCCGGGCGGCGAGGGCCCCGCCGTCCGGTCCGACCCATGAACAGGATGCAACCCCATGGCAGAAAGCTCCGGAATCCCCGAGTCACCGACCCGCCGCGGCGTTGTCGCGGCGGCCGGTGGCGTGGGCCTCGCCGCCGTCCTGACCGCCTGCGGTTCCGGCTCCTCCCACTCCTCCGACGACGCCGGCGGTTCCTCGGCCGCGCAGGGCTCGACCGGGGCCGCGGGCTCCGGCACCCCGTCGGCCGGGAGCGGCGCGGGCGGCACGTCGCTGGGCAAGACCTCGGACATCCCGGTCGGCGGCGGCAAGGTCTTCGCCGACCAGAAGGTCGTGGTGACCCAGCCGAGCAGCGGCCAGTTCAAGGGCTTCTCGGCGGTGTGCACGCACCAGGGCTGCACGGTCGCGAAGGTCGCCGACGGGGTGATCGTCTGCCCGTGCCACAACAGCACCTTCAAGGTGGCCGACGGCTCCGTGGCCAGCGGCCCGGCCACCTCGGCGCTGCCCGCGAAGAACGTCACCGTGTCCGGCGGCGAGATCACGCTCGCCTGACTCCCGAACGCCGGTCCGGGTTCGCGGGGCGGGCCCCGAACCCGGACCGGCCCACCGGCCGGTCCTGCGGATGGCCGGCCGGCGGCCGCCCGCGCGCTCAGGCCGCGGGCGGCCGGTAACCGCCCGCGGACGCCCGCAGCGCGTCCACGGCGACGCGGATCGCCGGGCGGCGGTCGGCGTCCTCGCGCCAGACCGCGTACACATGGCGCCGCATGGTGTGGCGGACGGGGATGATGTGCACCCCCGGCGGCACCGGGTCGCGGCCCAGCCGCGGCATGACGGCGACCCCGAGTCCGGCGGCGACCAGCGCGAGCACGGTGGCGTGCTCCTCGGCGTGGTGGGCGACGCGCGGCTCGATGCCTTTGCCGCGCAGCGTGAACAGCAGCCACTCGTGGCAGAAGCCGCCGTCCGGCCAGGCGATCCACTCGTCGCCGGCCAGTTCGTCCAACGCGATCTCGGCGCGGTCCCCCAGCGGGTGCCCCAGCGGCAGCGCGACGTCCACGATGTCGTCGAAGAGCGGCGCCTTGGCGAGGCCGCCGGGCAGGGACAGCGGTTTGTTGTACCAGTCGAGCACCACGGCGAGGTCGATGTCGCCGCGGCCGAGCCGCGCCAGTGCGTCGTGCGGCTCCATCTCGTGGACGACGGTGCGCAGTTGGGGGTGGGCGGCGCGCAGTTCGCCGAGCGCGGCGGGGAACAGCCCGCGCACCGCGGTCGGGAAGGCGGCGGCGCGCAGTTCGCCGACCGCGGCGCCGCGGTGCGCCTCCAGGTCGGCGTGGGCGAGTTCGACCAGCGACAGTATCCGTTCGGCGTGCCCGGACAGCAGCCGCCCGGCGTCGGTGAGCCGCACCCCGCGCCCGTTCTTCCCGAGCAGCGCCTGCCCGGTCTCCCGCTCCAGCTTGGACATCTGCTGCGAGACCGCGGACGTGGTCACGCTCAGCGCGTCGGCGGCGGCGCTCACCGAGCCGTAGGTGTCGATGGCGTGCAGGATACGGAGCCGTTCGAGGGACAACATGTAAGTGATTCTACGGTGTTCGTGCAGAAAAACTCGCTTGTTCTACGACGTCGGAGCGGTCATCGTGGAGCCATGACGACTTCCGCCCGTCCCGGCGCGGCCGCCGGCCTGTCCGCCGCGCCGTCCGCCGGGTCTTCCGCCGCGCCGTCCGCCGCACCACTCGTCCCGGTGCCCGCCGCGGACCTTCCCGAGCCGGTCCCCGCCGCGCGCCTGCCGCGGCTGGGGCGGCTGCTGGACTGGCGGGTGCGCTTCACCGCGCTGGGCCTGGTCTGGGGCTTCAGCTTCCTGTTCATGAAGGTGGGGAACGAAGCGTTCGCGCCGCTCCAGGTCACCCTGGGCCGCCTGGTGTTCGGCGCCGCGGTGCTGGCCGTCGCGGTCGCGGTGAAGCGGGAGCGGCTGCCGCGCGGGGCCCGCACCTGGCTGCATCTGTTCGTCGCCGCCATCCTGCTCAACTCCCTGCCGTTCACGCTCTTCGCCACCGCCGAGCAGAGCATCCCGTCGATGCTGGCGGGGATATGCAACGCGGCCACCCCGCTGTTCTCGATGCTGGTCTCGCTGGTGGCGCTGTCGGAGGACCGGCCGTCGCGGCAGCGCTTCGCCGGGGTGGGCCTGGGCTTCGCGGGCGTGCTGACGGTGCTCGGCGCCTGGCAGGGCTTCTCCGGCCAGGACCCGAAGGGCACGCTGATGGCGCTGACCGCGGCGCTTTGCTATGCGGTGGGCTGGGCGTATGTGCGGCGCACGCTGAGCACCAGCGGCAACTCCCACCTGGCGATGTCGGCGAGCCAGTTGGCACTGGCCGCGCTGCAACTCCTCGTCATCACCCCGCTGTTCACCTCGATGCCGTCGTCGTTCCCGGTGAGGCCGGTGCTCGCGGTGCTGGCGCTGGGCGCGCTGGGCACCGGAGCGGCCTTCCTGGTCCAGTACGGACTGGTGGCGGAGAAGGGCCCCACGATCGGGTCGATGGTCACCTACCTCATACCGATCGTCGCCACCGCCGCCGGCGTGCTGCTCCTCGGCGAGTCGCTGAGCTGGAACGAACCGGTGGGGGCCGTGGTGATCCTGGTGGGTGCGGCGCTGACCCAGCGGCGGCCCAGGGACGGCCGGGCGTAGCGTGTCGGTGCGGCGCGCCTCCACCCGCGACCGGCCGCCGCCCGCCCTCACCGACCCCTATCGCTACGGAGCCCAGGTGCACGAGATCAGTTACGGAGACGTCAAGGCCGCCGCGGACCGGGTGGCCGGCCGGGTCCGGCCGGTGACGGTCGTCCCGCCCGCGGGCGGCGCGCGGGACCCGCAGGAGCCGCAGGTGTGGCTCGCGCTGGAGTACATGCAGCACACCGGCTCCTTCAAGGCGCGCGGCGCGCAGAACTTCCTCGCCGCCCACCGCGAGGCGGGCACCCTTCCCGAGGCCGGCGTCTGTATCGCCAGCGGTGGCAACGCGGGGCTGGCGTGCGCCTGGGCGGCCCGCCAGCAGGGCCTGACCGCCACGGTGTTCCTGCCGGAGAACGCCCCGGCGCTGAAGGTGGCCAGGCTGCGCGGCTACGGCGCGCAGGTCCGGCTGGCCGGCACGCAGTACGCGGAGGCGCTGGAAGCGTGCGAGCACTTCGCCGCGGAGTCCGGGGCGCTCGCCGCGCACGCGTACGCCGACCCGTACGTCAGCGCCGGGGCGGGCACCTTGATGGAGGAGATCCACGCGCTGGTGCCGGACCTGGACACGGTGGTGGTCTCGGTGGGCGGCGGCGGGCTGTTCGCCGGGGTCGCGGCGTCCGCGCGGCAGCACGGGGTGCGGGCGGTCGCGGTCGAGCCGGAGCACTGCCGGGCGCTCAACGCGGCGCTGGCGGCGGGCGAGTTGGTCGACGTGGAGGTGGCGTCCGTGGCCGCCGACGCGCTCGGCGCGCGCCGCGCCTGGCAGGGGGCGCTGGCCGCGGTGCGGCAGCAGGACGCGCGGTCGGTGCTGGTCGGTGAGGAGCAGATCATCGCGGCCCGCCGACTGCTGTGGGAGGAGCGCCGGATCGTGGTCGAGCACGCCGCCGCCACCGCGCTGGCCGCGCTGCTGCCGCCGGGCAACCCCTCCCACGGGTACCGGGCCGCGCCCGGGGAGAAGGTCGCCGTGGTGCTGTGCGGGGCGAACACCGACCCGACGGACCTGCTGGCCCCGGCCGCCGCGCACTGACCGCGGCGGCCCGGCGCCCGCCGCGTGCGGGAAAGTCGGCGTGCAGGAAGGTCGGCGTGCAGGGAAGCCGCCGCGTGCACGGGAGTCGGCGCGCCCCCGAGCCGGCCGGCTCAGCCGAAGCGGCTCGCCCCCGGCGAGTGCAGCACCTCGGCCACGGCGTCGGCGAGCGGCTCGATGTCGGCCGGGCCCAGCGGGGAGACGGTGATCCGGATGCCGGGTGAGGAGTCGAGCCGGAAGCGGGCGCCGGGTGCGACGGCCCAGCCGCGCTGGAGCAGCCCGGCGACGGCACCGGTCTCGTCGGCCACCGGCGCCCAGACGTTGAGGCCGCACCGCCCGTGGGCGGCGATCCCGCGCGCGCCGAGCGCCCCGATCAGCGCGTCGCGGCGTACGGCGTAGGAGCGGGCGGTACGCACCGGGTCCACGGCGTGCTGCTCCCACAGGTGCACCACCGCGCGTTGCAGCAGGTGGCTGACCCAGCCGGCGCCGAGCCGGTGCCGGCCCCGCACCCGGGCGACGGTGACCTCGTCGCCGGTGAAGACCGCCAGCCGCAGGTCGGGGCCGTACGCCTTGGCGGTGGAGCGGATCAGCGCCCAGTGGTCGGTGGCGCCGGACAGGCAGTGCAGGGGCAGGTCCACCATGCCGTGCAGGTGGTCGTCGTCGACGACCAGGACATGCGGGTGGGCGGCCAGCAGGGCGCGCAGTTCGGCCGCGCGGGGCGCGGACAGGGCCGCGCCGGTGGGGTTCTGGCCGCGGTCGGTGACCAGCAGGGCCCGTACCCCGGCGGACAGCGCGCGCTCGACGTCGGCGGTGCGCGGCCCTTCGTCGTCGACGGCGACGGGCACCGCGCGCAGCCCCATCGCGGGTACCAGGTCGAGCACGCTGCCCCAGCCCGGGTCCTCCACGGCGACCGCGTCGCCGGGCCGCAGGTGGGCGGTGAGGACGCGTTCGATCGCGTCGAGCGAGCCGGAGGCGAGGCCGATCGGCCCGGCGGGCACCCCGTCGGCGTCGAGGGCGGCGCGGGCGAGGTCGGCGAGGTCCGGGTCGACGGCGGTGCTCCCGTACAGGCCGGGGGCGATGGCGTGGTGGGCGGCGGCCGCGGCCAGGGCGTCGGCGAGCGGCGGGAGCAGCGCGAGGTCGGGGTTGCCGGTCGACAGGTCGCGGGTGCCGGCGGGGACCTCGATCCGGATGGCCGCGCGCGGCGCGACGGCCGGGCGCTCCCGCACCCGGCTGCCGCGGCGCCCGGCGGTCTCGATCACACCGCGGTCGCGCAGCAGCCGGTAGGCGGCGGCCACCGTGTTGGGGTTCACCGCCAGTTCGCGGGCGAGTTCGCGCAGCGGCGGCAGCAGGGCACCGGGCCCCAACGCGCCCGCGCCGACCGCGCGTTCGATGTCGGCGGCAATTGCCGATGCGCCGCGCCCGGTGATTGAGTATTCTCCTAGCACAAACGACAGTATGCACTAGTTCAAAGGATCGCACCATGTCCACCGCGCCTACCTCCCCTGACGGGCCCTCCCCCGCCGAACCCGCACCCCCTGCCGAACCCGCCGCCTCCACCGCGTCCACCCCGGGCCCCTACCCCGCCACCGACCGCACCGTCCCCACCCGCTCCGCCGACCGGGCCTCCTACGACCGCGACGTCGTGCACGCCATCCTCGACGCGGGCTACCTCTGCCACCTCGGCTTCGTCCGCGACGGCGCCCCAGTGGTGCTGCCCACCCTCTACGCGCGGCACGGCGAGCGGCTGTACGTGCACGGGTCGACCGGTTCGCGGCCGCTGCGGGGCGCGCGCGGCGCCGAGGGCCTGGCGGTGTGCCTGACGGTGACGCACATCGACGGGCTGGTGCTGGCGAAGTCGGCGTTCCACCACTCGATCAACTACCGCTCCGTGGTGGTGCACGGCACCGCCCACCAGGTCACCGACCCGCAGGAGCGGGCCCTCGCGCTGGACGCCATCGTGGACCAGGCCGTACCGGGCCGGGCCGCCGACTCCCGCCCGGCCAACGCCAAGGAGCTGGCCGCCACCGCCGTGATCCGGCTGGACCTGCACGAGGTGTCGGCGAAGATCCGCACCGGCGGGCCCAACGACGAGCCCGAGGACCTCGACCTGCCGCACTGGGCCGGGGTGGTCCCGGTCGCGCCCGCCTACGCCGCCCCCGTCCCGGCCGCCCACCAGGCCCCGGCCGCGCCGCTGCCCGGCTACCTCGCGCCCGCCGGCCCGCGCGGCACCGCCCGGACGGAGGGCGCGGCATGCTGATCCACCCCTGGGACGCGGCCGCCGACGACGCCGAGTGGCAGCAGTGGCTGGCCGCCCACGACTTCGGCCAGCTCGCGGTGAACGGCCTCGGCGGCGAGCCCCCGTTCGTCCAACCCACCCACTTCCTCTACGACCCGGCGCCCGGCCCGCACGGCGAGGTCCTGCTGCACCTGGCCCGGCCGAACCCGATGTGGCCGGCGCTGGCGGCCGCGCCGCAGGTCACCCTCAGCGTCGTGGACGACCACACCTTCATCCCCGGCCCCTGGCACGCCGCGCCCGGCACCCCGCCCGAGCACGGCACCCCCACCAGCTACTACGCCGCGGTGCAACTCACCGGCACCGCCCACGTCCTGGACGACCCGCGGGCCAAGGCCGACCTGCTGGAGCGCCAACTCGCCCACTTCCAGCCCGATGGCGGCATCGCCCCGGTCGCCCCCGGCCAGGAGCCCTTCGGCCGCAAACTCGCCGGCATCCGCGGGGTGCGGATCGAAGTCACCCGGGTCCGGGCGAAGTTCAAGTACGGCGGCAACAAGCCCGAGGAGGTGCAGCGCCGCGTCACCGGCCTGCTCGCCGACCGCGCCGCACCCGGCGACGCGGCCGCGCGAGCCCACCAGCTGCGCCGCCGGTCAGCCGGCTGACGAAGCGGCCGCCTCGGCGCCTCCCGGCTGCTGCCTGGCCTCCTCCCAGGCCAGCGCTCCGACCGCCACCAGCAGCACCAGCGTCCCGGCCAGGGTGGCCGCGGTGAGCCGCTCACCGAGCAGGGTGACCGCCAGCACGGCCGCCGACACCGGTTCGATCAGCGCCACCACCGACACCGTGGCCGCGCGCAGCACCGCCGCGCCCGCGAAGTACAGCGCGTAGGCGAGCGCGGTCGGCACCGAGGCGAGGAAGCACAGCAGCGCCAGGGTGCGGCCTAGGTGTTCGGCGTGCGGCAACAGGCCCTCCGCCCACGCGGCGGGCAGCAGGACGACCGCGCAGATCCCGAACGACCACAGCGAGGTGGTCAGCGGGTCGCCGGCGTCGCCGCGGCTGCCGTGCCAGCGGGTCAGCAGCGTCATCCCGGCGTACCCGGCCGCCGACAGCACCGCCAGCAGCACCCCGGCCGGGCGCACCTGGGCGTGACCGCCGCCGAGCACCAGCACCGCCAGGCCCACCAGTGCGCCGCCCACCGCGACCGCGCCGCCCCGGCCGAGCCGCTCGCCCATCACCGCCCGGGCGACCAGCGCGATCAGCACCGGCCCCGAGCCGAGCGTGACCACCGTGGCCACCGCGAGCCCGGTCGACCGCACCGCGCAGAAGTACGCGACCTGGAAGAGGGTGAGCCCGGCGCCGGTGACCGCGATCCGCACCAGCCGCGCCCGCAGCGGCACGGCCGGAACCGGTCGTACGGTCGACGGCCGCAGCCCGCCCGCGCCGGCGTCGTCGTACGCGCCCTCATAGGCGCCCTCGTACGGGTCGGGCGCCGCCCCCGCGGTGCCGCCGGCCGGTACGGCGACCGGCGCCGGTGCGACGGCCCCGGGCGCGGCCACCCGCGGCGCGGGCAGCGCATCCGGGGCCGCGCCCCGCGCCGGGCGCAGCGCACGGGCGGCGAGCAGCAGGGCGAAGCCGCCCGCCGCCCGCCAGAAGGTCAGCGCGAGCGGGCCGAGGCCGCTCCCGCGGTAGAGGAGTGCGGCGACGGCGCCCGCCGTGCCCCACGCGGTCGCCGCGAACACCACATACAGCAGCCCTCGCCCGGACGTGACCCGGGCAGCCGAAACCTGTGGACGTGACAAGGGAAGTCTCCCGCCGGAAAGGTGAGTTGAGGAGCGAACATCACCGTCTGCGGGCAGCACACATCGCCGTGGGGCACCGAAAGGCGCCACGGCGGGCCGTTACCTGGACCCGGACCGGCCTGCGGCCCGGTTCACGCCGCCCGCGTCAGGCGGCGGGCGGGGGAAGCACAGCGAAAGAGCGCATGCGACCACCCTAGCGGTCGCGCGGCCGACGGACGGACGCGATCACACAAGCCGGCGGCGGCGGCGACGCGCAGACCGGCCGACCCGCCGACCGCCGACCCACAGATCCGCCGGCCCGCGCCCGCAGGGCCCCGCGCTACCGCGGCGGCGCGAGGTCCGGTTCGGCGGGCTGCTCGGGAAGCGCCGGCGGTGCGGCCGGGCCGGGCTCCGGCACCGCGCCGGGCAGGGCCGTCTGCGCCACGAACGCCCCGGCCAGCACCAGCGCTCCGCCCAGCACCGGCGGAAGCCCGAGGTGCTCGCCGAGCAGGAACCAGGCGAGCACCGCGCCGACCACGGCCTCGATGCAGGCGACGACCGCGGCGACCGGCGGGCTCAGCTGCCGTACGGCCATCACACCGGTCAGGTAGGCGACGACCGTGCAGACCAGCACGATCCAGCCGACCAGCAGGATGCCGGGGACGTCCGCGTCGCCCAGCGGCACCTGGTGCGCGAGGGAGGTCCAGGCGATGTCCCACGGGCGCGCGACGAGGGTGAGCGCCGCGGTGGCGACCAGCAGCGCGTGGGCGATGACCGCGACCGGGTCCGGCCCGCCCTCCTCGTCACCGCCGCCGTCCAGCAGGCCGTCCGCCCGCTCGCGGCCGGTGTCGGCGGCCGCGCCGTCGCGCCCCCGGTGGCCGGCCAGCAGGAAGTACGCGACCTGGCAGCAGGCCGCGCCGAACGCGCAGGCCAGGCCGACCGGCGCGAAGGCGAGCCCGGACCAGATCCGGACCACGAAGCACATGCCGCCGACGGCGAGCACCACACCGGCCACCGCCGAGCGGCTGACCCGGCGCCGCTGCACGAACCGCACCCAGCCGAGCAGCAGCGCCGGGCCGAGGTACTCCACGAGGATCGCAATGCCGACGGGTATTCGGGAGATCGCCAGGTAGTACAGCGCCTGGACGCCTGCGATGCCGAGCAGCCCGAAGCCGATCACCAGCCCGGGCTGCCGGAACGGCAGCCGCCGGTGCCGCAGCGCGACGGGCAGCAGCACCAGCGCCGCGCCCGCCACCCGCATCCACACCACGTGCAGCGGCTCGAAGCCCGCCTCGATGAGCGGCTTCGCCGCCACCCCGGAACCGCCGAAGGCCGCGGCCGACAGCAGGGCGAGCCCGACACCGTTGCTCCGCACCTGAGTTGACCGCATCAGGACATGATGGCAGTCCACGACAGCAGCGTCACGCCGGGTGCCGCCCGCCCACCTGCGGCGATCCGGAAGCCGATCATCCGGAAGACCCTGGTCACGGCCACAGCAGCGTCCGCGACCACCCCTCCCCCGCGGCCGCCCGCCCGTACCGGACCCGTACGTGGAAACGCGCCGGGTCGGCCTGCCAGAACTCGGCCTCGGCCGCGTGCAGCCGGTACAGGGTGTGCGTGGCCGGCACCCGCTCCGGCTCGGCGGCGACGAGGTCGCGGGCCGCGCGCAGCGCCGCGTCGTACTGTCCGGCGGACTCCAGCGGCGCGCTCACCGGGCCGGCGAAGGCGGCGGCGCGGGCGGACTCGCCGCGGCCGCGGAAGTCGCGCGCGGCGGCGTCGCGGCCGAGCACCTCGACCGGTCCGGCCATCCGGATCTGCCGGCCCTGCGAGGGCCAGTACCAGGTCAGGGCCGCCCGGGGGTTGGCGGCCAGGTCGCGGCTCTTGCGGCTGCGGGAGTCGGACGCGAAGTCGTAGGCGCAGCCGGCGGTGTCGATGCCGCGCAGGATCAGGACGCGGGCGCTGGGGGCGCCGTCGGGGGCGGCCGTGCTGAGCGTCATGACCTGCGGCTCGGGCACTCCGGCGTCGATCGCCTCGGCCAGCCAGCGGGCGAAGAACGGCCCGGGGGCGTCCGGTACCCGCTCCGGATCGAGGTGCGGCAGCGCTCCGGCGAGTACGGGCACGGCGCGGGTACGGGCGAGGAGTTCCTCGTCCGCGCGCCGCGCCGGGTCCGAACCGGGGCCCTCGCCCGGGCTGTTGCCGCCGTCCGCCTGCTCGTCCATGCCGTGCCCCTTCTGCCGTACCGCCTGCGCCGTCCCGCTTGGGTCGGCCCGCTTGCGCCGTCCCGCCACCTTGTCGCAGCGGGCACCGTCCATCACACACCGCGACCGGGGGAAGCGCGGGTTGCCCCGCCCGGCGGCCCGAGCAGGCCGCCGGAGCCGTAAACGCTTCCGGCCCCTCGGACGCCCCCGCCGGTATTCGCCGGCGGCCGGGACTGTACGCAGGCCGTTGTCGTGCCGCACCCTTACGGGAGCGCTTTCCTGTCCGAACTCGCGCAGAACGGGTACCTCGTGAACATCCGTGAACTCGCCCGCCGCAGCGGGGTGTCGACCGCCACCGTCTCGCGGGCGCTCAACGACCGCGCGGAGGTGAGCGAGGCCACCCGCGCGCGGATACGCCAACTGGCCACGGAGTTGGGGTACGCGCCCAATGAGCCGGCCCGCACCCTGGTCCGGCGCCGCTCGGACACGATCGGGCTGATCTGGGACAGCGGGCAGGAGGCGCAGGGCCTGCACAACCCGTTCCTGCTCGGGCTGCTCAGCGCGGTGCGCACCGCGCTGTCCGAGGCCGACTACCACCTCATGCTGCTCACCACCGCGGGCGCCGACGAGCCCGACGGCGCCTATCTCCAAGCGGTGCGGCGGCACAACCTGGAGGGCGTGATCGTGCTGACCACGCCGCCGGACGACCGCTGCCTGCGCGCGCTCGCCGCCTCCACGGTGCCCTGCGCGGGCATCGACACCGCGTTCACCGGCCCGCGTACGGTGCGGGTCAGCTCCGACAACGCGGCGGGCGCGGCGGCGGCCGTCCAGCACCTGTACGAGCTGGGGCACCGCCGGATCGCCACCGTCACCGGCCCGCTGCACCTGCCGCCCGCGGCCGAGCGCCTGACCGGATACCGGCGGGCGTGCGAACGGCTGCGGCTGCCGGTGCCGGACTCCTACGTGGTCGAGGGGGACTTCTTCCTGGCCAGCGGCGAGGCGGCGGCGCGGGGGCTGCTGGACCTGCCCGAGCCGCCGACCGCGATCTTCGCGGCGGGCGACCAGATGGCGATCGGGGCGATGCACGCGGCGGCGGACGCGGGGCTGTCGGTGCCGCGGGACCTGGCGGTCGTCGGCTTCGACGACATCGACGCGGCGGCGCTGGTCCGCCCGGCGCTCACCACGGTCGCGCAGGACCAGCGCGCGCTGGGCGAGGCCGCGGTCGCGGCGCTGCGCGGGCTGCTGGACACCGAGGCCGGGCGCCCGGCGGACCTCGTGCACTCCTACATCGTGCCGACCCGGCTGCTGGTGCGCGGCTCCAGCGGCGGGTAGGGCCTGCCACGCACGAGCGGTCCGCCGCCGGGCGCGATGCCCGGCGGCGGACCGCTCGGATACGTCGGACACGGCGCCGGTCCGTCCGGCGCCGCCACGGGTCCTACTTCCCGATGTCCTCGTCCGCGAGGATGAGGTACAGCTTCTTGCGCGCGTCGTTCACCACGGTCAGCGCCCTGTCGCGCTGTTCCGGTGTGCCCGTCGCCCAGACCTGGCGGAACGCCTCGATCAGCCCGCCGCCGGCCTTCCTGACCTCATGGAGCGCGTCCCAGTCGACGCCGCGACCGGCGTCCTCCCAGGGCGCGTCGGGGCCGGCCTCGGCCTCGGTCCGGCCCGCGTCGGTGAGCGTGAACAGCTTCTTGCCGCCCTCGGTCTCGCTGCCGATCAGGCCCTCGTCCTCCAGCAGTTGCAGCGTCGGGTACACCGAGCCGGGGCTCGGCCGCCACGCGCCGCCGCTGCGGTCGGCGATCTCCTGGATCATCTCGTAGCCGTGCATCGGGCGGTCGGTGAGCAGCGCCAGGATCGACGCCCGCACGTCACCGCGCCGGGCGCGTCCGCGCGGTCCGCCGCGCCCCCGCCCGCCGGGCCCGAACGGCCCGCCGCCGAAGGGCGGCCCGAACGGCCCGAACGCCGCCCGCGACCCCTCGTACTCGCCCCACCCGTGATGTCCGGGTCCGCGCTTTCCGTGTCCATGTGCATGTCCTTGGGAACGCATGATGTCGCTCCTTCCATCGTTGATCGTTAGCGACAGCTCAACGATATATCGGAATACATCGAAGAGCAACCCCCGGGTGGAAGCCGCCGACCCGGCCCCCCGAGGGGAGCAGTCCTCTAGGCTGGCGCGGTGACGGATGAGCGGGAGCCGGTGCGGCCATCGGGGGTGTGGGCCACGGCCGTGGAGGTGGCCCGGGTGCGGGCGCTGGAGAGCGAGCGGCACGACGCGCTGTTCCACGACCCGCTGGCCCGGGCGTTCGCCGCCGCGGGCGGACGGTGGCCCGCTTCCGCGCCGCCGGCCGACGTCGCTGATGACGCGGGCGAGCGCCGGCGCCGGCTGGCCGTGGCGTCCTGGATCGTGATCAGGACGAGGTTCCTGGACGACCTGGTGCGGCAGGCGGCGGCGTCCGGGGTCCGGCAGGTCGTGCTGCTCGGCGCCGGACTGGACAGCCGGGCCTTCCGGCTGGAGTGGCCGCAGGGCACCCGGCTGTTCGAGGTCGACACCGCCGCGCCGCTGGACTTCAAGGCAGCGGTGCTGCGCCAGGAGCGGGCCGTCGCCCGCTGCGAGCGGAGCACCGTCGCGGTGGACCTGCGGGAGGACTGGCCGGCGGCGCTGGCCGCCGCGGGGCACGACCCGTCCACGCCCACCGTGTGGGTCGCCGAAGGACTGCTGGTCTACCTGCCGCGGGACGCGGTGGAAGGGCTGGTGGCCCGGATCGGCGCGCAGTCGGCGGCCGGCAGCCGGATGGGGCTGACGCTGGCCGCGCGCGGCGCGGTGAGGCGCTTCGGCGCGGACGCCGCGCCGGGCTCGGCCACGTCCCTGTGGGTCTCGGAGGTGCCCGACGACCCGGTGGGCTGGCTGGCCGGGCACGGCTGGGATGCCGATGACCACACCCTGCGCGGGCTTGCCGCCGCCTACGGCCGCCCGTACGGCGCCCCGCCGCACCGCGAGGAGCGGCTCGGCAGGCTGGTCTCGGCGGTCCGCCGGTAGCGCTCGGCGCGGCTGCGGGCGGCGCGGGGGCCGCCGCGGGCGGCGCGCAGAGCGGGCTACCCGGCCGCCGGGAGGAGGGTGAGCGGAGAACCGGGGGTGATGCGGCCCGGGCGGAGGACCTGCGCGTACACACCGGCACAGGGCTGCGGGTCGGAGTCGGGCATGGGGGCCACCCGGTTGTGGGCCGCCGGAACCCGCAGGGCGCCGGTGTCGCGCGGCAGGGCGCCGTGCCGGAGGGTCGGGATCGCGCAGCGCGGGGTGCGGGCGATGACCCGCAGCGTGAGGTGGTCGCCGATCCGCAGGTCCCGGCCGAGCCAGTCGTTCTCCACGAAGCCGCTCCCGGCGCCGTCGATCACGATGTTCGGCCGGTAGCGCGCCACCGCCGGCGCCCCCTGCGGGCTCAGCTCCCCGATCCGGCGCAGCGTGGCCGAGGTGATCAGGTGCAGCGGGGCGAAGTCGAAGAAGGTGCCGGCGGGGGCGGCGCCGCCCAGCCGTCCCACGTCCACGCCGACGCGGGCGCGGACGCCCTCGCGCAGCACCTCGTCGGGGTGTGCCCGGTCCAGCTCCGCCCGCTCCGGCGGCCGGGCGGTCAGCGTGACGGGCTGCTCCAGGACGTCGGAGAGCCGCTGGTCCACGTCGGCGTCGGTGCTCCGCAGCTCCTTGCCGTCCGGCAGCAGAATCCGTACCGCCTCCGGTGCCGCCTCGGCGCTCAGCGTGAGCAGCCGCCGCCACAGCCTCGGGTTCTTCGCGCTGGCGACCTTGCCGCTGCCGCGGTGCACCAGCGCGAGCGCCCGGTCGTACGGCATCCCGCGCTCGGTCACGTCGGCAGCGGTGACCGCCTCGCCGAGCATCGACTTCACGGGGTAGCGCAGCAGCGCCCCCACCACGGCAGCGGGCACAGCCTCGGGTCCGGTCACCGTGCAGAGCCTGCCCACCCCGGTTTTCCCGGTCAAGCCATATATCCCGTGCCGCACCGGTCCCCGCGTCCCGGGCAGCGCCCGCACTACCCTGGGAGACGAAGGAGAGGAGGTGCGTCATGCGCAAAGTAGCCGACTGCCGGGACTACCCGAGCGAGTCGAACTGCACCCTCACCATCTCCGGCGAGGAGGACGAGGTCGTCCGTGCCGCCAGCGAGCACGCGACATCCGTGCACGGCCACGACGACAGCCCTGAACTGCGCCAGCAGATCCGCGGCATGCTCAAGGACGAGGTCCCGCAGCACGTCTGACCCGCCCCCGGCGCCGGGCGGCCCGTCCCCGGCTCCCGCGCACGACCGGTACCCCTCTTTCCGTGCGCGGCCCGTACGCGGTACGCCCCGGCGCCGCCTCCTGCCGGCGCGGCGCCCGTCATCCGGTGGGCAGCCAGCCCACCTTCCCGGCGAGCAGCGCGTACCCGACGAAGGCGACCGTGTCGATCAGCGAGTGCGCGGCGACCAGCGGCCCGATCCGGCCCCAGCGGCGGTAGAGCAGCACGAACACCACGCCCATCGCCATGTTCCCCACCATGCCGCCCACGCCCTGGTACAGGTGGTAGGACCCGCGCAGCACCGCGCTGGCGGCCAGCGCCGCAGTCGGCGACCACTTCAACTGGTCGAGCCGGCGCAGCAGGTACCCCACCACGATGACCTCTTCGAGCACCGCGTTCTGCACGGCTGAGGCGATCAGCACCGGGATGCGCCACCACACCGCCGGCAGCGACTCGGGCACCACCGTGAGGTTGAACCCGGCGGCCCGCGCGCCCAGGTAGAAGGCGAGCCCGGTGCCGCCGATCACCGCCGCGACCAGCGCGCCGCGGGCCAGGTCCCAGCGCGGCCGGGTGAGGTCGAAGCCGAGCGCGGGCATCCCGACCCGCTCGCGCGCCAGCAGGTGGGCGACCAGCGCGACCGGGACGAGCGCGGTGGCGATGTAGAACACCTGCCAGGCCAGGTCGAGCCAGGGGCGGCCGGGCGCCGCCGAACCCACCAGCGTCGCGGCCTGGTCCTTCAGCGCGCCCGGCCGGGTCACCGACCCGATGAAGCTGATCACCGCGGAGACGCCGCTCGCGCCGAGCGACAGCGCCAGCACGATCAGCGTCTCGCTGCGCAGCGTCCGCTCCTCCAGCAGCGGCTGCGGCCGCTCCGGCTGCCCGGCCTCGGCCTGTACTGATGCCTGCACGCGGTCCTCCCGTGTCGTCGTGGACACGATACGAAGATCCCGCCCGCCGCCCTACCACCGCACCACCCCGCACCGGTGCCGCGCTCGCGCGGTGGGTGCGCCGCGCGAGCCTACGCCACCCGCCTGGGTCGTCATGTCCGCGACCGGTCCGCAGCGCGCCCCGGCACCCGTACGGCGGCAGGCGCGCGGCGGGGCGGGCAGCGGGGTGTGCGGCGGGGGCCGGTCAGCCCGGGAGCGGCCAGGTGTGGACCGGGGCGCCCTCGGTGGACAGGGCCCGGTAGCGCTGCGTCATCGCGGCGAGCGCCGCCCGGCGGTCCAGGCCGCGGTCGAGGTAGTGGTGGAAGGCGTCGGCCTGCCAGCGGGCGCCGTTCGTCCGGCGGCGGCAGCGCTGCTCGATGATCCCGAGGTAGTGGTCGCGGTCGGCCGGGTCGATGCCCCAGGCGTCCAGCCCGGCGGCGGCCAGCGGCAACAGCTCGTCGCGGATCAGGTCGGCCGCCGGCACCTGGGCGAGCGCGGTGCCGCGCGGGCGCGGCCAGTGCAGCACCGCGTCCACGCCGTCCCGGCAGGCCGCGTCGAAGTTCGCGGCGGCGGCGCCGAACGGCAGCCGCTGCCAGACCGGCCGCGGCGCCTCGGCGAGCGAGCGCACCAGGCCGTAGTAGAACGCCGCGTTGGCGATGACGTCGGCGACGGTCGGCCCGGCGGGCATCACCCGGTTCTCCACCCGCAGGTGCGGCACCCCGTCGACGACCTGGTAGACCGGGCGGTTCCAGCGGTAGATCGTGCCGTTGTGCAAGGTCAGCTCGCGCAGTTCGGGCACCCCGCCCTCGTCGAGCACGCGCAGCGGGTCCTCCTCGTGGCAGATCGGCAGCAGCGAGGGGAAGTAGCGCAGGTTCTCCGCGAACAGGTCGGCCGCGGAATCGATCCAGCGCTCGCCGAACCAGGTCAGCGGCCGTACGCCCTGGGCCCGCAGTTCCTGCGGGCGGGTGTCGGTGGCCTGCTGGAAGAGCAGCGGGCGGGTCTCGCGCCACAGTTCGCGGCCGAAGAGGAAGGGCGAGTTCGCCCCGATCGCCACCTGCGGCGCGGACACCGCCTGCGCGGCGTTCCACGCCGGCCCGAAGCGGCCCGGGGTGACCTGGAGGTGCATCTGCATGGAGGTGCAGGCCGCCTCGGGCGCGATCGAGGCGGAGGTGTAGACGAGGTGCTCGACGCCCTCGATGTCGAGGGTGATGTCCTCGCCGCGCATGGCGAGGATGCGGTCGTTGAGCAGGGTGTA
Source organism: Actinacidiphila sp. bgisy145 (assembly GCF_057708125.1). Lineage (NCBI taxonomy): Bacteria > Bacillati > Actinomycetota > Actinomycetes > Kitasatosporales > Streptomycetaceae > Actinacidiphila > Actinacidiphila sp. bgisy145. The sequence continues at coordinate 175,491 of NZ_JBYIRL010000014.1, forward strand.
GCGGTCGGCGCGGGAGAGGTTCGCCGAGACCAGGTCCTGGGCCTGGAGGGTGGGCAGGATGCCGATCATCACGATGCCGGCGCCGACCTCGCCGGCCATCCGGTCGGCGTAGCCGAGGCCGGTGCGCAGTTCCTCGGCGAGCCGGTCGAGGACCCGGCCGGAAAGCGCGTGCGGCGCGATGTTCACCTCGATATTGAACTGGGCCAGCTCGGTCTGGAAATCACGGCTCGCGATGCGCTCCAGCACCTCTTCGTTCATCATGCGGGGCAGCCCGCGGGAATCCGCGAGATTCAATTCGATCTCCAGGCCCATGAGATTGCGCGGCCGGTCGAAGCGCTTCTCCGCCAGCAGCCGCTCCAGCCCCAGCAGGCACTGCTGGAGCTTGTTCCGGTACATGCGCCGGTCGGCCAGGTCGAACGCCCCGGCCGCGACCTTCTCCCCCATCGAAGCGTCCCTCCTCGTGCGGGTCCTCACGGGAGGATGCCCCATGGAACTGATCGATAACGCCCACCTCGACCGGGTGTGCACGCTACGCTTGCCGTAGTGGCCGACAGCGGGCACGTGCCGATGGCACATTCGGCCCAGGACACGGCGGGAAATCCCGCCTATTGGCACCGTATGTTTCCGGCCGACCGTACACCGCGGAAATCGCCGACGACCGCGCGGCAACCTGCGGCAATGTCGACTGCGGCCGTCCGGAGGAAGGCGGATTACCGCCTTGCGGGTAATGCCGGCGGCCGGTAGATGAAACATGGAGCGAACATACGTCGTATAAACTCCGCGCACGAGGCAGAGTATCCGCCGTCGCCGGGCGAGCTTGAGCAGTAACCCTCACCAGGTACTGACCGCGGCCGTCCGCATCTCGCCCGCACCGCTTTGTGCCCGCACCACGTGTCTCCCAGTGAGAGGCGACAACACCATGCCGCTGCTTGTCCCCCCAGCACCCGCACCCGCCCTGTTGAGCGTCCTGGCGGCGCTCAGTTCGCCCACCGCGGTCCTGGAAGCCCGTACCCCCGCCCTGCGCACCGCGGAGGGGCCGCTGGACGCCGAACACCCCCTGCCGGTCCATGTGTTCGAACCCGCGTCGGTGCCCGGCGGCCTGCCCCACGCGCGGCTGGCCGGCTGGCGGTTCCATATCAGGGCTGGGGCCCGGGTGGCCGCGGCGGGCGAGACCGTGGCGACCCCCGACGGATGGGTGTTCTCGCGCTTCTCCGAGGGCCCCTACCTGGCCTCCACCGAGCGCGCGCTGCGCCAGGCCGAACCGCTGCCGGCCACCTACCAGCCGCACCTGCTGTCGGTGCCGAGCCGCTACATGATGGCGCTGTGGCTGCACTCGGTGCCGCGGGCCGACGCCGCCACCGCGCAGCCGGACCCGGCCGACCTGGTCATCCCGCTGGCCCCGGCGCCGCCCGGGATCGCCTCGCACCGGGTGTACCGGATCGTGGAGATGGCGCCGCTGCTCAACAGCTGGCTCGCCCCGCCGCCGCTGGCCGGCTCGCCCGCGTAGCCCGCAGAGCACGCCTTCGGCACGAGCAAAGCCGGTTTCCCCGGGCGCGGCAAGGCCCGGGGGAACCGGCTTTCGTTGCCCCCGTCGTACTCCCCGTCAGGCGCCTGCCGCGGCCAGCGGCCGGTGCGGCGCGATGATCTGCCCGTCGGGCAGGATCTCCCCGGTGTCCTCGAAGAGCAGCACCCCATTGCACAGCAGGCTCCAGCCTTGCTCCGGGTGGTGGGCCACGATCAGGGCGGCCTCACGGTCGGCGCTGTCGGCGGTGGGGCACTGCGGCTCGTGCTTGCACATGGTCACTGGTGTCTTTCGCTGCGAGAGGTGAATGGTGCGGTCGGTCGCGTGGCCTGCCTGGCTCATGTGGGTCCCCCGTTCTCGCGCGGCCGGTCCCAGTCTTGCGCCCCGGACGGCCTTCCGCAGGTGTTTCACGTGCGCGCTGCTCATTGGTGCAGGACGCGCCATCCGCGCGGCCGGTTGCGGACACGAAGGCGGCGCTTTCCGCCCGTTTCCGGGTCGGAAGGCGCCGCCTTCCCACAGTGCTGCCGCCGGGCCGGTCAGCCCTCGTAGGCGTCCAGCGGCGGGCAGGAGCAGACCAGGTTGCGGTCGCCGAACGCCCCGTCGATCCGGCGCACCGGCGGCCAGTACTTGTCCGCGGGGTGCACGCCGGCGGGGAAGACGGCCTCCTGGCGGCTGTAGGGGTGCTGCCAGTCGCCGCCGAGGGCGGCCGCGGTGTGCGGGGCGGAGCGCAGCGGGTTGTCGTCGGCGGGCCACTCCCCCGCGCCGACCCGGTCGATCTCGCCGCGGATCGCGATCATCGCCTCGCAGAACCGGTCGAGTTCGGCGAGGTCCTCGCTCTCGGTGGGCTCGATCATCAGGGTGCCGGCCACCGGGAAGGACATCGTCGGGGCGTGGAAGCCGTAGTCGATGAGCCGCTTGGCGACGTCGTCGACGCTGACGCCGGTGTCCTTGGTCAGCTGCCGCAGGTCGATGATGCACTCGTGGGCGACCAGGCCGCCGGGGCCGGTGTAGAGCACCGGGTAGTGCGCCTCCAGCCGCTTGGCGACGTAGTTGGCGCTCAGTACGGCGATCTGGGTGGCCTGCCTGAGGCCCTCGGCGCCCATCAGCCGGACGTACGTCCAGGAGATCGGCAGGATGCCCGCCGAGCCCCACGGCGCGGCGGAGACCGGGCCGACGCCGGTGGCCGGGCCCGCCTGCGGCTGGAGCGGGTGGTTGGGCAGGTGCGGGGCGAGGTGGGCGCGGACCGCGACCGGGCCGACGCCGGGTCCGCCGCCGCCGTGCGGGATGCAGAACGTCTTGTGCAGGTTCAGGTGGGAGACGTCGGCGCCGAAGCGGCCCGGGCGGGCGAGCCCGACCAGCGCGTTGAGGTTGGCGCCGTCCACGTAGACCTGGCCGCCCGCGTCGTGCACGGCCGCGCAGATGTCGGTGATGTGCTCCTCGAACACGCCGTGCGTGGAGGGGTAGGTGACCATCAGCACGGCGAGCCGGTCGCGGTGCTGCTCGATCTTCGCCCGCAGGTCGTCGACGTCCACGTCGCCGTCCTGGCCGGTCTTGACGACGACCACGCTCATCCCGGCCATCACCGCGCTCGCGGCGTTGGTGCCGTGCGCGGAGGACGGGATCAGGCAGACCGTGCGGTCCAGGTCGCCGGCCGCGCGGTGGTAGGCGCGGACCGCGAGCAGCCCGGCCAGTTCGCCCTGCGACCCGGCGTTGGGCTGGAGGCTGACCTTGTCGTAGCCGGTGATCGCGGCGAGCTGGTCCTCCAGGCCGTGGATCAGGCTGAGGTAGCCCTCGGCCTGGTCGGCGGGCGCGAAGGGGTGCAGCGCGCCGAACTCCGGCCAGGTGACCGGCTCCATCTCGGTGGTCGCGTTGAGCTTCATGGTGCACGAGCCCAGCGGGATCATGCCGCGGTCCAGGGCGTAGTCGCGGTCGGCGAGCCGGCGCAGGTAGCGCAGCATCGAGGTCTCGCTGCGGTGCCGGTGGAAGACGGGGTGGGTGAGGTAGTCGCCGGTGCGCAGCAGCGCGGCCGGCAGCGCGTCGGCGGTGGCCGCGTCGAGGGCGTCGAGGTCGGCGGTGTCCTCGGTGTCCGCGCCGAACGCGGCGAGCACCGAGGTCAGCGCGGCGCGGTCGGTGGTCTCGTCGCAGGCGATGCCGACGTGGTCGGCGTCGGTCTGCCGCAGGTTGACGCCCGCGGCGCGGGCGGCGGCCACCACGTCGGCGGCCCGGCCCGGCACCCGGGCGGTCAGGGTGTCGAAGAACGCGTCCTCGACGACCTCCACGCCGGCCGCGCGCAGGCCCGCGGCGAGCACCGCGGCGTAGCGGTGGGTGCGGCGCGCGATGGCGGCCAGCCCGTCGGGGCCGTGGTAGACGGCGTACATGCCGGCCATCACGGCGAGCAGCACCTGCGCGGTGCAGATGTTGCTGGTGGCCTTCTCCCGGCGGATGTGCTGCTCGCGGGTCTGGAGGGCGAGCCGGAAGGCGGTGTCGCCGTCGGCGTCGACCGACACGCCCACCAGGCGGCCGGGCAGGTTGCGGGCATAGGCGTCGCGGACGGCCATGTAGCCGGCGTGCGGGCCGCCGAAGCCCATGGGGACGCCGAAGCGCTGGGTGGTGCCGACCGCGATGTCCGCGCCGAGCTCGCCGGGCGGGGTGAGCAGGGTCAGCGCCAGCAGGTCGGCGGCCACGGTGACGATCGCGCCCAGCTCGTGCGCCTGCTCGATCACCGGCCGCAGGTCGCGGACGGCGCCCGAGGCGCCCGGGTACTGGAGCAGCACACCGGTCACGCCGCGCTCGGCGACGTCGGCGGGGATGCCGGCGGACAGGTCGGCGGTGACGACCTCGACGCCGGTCGGTTCGGCCCGGGTCCGGATCACCGCCAGGGTCTGCGGGAAGGTGTCGGCGTCGACCAGGAAGACGCCGTTCTTGACCTTGCCGACCCGGCGGGACAGCGCCATCGCCTCGGCGGCCGCGGTGCCCTCGTCCAGCAGGGAGGCCCCGGAGGTGGGCAGGCCGGTGAGGTCGGCGACGACGGTCTGGAAGTTCAGCAGCGCTTCGAGGCGGCCCTGGGAGATCTCCGGCTGGTAAGGGGTGTAGGCGGTGTACCAGGCGGGGTTCTCCAGCACGTTGCGCAGGATGACCGGCGGGGTGAAGGTGCCGTAGTAGCCCAGGCCGATCATCGGGGTGAGCACCTGGTTGCGGTCGGCGAGCGCGCGCAGCTCGGCGAGCGCCTCGGCCTCGGTGACGGCGGCCGGCAGGGCGAGCGCCTCGGTGCTCTTGATGGTGTCGGGGACGGCCGCGGCGGTCAGTTCGTCCAGCGAGCCGTAGCCGACCTGGGCGAGCATCTTGGCCTGCGCCTCGACGTCGGGACCGATGTGGCGGCGGGCGAAGGGCCGGCCTGCTTCCAGCTCGGCGAGGGTGGTTCGGCGGTCACTCATCTTCGGGGGCCTCCTGGTCCGTGACGACCTTCGGGGGGTGCCGCCAGGGCACCCGTACGGCCTCCCCCTCTGTCATCACAACCTGAGAGCTTCACCGCCCCGGCCCACAGGGCGGCTTTCACCGTCGGTGAGGACGCGTCCCGGCGGCCGCTCTGCTTCCGGGACAGGTCCTGCTTTCCAGAGTGACCTCACCCGAGCGGTACGGATGCCTGAGAGTTTCCGGGGAGGATTTGCTCCTTCGGCGCCCTCCGCCAACCGCCGCCAGGCGGGGTTCTCGGAGGACTCTCCCGCACGGGGTCGACGGCCGCTGTCCAGCCTACCAGCGCGTTCCGAACAGGGGTCGGAACAGGTGCCGAGTCGACACCGCCCCGGTTGTGGCCTTGGGTAGGTACCAGCGGCCGCCGTACGGCGGCGGCCTGGGGTTGGTTGGACTGGTTGGAGGGACCGTGCAGACCGACATCGATCCGCGCAGCCTGATCGGCCGCCGCGCCTTCGACCGTGACGGGACGAGGATCGGCACGGTGGACGAGGTCTACCTCGACGACGCGACCGGCACACCGGAGTGGGCCGCGGTGCGCACCGGCCTGTTCACCCGGGACGCCTTCGTGCCGCTCGGCCCGAGCGAGCTGGACGGCGACAAGCTGCGGGTGCCGTACGAGAAGGCGCTGATCAAGGACGCCCCGGACTTCGGGGTGGGCCGGCACCTGTCGCCCGAGCAGGAGTTGCAGCTCTACCACCACTACGGGATGGACGTGCCGCGCTCGGCGGCCGAGCCGGCGCCGTCCGGGGACTTCGGGGAGCTGGCCGACGAGGAGTGAGCCTGCTGGGCGGCCAGCGGCAGCGGGTCGCTGCGGCGCAGTGCCGGGTCGTCCACGGGGAAGGTGCGCACCCGGCCGGGCACGGTGTCGGTGGGCACCTCGAAGCGGACCGTCACCCGGCCGACGCCGCTGCCCTGCACCCATCCGGCGCCGTAGCTGTCGTGGGTGACGTCATGGCCGGGCATCCAGCGGTCGGCCCGTTCGGCCGCGGGCGGCGGGCTGCTGGGCAGCGGCTCGGGAGCGTCCGGCTCGGGGCCGCCGTGCAGCGCGCGCTCGCCCTCGGCCTGCGCGAACAGGTCCTCCTGCGTGAAGTCGGCCAGCCCCGCCACGCCCACCCCGAGCAGCCGCACCCCGCCGGTGGTGTCCACGGCCTCCACCAGCCGGCGGGCGGTCTCGCGGACGACGGCCGGGTCGTCGGTGGGGGCGCGCAGCGTCTCGGAGCGGGTGAGGGTGGAGAAGTCGTACCGCCGGACCTTCACCACGACGGTGCGGCCGGAGCGGCCCGCGCCGCGCAGCCGCTGCACGCAGCGCTCGGCGAGCCGGTCGATCTCGTACCGCACATGGGCGCGGTCGGTGAGGTCGCTGTCGAAGGTGTCCTCGACGGAGATGGACTTGACGTCGCGGTCGGCGACCACGGGGCGGTTGTCGACGCCGGCGGCCATGGCGTGCAGGCCCGCGCCGTGGGCCTTGCCGAGCAGCCGCACCAGCTCCGCCTCGCCCGCCTGGGCGATCTCGGCGACGGTGAGGATGCCGGCCCGGCGCAGGTGCTCGGCGGTGGCCGGGCCGACGCCGGGCAGGGTGCGCACCGGCATCGGGTCCAGCAGCGCCCGCTCGGTGCCCGGCTCGACCACGACCAGGCCGTCCGGCTTGGCCTGCTCCGAGGCGATCTTCGCCAGCAGCTTGGAGCCGGCCAGCCCGACCGAGGCGGTCAGGCCGGTGGCGGCCTTGATGTCGGCGCGCAGCCCGCGCGCCACGGCCCGCGGGTCGTCGGCGTAGGCGCCGGCTTCCAGGTCGAGGAACGCCTCGTCCACGCTCAGCGGCTCTATCAGCGGTGACGCCTCGCGCAGCAGGCCCATGACGATCTCGCTGATCTGCCGGTAGAGGCCGAACCTCGGCACGAGGTAGGCCGCGTTCGGGGCCAGTCGGCGGGCGTGGGCCATCGCCATGGCGGAGTGGACGCCGTGCACACGTGCCTCGTAGGACGCGGTCGACACCACGCCGCGGGGTCCCAGGCCGCCGACCACCACCGGCTTGCCCCGCAGGCTCGGCTTGGACGCCTGCTCGACCGCGGCGAAGAACGCGTCCATGTCCAGGTGCAGGATCGTCGGCGCACTTCTCACACCCCCAAGCCTCCCGCATCCCACCGACAGCAGCCGTACAGGTGTACGGCGACGGCGGGTCGCGGCCGGGGCGTACGGGTGGGGCCAGGTCCTTACGGGGCGGGGCTTTATCGGCCGGGCTTTACCGGCCGGGCCTTTGCGGGGCCGGGCCTTGGGGGCCGGCCTGTCACGGGCCGGAGGCACCTGCGGCCGGGGGCTCAGACCGCCTTGTTGCGGCGCCGGGCCAGCTCGTCGGCCGGATTGTGGCCGATCAGGGTCTCGCCGGTGTCCACGCGCTCGCCGTGCATCTGCGACAGCGCGCTCTCGACGTCGCGCCACACGACGCCGACGGCGATCCCGAAGATGCCCTGGCCGCCCTGGAGGAGCTGCACCACCTCGTCGGGCGAGGTGCACTCGTAGACGGTCGCGCCGTCGCTCATCAGGGTCATCCGGGCCAGCTCGCCCGGGCCGACCGAGCGCAGGTGCTGGACGGCGGTGCGGATGTTCTGCAAGGAGACGCCGGTGTCCAGCAGCCGCTTGACGATCTTGAGCACGACCACGTCGGAGAAGCCGTACAGCCGCTGGGTGCCCGAGCCGTAGGCCGGGCGCACGCTGGGCTCGACGAGGCCGGTCCGGGCCCAGTAGTCGAGCTGGCGGTAGGTGATGCCCGTCGCGGCGCAGGCCGCAGGGCCCCGGTAGCCGACCTGCTCGGGCGGCGTCTCAGCCGGCGGGCCGCCGTCGGCGCCCACCGCCGCGGGAGCCAGTGTCCCCCGGGCCGGATACGGGCCGCCGGTCGCCAAACCGTCGCCGGTACTTCTCACGACGCCCTCCGTCCCCTTCGCGTCCACTGGCCGCGTGCACGTGCCACCGGACTTTCCCTCTGACGGTAGGCAGTCGTCACACGTGCGTCAACGATCGCCACGCTCGGCACGCCGAGTGAAATTCACCCCAGGAGTGGTTTGATCTGATTGCACAGCGGGAACCCAGTTCCGAATGCCCCCGCGGCGGCAATATTGCCCCCATCCGGGCAGCCCGCAGCGGCCCGGCCCGCGAGCCGGGCCCACCGCCGCACGGCGGCGACGTCCGGGCCTACTGGTTGCTGGTCCCGAAGTCCTCGGGCGAGATCTGGTCGAGGAACTCGCGGAACTTCTCGACCTCGTCCTCCTGCTCGTCCGGGATCGCGATCCCCGCGTCGTCCAGCACACCTTCGCTGCCGTAGATCGGCGTACCGGTGCGCAGGGCGAGCGCTATGGCGTCGGACGGGCGGGCACTGACCTCGACCCCGCCGGCGAAGACCAGCTCCGCGTAGAACACGCCGTCCCTCAGGTCGGTGATACGCACCTCCGTCAGCGTCTGTCCCACCGCCTCGAGCACGTCCTTGAAGAGGTCGTGAGTCAGCGGTCGCGCAGGGGTCATGCCCTGCTGCGCGAATGCGATGGCCGTCGCCTCTCCCGGCCCGATCCAGATGGGCAGGTACCGGTCGCCTCCTACTTCACGCAGGAGCACGATCGGTTGGTTGGAGGGCATTTCGACCCGGACACCCACAACGTCGAGCTCGTTCACACAGCAACCCTAGGCCGTGCCCGCGGGGTTTGGGTAGTCGGGCAGGCCCCGGGCGCGGCCCGAAAGCCATCCGGAGCCCCCTCCGCCCGGCGGCTCTCCCCCTGCCGGCCGCCCCGGGCGGCACTTCCGGCCGCGATCCGGCCGAAATCCGGTGCCGGTCGGCCGCCGGAGGGTCAGTCCAGCCGGACCCGCAGCGCCGACTGCACCATCGCCGCGTGCAGCCGCACCGACAGCGTGGCCAGTTCCCGGGCGGTCGCCTCCGCGTGCAGCCGCGTCTGCGGGTTGCGGTGCAGCCGCAACGGCGCCACCACCTGCTCGACCAGGCCCGCCTCCCGCTCGGCGGCCGCCTTCACCGCGCGCAGATGGCGCGGCTCCAGCCCGAACCGGCCGAGGTCCACGATCAGCCGGGCCACGTTCACCGCGTCGGCGTCGTAACCGCCCCGGGAGTCCGCCGCGATCAGCCCGTACGACTCCCACTCCGCGAGCGCGTCGCCGTCGGCCCCCGTGGCGGCCAGCAGCTCGTCCCGGCCGATCCGCATCCGCGCGGGCTCCTCGGGCTCCAGGGAGCCCTCCAGCGCCTCACGCGACTCACCCGGGCCGGGCAGCGCGACCGGCTCGCCCCGGTCCATGGCGTCCAGGTGCTCCCGAATCACCCGCAGCGGCAGGTAGTGGTCGCGCTGCACCCGCAGGACGTACGCCAGGCGGTCGACATCCGCCCCGTTGAACTTCCGGTACCCCGAGGGGGTGCGCTGCGGCTCCACCAGCCCCTCCGCCTCCAGGAAGCGGATCTTGGAGATGGTGACCTCGGGGAACTCGTCCTGCAACCGGGAGAGCACCGCGCCGATGCTCAGCAGGGCGCCGTCGTCCCCGGCGGAGACGGCGGCGGTGCCGTCACCGGCACCGCCTGACGTTCTCGGCATGCACACCTTCCCTGGGACCGTGCGGCGGGAGGGTCAGACACCCGCCTGGCTCGCGTAGAAGACCAGCCGGTACTTGCCGATCTGCACCTCGTCCCCGTTGGACAGCTGCACCGCGTCGATCCGCTCCCGGTTGACGTAGGTGCCGTTGAGGCTGCCGACGTCGGAGACGGTGAACACGCCGTCGGCGCCGCGCCGGAACTCCACATGGCGGCGCGAGACCGTCACGTCGTCCAGGAAGATGTCGCTCTGCGGGTGCCGGCCGGCGGTGGTCAGCTCACCGTCCAGCAGGAAGCGGCTGCCGGAGTTCGGTCCGCGCCGCACCACCAGCAGGGCCGAACCCGGCGGCAGCGCCGCCACGGCCGCCTGCGCCTCCGGGGAGAGCGACGGCATCGGGGTCTGCCCCGTCGCCTCCGCCTCGTACGCCTCGATGCTGGAGATCGAGATCGTCGACGTGGTCTCCGAGGGCCGCTCGAAGGGCGCCGCGGCCTGCCCGCCGCGCAACGGAGCGCCGCAGTTGTTGCAGAACCGGCTCGCCGCCGCGTTCTGGTGCCCGCACCTGCCGCAGACCAGCACGCCGTGCTCACCACCCGTGTCCGAGGCCGACGATTCCCCGAAACCTATGCGCGGGGCCGAACCGGGGTCAACAGGCGCCACGCCGGGCGCAGCCGAAAACCCGCCGCCCTCCTGCGACGGGTCCGCGCGGAACAGCGGACGCTCGGCCGGCTGGCCGACGTCCTCCGCCCCGCTGCGCGGCGCACGGTGGCGTGCCGTGGCCGGGTCACCCGACTGGCGGGCGCTCTTGCCGAACAACTTCCCAAACAACTTCACGGGCGATTCCCCTTGAAAGAAGCAGACCCGCCCGTGGGGCAGGACGAACTCTCACTACTCACAGTTTCCACCACTCAGCACCCGGCCAGATCCCCGACCCCATCCTCACTGGGATGACCGAGCGTAGTCAGGCTGCTTCGACGGCCGCAAGGCGTCCACGACGATCTTCTGCGACCTGACCACATCAGCACTCGCCTGCTCCTTCTCCAGCGTCTGCACCACCCCTCCGGGGATGTTCAGCGCCGGCTCGAGGTCCGGTGGGTTGCCGATGACTTTGAAGACGTACGGCTGGGCCAATTGGTGCCCGTCGACCAGCACACTGTCGGTGCCGTCGGTGAAGTAAGTGTCGCTGACGACACGTACGTTGTTGACCTGGATCGCCTCCGCGCCGGCCGCACGCAGCTCCTGGACGGTGTCCAGCAGCGAGTCGGCCTCGACCTGGCCGTGCGGGTCCCTGACCGTCAGGGTGATCCCCGGGCCCTGAGCCGCCACCGTACCGGCCAGCACACCGAGTTCCCGCGCCTTCTCCTGCGTCTGCTTGAGCGCCTCGGCGGCCTGGTCGGAACTGGTCTCCAACTCGCTGCGCTGGTTCTCCAGTCCGCGCTTCTCGTCCTGGAGCCGCTGGCCGCGGTTGTCCAGCTCGGTCAGGATGCGGACCAGGTCCTCCTGGCGCGCCCCGCGCAGCGTGCTGTTGTCGTCGCTGGTGGTGCGCACCTGGATGGCCAGCCCCAGCCCCAGCACGAACAGCAGCACCGCGACGATGAGTTGGGCGCGGGTCAGCCGCGGCGGCCACAGCCCGGCCAGCAGGCGCTGCCGCCCGCTCCCCGGTGCGGCGGCCGGCTTCTCCCGCTCCTGCTCCCCCGCACCCGGCTGCACGCCGCAGTCCCCGTTGTTCTCCTGGTTCTCCTGCTCGTCGCTCATCCGGACCTCACGCCCGGAAGACGTGCCGGCGGATCGCGGCGGCGTTGGAGAAGATCCGGATGCCGAGGACGACCACCACACCGGTCGACAGCTGCGCGCCGACCCCGAGCTTGTCGCCCAGGAAGACGATCAGCGCCGCCACCACCACGTTGGACAGGAAGGAGACCACGAAGACCTTGTCGTCGAAGATGCCGTCCAGCATGGCACGCAGCCCGCCGAAGACGGCGTCGAGCGCGGCCACGACGGCGATCGGCAGGTACGGCTCGACACCCGAGGGCACCACCGGGCGCACCACCAGCCCGACCACGACCCCCACGACGAGGCCAAGTACGGCGATCACTTCGTCAACCCTTCCCGTTGGACGGCGTCTTCGGCGGCGTCGTGGACGCGCCCGGTGTGGCGTACCGCAGGATCAGCGAGGGCGCGGCGGGCAGGTGTACGTCCCCCTGCACGCTCAGGCTCGATCTGATGCCGTAGTTCGCCACCAGCACGTGCAGGTAGTCCCCGTCCGCGCTGTGCTGGAACGCCGTGCCCAACCGCTTCCCGTCCCCGATCGCCAGCACCGTGTACGGCGGCACCAGCGGCTTGTTGTCGACCAGTATGGCGTCCCCGGCGGCCCGGATCGCCGACAGCGCCGTCAGCCGCTCGCCGTTGACCGAGATCGCCTCGGCGCCCGAGTCCCACAGCCCGTTGACCACGTGCTGCATGTCGCGGTCGCGGACCCGCCCGGTGTCGGAGAAGCCACTGCTCTCCCGCGGGCCGCCGGTGCCCCCTTCAGAGGCTTCCTCGGCGTCGTTGACGACCAGCTTCACCCCCGGACCGTGCACCGGCGTGGCGGCGGCGAGCAGTTCGACCAGCCGCTCCCCGCCGTCGCCCTTCCGCTTCAACGCGGCCTGCTGCTCCGCGGAGACGGTGGCACGCAGCGCGTCGACGTTCTGCTGCAACCCGTCGGTGCTCTTGGTCTCGGTCCGGATACGGTCGATGAGGTTCTGCCGCTCCTTGGCGACCGTGGGCGCCGACACCCGCGCCTGCGCGGCACCGAGCGTCACCACCAGCGCGGCCAGCACCAGACCGGCCGCCAGCCCCAACTTCCCGCCCAGCGCCTTCGGCAGCCGCGACGTGCCGACCTGCCCGCGCCGGGCCGCGGCCTGCGCGTACCCGTCGTCGAGGCTGTGCTCGATGATGTTCGTCAGCAGCGACATCGACGCGTCGAGGCGTCGCGGGGCGGCCCCGGGCACGGGGTTACTCCGATCGGGTTGCTGCTGCGGCATGCCGCACATCGTCGCACGTCGCGGCGCCCACTTTCGAACGGGCCCCCGCCGACGCGCCGTTCACACCGCGCGACCGGTTCGGGTCGGCCCCGGTCGGCATTCCGACCGCAATGCTGCCGGAAGCCGACCGGTTGCCGCTCACCCGCCGATCACGTACCGGTCACCTGCCGACCGGTCGCGGTACCCGCCAGGGACCCTCGGAACCGGTCACGGACCGGCGCTCTCCACCACCTCGGACCACTCGTCCAGCAGCGCCTGCGCGGACGCGTCGTCCGGCCCCTCGGCCCACAGGTGCGTGACGGCCTCCGCCGGGTCCGGCAGCACCATCACCCACCGGCCGTCGGACTCCACCACCCGCACCCCGTCGGTGGTGTCCACCGACCGGTCGCCGGCCTCCTCGACCACCCGCCGCATCACCGAGCCCTTCACCGCCCACGGCGTCGGCACGTCCCGCTTGAGCACGTGCGCCTTGGGGATACGGGCGTCGATCTGGCTCAGCGTGAGCTGCGTCCTGGCCACCAGGCCGATCAGCCGCACGAACGCCGCCGTGCCGTCGAAGACACTGCTGAACTCGGGCACCATGTAAGCGCCGCGCCCGTCACCGCCGAAGATCGTGCCCTCGTCCCGGCCCACCCGCGTCAGGTCGTCCGGCGACGTCGTCGTCCACGTCACCTGGGTGCCGTGGTAGGCGGCGACCTGCTCGGCGATCCGGGTGGTGGTCACCGGCAGCGCCACCCGGCCGCTGCGCCGCTCCGCCGCCACCAGGTCGAGCAGCACCAGCAGCGCCCGGTCGTCCTCCACGATCCGGCCCCGCTCGTCGACCAGCGACATCCGCTCGCCGACCGGGTCGAAGCGCACCCCGAACGCGGCACGCGCCGAGGAGACGATCTCACCGAGCCGCACCAGCCCGGCCCGACGGCTCTGCTCGGTCTCGGTCGGCCGCGCCTCGTCCAGCCCGGGGTTGATGGTCAGCGCGTCCACGCCCAGCCGGCCGAGCAGGCTCGGCAGCACCAGACCCGCGCTGCCGTTGGCCGCGTCCACCACGACCTTCAGCCCGGCGTCGGCGATCCCGGTGGTGTCCACCGCCCGCAGCAGCGCACCGGTGTACGAGTCGAAGACCGTCGCGGGGAAGGTCAGGTCGCCGATCTCGCCGGGGAACGCCCGGCGGTACTCCTGCCGCGAGAACACCCGGTCCAGCTTGCGCTGCCCGGCACCCGACAGGTCCGCGCCGCGCTCGTCGAAGAACATGATGTCCAGCGAGTCCGGGCGCCCGGGGCTGGTTCTGATCATGATGCCGCCGGCACTGCCGCGCGCGGTCTGCTGCCGGGCCACCGGCATCGGCACGTTCTCCAGGTCGCGGACGTCGATCGCGCTCGCCTGGAGCGCCGAGATGACCGCCCGCTTCAGCGCCCGGGCACCGCGGGAGTGGTCACGGGCCGTGGTGACCGTGGCGCCCTTCTTCAGCGTCGTCGCGTACGCGCCCGCCAGCCGTACCGCCAACTCCGGGGTGATCTCCACGTTCAGGATGCCGGAGACGCCGCGCGCGCCGAACAGGTGCGCCTGCCCGCGGGACTCCCAGATCACCGAGGTGTTGACGAACGCGCCGGCCTCGACGGTCTTGAACGGGTAGACCCGTACGGTGCCCGCGATGATCGACTCCTCGCCGATCAGGCACTCGTCGCCGATGACCGCGCCCTCGTCGATCCGCGCGGCCCGCATCACGTCGGTGTTCTTGCCGATGACGCAGCCGCGCAGGTTCGTCTGCGGACCGACGTACACGTTGTCGGCGATCACCGCCTTGTGCAGGAACGCGCCGGTCTTCACCACGACGTTGGAGCCGATGACGCTGTGCTCGCGGATCTCCGCGCCGGCCTCGACCTTCGCATAGTCGCCGATGTAGAGCGGACCGCGGAGCGTCGCGTCCGGGTGCACGTCGGCACCCTCGGCGACCCACACGCCGGGCGAGATCTCGAAGCCGTCGATGTCGACGTCGACCTTGCCCTCCAGCACGTCCGCCTGGGCCTTCACATAGCTCTCGTGGGTACCCACGTCCTCCCAGTAGCCCTCGGCGACGAAGCCGTAGACCGGCTTGCCCTCCTTCATCAGCTGCGGGAAGACATCGCCGGACCAGTCCACCGGAACATCGGGCTCGACGTAGTCGAACACCTCGGGTTCCATCACGTAGATACCGGTGTTGACGGTGTCCGAGAAGACCTGGCCCCAGGTCGGCTTCTCCAGGAAGCGCTCGACCTTGCCGTCGTCGTCGATGATGGTGATGCCGAACTCCAGCGGATTCGGCACCCGGGTCAGGCACACCGTGACGAGGGCGCCCTTCTCCTTGTGGAACGCGATCAGTTCGGTCAGGTCGAAATCCGTCAGGGCGTCTCCCGAGATCACCAGGAACGCGTCGTCCTTGAGCGCCTCCTCGGCGTTCTTGACGCTGCCCGCCGTTCCCAGTGGCTTTTCCTCGTTGGCGTAGGAGAGCTCCATGCCCAATTCCTCGCCGTCCCCGAAGTAGTTCTTCACCAGGGACGCCAGGAACTGGACGGTGACCACTGTCTCGGTGAGCCCGTGCCGCTTGAGCAGATTGAGAACGTGCTGCATGATGGGGCGATTCACCACCGGCAGCAGCGGTTTCGGCATACTCGACGTCATGGGGCGAAGGCGTGTGCCCTCGCCGCCGGCCATTACAACCGCCTTCATATGGAAACGTCCTCCTCGTGACTCAGCCAGCCGTGGCGTCCGTCCTGACAAGTCGCCGGACCTGCACCACATAGAGGAACCCTGCCCACCAGTACAGGGTTGTACCCCAACCCGCGAACGCCCAGCCGAAAACAGTCGCCACGCTCGCGACCCACCCGCTGCCGTCGCTCAACAGCAGCAGCGGAAAGGCGTACATGAGGTTGAAGGTAGCCGCTTTCCCGATGAAGTTCACCTGGGGTGGGCCGTAGCGGTGCCTCCGCAGAATCAGCAGCATCACCGCCATCATGGCCTCCCGGGCCAGCAGCAGCACGGTGAGCCACAGCGGCAGGATGCCGCGCCAGGTCAGGCCCACCAGGGTGGACAGCACGTACAGGCGGTCGGCCGCGGGGTCCAGCACCCGGCCCAGTTCGCTGATCTGATTCCAGCGCCGGGCCAGCTTGCCGTCGAGGTAGTCACTCACCCCGCTGAAGGCGAGCACGAGGAGTGCCCATCCGTCGGCCTTCGGCCCGCCGAACTCGGGCCACAGAATCAGCCACAGGAACACCGGAACACCGACCAGGCGCGCCATACTCAGGATGTTGGGGATCGTGAAGATCCGATCCGTTTGCACCCGTGTCTCCTGGACCTCCACCGGGGCCCCTCCTGCTGATGTCTGTGCGTGTACGTTTGGCTGCCGGCAGCTACGATCCCGAGGGGCCCAGTGCCGATGTCGCGGGCCGACTCTACCCCAGGGCCGGAAATGACAAAGGCCCGGCCTCGGATTCATCATCCGAGGCCGGGCCCCAAT